>JAAXZI010000107.1 GCA_012719955.1 Phycisphaerae bacterium | reverse complement strand
TTTTCCTCGCGTTTGCAGCCGGCCAACAGGAATGCCGCCAACAGTGCCGAGACCAGATAAAAGACGGGAGTCCGTGCGAGCATGAGTGTTCTCCTTGAAAGTGAATGCGGCAACAGCTTAACCCAAACCGCCTGTCGGTGCCAGCAGACAAGCCGCCAGATCGCTACTCGCGAACCTTCGTGCGCCACAGCGAGGCCGCCAGGATCACCGACACCACGGACGTGCCGATCCAGAACAGGATGGCCGCGCTGAAGTCGTAGTGATGTACGCCGTTGGCGTCGATCGTCTCGCCGCGGTGCAGCAGGTAGGCGCTGATGTATTCCTGCAGGGCACTGCCGATGTAGCTGAACACGCCGGTAATTCCGATGGCTGCGCCGGCCACCTGCTTGGGCACGATGTCTACGGCGAACAGCCCGCCGAGCACGGCGAGCAGGCCGCTGAGCGTAAACCCGTAAACGATAAACGCCGCGGCCAGGAGGTAGGGATGTCCCGGCGGTACGTAGAACAGGACCACCAGCGAGAGCACTTCGATCACGCCAAAGAGAAAGGTCACCGGGGGGCGACGGGCTTTGAACAGCAGGTCGGAGATGAAGCCGTAGGCAATGCAGCCGCCCAGGCCGGCCACGGTGTTGAGTCCGATGAACAGCCCCGAGGCGGTCATCGAAAAGCCGCGCTCTTTTTGCAGGTACAACATGCCCCAGGAGATCAGCCCGTAGCGCGTCATGTACATCGTCGCGCTGGCCAGGCACACAATCCACACCGCCGGCAGCTTGAGGATCTGCAGTTGGTCCCAGAAGCTGGGAGTGCTTTCCGTATGCGTGCCGGGTCGCTCGCTGCCGGTCGCGCACGAGCCGCTGTCTGTTTCCATTACGACAGGGAAGCTTCGTGGCTTCTGCCACTCGGCGACCGAGGGCAGGCCGAGTGCCTGCGGTCGGTCGCGCATCAGCAGGCAAACGCCGACGGCCACAAACAGGCAGAACACGCCGGGGCCCAGGAAACCCGCCCGCCAGGCCGGCCCCAGCAGGTCGCTGTGCTGGGCCCAGTAGGTTACCAGGGCGGCCGTGCCGACGAAGGTCAGCCCTTCGCCCAGGGAGTGCGCGGCGCTCCAGGTCCCATAGACCCGACCGCGCTCGTGTCCGCCGAACCAGCGGGCGATGGACACGATGCAGGACGGGGCGCCGAAGCCCTGGAACCAGCCGTTCAAACCCCACAGGAGCGTCCAGAGCCACAGGTGGGCGGTGCCGCCCATGACGAGGTTGGCCAGGGCGGACAGCAGCACGCCCGTGGCGAAGAAGCGCCGCAGATTGGCGTGATCGGCGAGAAAGCCGTTGAGCAGCCGGCCCACGGCATAGCCGTAGAAAAATGCGGAGCCGATCCTGCCGAGTTCCTCGGTGGTGAAGATGCCGTCGTCGATGAGATGGCTCTTCACGACATTGAAACCGAGGCGGGAGGTGTACAGGAAACTGTAGCCGAGCAGGATCGCAACCAGGACGGATCGGCGGCATTGCCGGTACAGCCGGTCGATCTCGTCGGGATCGGTCAGGGGTGGCGCGTCGGGCCCCGTGGCCCAGAAACCAAGCAGGCCACGCGGCTTCTGCCTTGTTCTTGCATCCTCCAAGACCGGTGTTTCCGGCACGCTTCAGGTCTCCGCAATCGGGTCGAATCTTCGCGCCTGCATGTGGGGTTTGCGTCTCCGCCGGCCGGTTCGTCAAGCGGGCTTCGACGGCCGGCACAGAGGCCGGTCGCTGTAGTCAAACCCGGGCAAGTGCAACCGCCCGACACGATACACGAATCAGGCGGGAGGATACAGGGCTTGGATCGCTTATTCCAGGCAGGTTTCCGGCGGGCTGACCTGCGGGCCGGTCATGCAGTTTCGGAATAACGCCAGATCGTCAGAATCCACGTCCGCGTCAGGGTTGCCGACCGGGTGGATCCTGGCCCGCTCGCAGGCCGGGTCGGTCTGGGCTGCGAAGCCGGAGAGGCAGGCCTGGAACCGGCCGAAGTCGTCCTGGTCCACGTCGCCGTCGTTGTCCCAGTCGCCCATGTAGCGCTGGGCGGTAAAGCTCCAGACGTCGCCGGTGGTCGTGCCGTAGGCGTTTACCTCGTCGATGCGCCAGTAGTAGGTTGCGCCCAACTCGAGCGGGCCAATGTTGAAGGTGGTGGCGGTCTGGTTGCCCTGAAAGACGCCGGGGCTGACCGTCCCGAAGTAAACGTTGTGCGAGGTGGCTTCGGCCCCGGCGGTCCAACTCAGGACCGTCGAGGTCACGCCCCTGGCCAGATCGGCGGGGCTGGGGTTCGTGGCCTTGTCCGGAGCGGCCAGGCGGAGGGCCCGGAAATTGTCCGCCCGGGTTCCGTGAATGTTGCTGTTGGAGCTGAAGGACTCCTGGTAGCCGATGCCGAAGTAACCGCGCGGGTGATTGGCGTCAGTCACGTCGGCGATGAGCGAGCCGTCCACCAGATAGCGAATGCGCGAGCCGACGCACTCGATGCGGAAGCGGCGCCAGGCGGTGGAGGTCAGATAGATCCGGTTCGAATCGCGGAAGTCGGTGAGGCTGCCGTTGAGATAACGAGCGGCGCGGAGCCGGCCGTCGTCGGAGTCGTAGGTGATCGCGTAGCAGTTGCCCGGTCCGGGGGCGCTCGTGCTGCCCAGTGCGCCGGTGCCGCTGTCGCGGGCGAAGAGAGAGTAGCGTTCGTAGCCGTTGCTGGCCAGGTCCGGGCGGTACTCGCAGTAGATGTCCGCCTCCACGGCGTAGTCGGTGTCGCCGAAGTCGCCGCGGCGGACGGAGTCCAGGCCGCTGGCAGGTTTCACTTCCAGGACGTACCCGTCGCCGCTGGGGGCGGCAGGCGAGAAGGTTTTGACGGGGTTGTAGTTGAACTTGTCGTCCCAGCCGGGCAGCCGGCCGGTGGGTGCGAAGGGGGCGGCGAAGGGGAACTGGGTCGCGGTGTCCTCGCGAACCAGCAGAACGGCGTTGGCCACGGCCCGCTGGGTACCGCAACTGTCGGCGGGTACGTTGCGGACCGTTCCATTGGCCCACATGGTGGACGAGCCGCCGCCGTCGAGGTTGATGGCGTCGGTCGCGCCCAGCGTGCCGGTGAGGAAATCGGCGAGTTCCTGGAAGGTCATGCCCACGATGCCGTTACACCGGCCGTCGCAGACCATCAGAAACAGGTGGGTGCTGTTCCAGGCCAGCACGGTTCGGGGATGCCGCTGGGTGGCGAAGCCGTGTTTTGACCAGTTCGCGGTGTTGGCGGCCCCGTTTTTCAAGAGCCAGCCCGCGCCGGTGACCGCCATGTTGGCGTTGTTGTAGTTGGCGTTGCTGGTGTCGAAGAACATGGCGAGCCGATCGCCGACGGAGACTTTGGCGGTGAGGGTGGCGACGGGCGCTCCAATTGCGGACAGGACCATGCCGCCGGCGGGGATGGCGTTGTTGACCGAGGCCGATCCGGACCGAATGGCGGTAACGATGCCGGAGACGGTTTTGTCGCCGCGCATCGGGTAGGTGACGTCGGAGAGGATGATCTCGACGCCTTGGCCGGCCGTTCCGGTGGTCGAGGCCCACTGGGGCGTGTAAGCCACCAGGGTGTCAGCCGTCCGTGCCTTGTTGTAGGCATGCAGCGTCGTGGTGCTGCCATCGGCAAAGGTCACCGTGCCATTGAGATGGGAGATATTCTCAACAATAACCGGCAGGCGCGTATCGCCGAAGAGGAAAGTCTCATAACTGCCGGTCGGCTGTTCGAGCATTTCGCCGTCTGAGGCGGTCGCCCCGGTGATAGCCGGTGTGGTGCCGAAAAAGGAGGCATTCACGGCGGCGATCACGTCATGAGCGGGCGGTTGATCGTAGTGTGAGACAATGGTGCTGACCGTCTGGCGGGAGGTGAAGTTTCGCTTCTTCTGGGGCCAGCCGATTTTGAGCTTGTACTCGGCCCGGAAACGATCCACAGCGACCACGTAGACCCTGTTGGGGCCGGGGGCTTGATAAAAGGAGTAGGTGACGCCGGGGGCCAATTCTTCGGCCCGGACTTCCGGCCGGGTTGCGAACAGGGCCGCCAGCCCTGCGAGAAGGACCCATAACGAGGTTGACCGCATTGCCACTCCTCCGCGACGACTTGCATCGCGATTATAGCAGATGAGAGGCGGGGACAGAAACACCCCCGTCATGCGCCCCCGTCGGAGGGTCCGTGACAATTTCGGTGGAGCGGAGACGCACCAATTCTGAGCGAAGAAGTACCAATTCTGAGCCCGAAGCGCAAGCGAGGGCCGGCGAAGCCCACTCAGCAGTCCTTCAGGCCCTCGCTTGCGCTTCGGGCTCAATCGCTTGCGCTTCGGGCTCAATCGCTTGCGCTTCAAGCTCAATCGGCTGCGCTTCGGACCCAATCGGCTCTGCTTCGGGCTCAATCGGTCACCGTTCCTGTCACGGATCCCCGGTCGGAGCAGAGGCGGGTGGGCATCGCACTCGGTGCTGTGCAGGGGGGAGAAGGCGGAGTATCAGGCTGAGCCTACCAGCGGAGTTCGACGATGGTGTCGATCGGGTCGCGAGCGGCCTCCGGCAGAATGATCTGCGTGGCGTCCGAGGATTGGGTGCACTGCACCGGATGGCCGGTCAGCGTGGCGGCCGAAACAATCTTGTGGGGAAGCGCTGGCACAGAGAGGGGAGCGTCAGGGTTCAGGACGTGGAGGAAGATGGACCTGTCGCGATGGGTGCAGACGCCCCAGTCGTCTGGCAGGAGGGGGCCGGGGCGCGTTTGATAAATGCTCCGGCCGTTCGCCGCCAGCCAGCGGCCGATTTCCTCCAGACACTCGATGGCACGGGGGTCCAGCAAACCCGTTGAGTCGGGGGCGATGCCCAGCAGGAAATTGCCGCCGGCACCGGCGCAGCGGACCAGGTTGTGGATACATTCGGCGGCGGGTTTGAGAGCATCATTGGGCTTGTAGGCCCACTGATCTCCCAGCGGCATGCAGGTTTCCCAGGGCGATTGGTCATTGTACTCGCCGATCCGGTTTTCAGTATCCAGGGTGGCGAAGTCGCCGGGCAAGGCGGCCCGGTCGTTGATCAGTGCCCCGGGCTGAAGTTCGCGAATGATGCTGAAGAGACGCTCGGCGTCCCAGTCCTGGACCCGCCAGTAAAGGCCGTCGAACCAGAAGATGTCGATCTTGCCGTAGCGAGTGCAGAGTTCGCGGACCTGGCCGTGCAAGTATTGGATGTACCGGTCGTGGCGGGGGGTGCGATAATCCGGATGGTACCAGTCCACCGGCGAGTAGTAGATTCCCAGGGGCATGCCGGCCTGGTGGCAGGCCTGGACGAATTCGGCGGTCAGATCGCGCCGGATGGGGGCGTTGGTGATCTTGTAGTCGGTCAGGACGCTGTCGAACATGCAGAAGCCGTCGTGGTGCTTCGCGGGAAATATGACGTATTTGGCGCCGGCTGCCTGGGCCAGTTGGACATAGCGGGCCGCGTCGAACTGCGTCGGATTAAAGCGGAGATAGAGCTGGTCGTATTCCTCGACGGGGATTGTGCCGCGCGTCTCTTCGCTGTTATCCTCGCCACGGCGGTGGCCGGCGCGGGACCAACTGATCTCGGTGCCCACGAGGCTCACGGGGCCCCAGGTAATCATCAGACCGAACTTCGCGTCCTTAAACCATTCGACGCGATCCCGCGGGGCCTTGCCGTGGCCGGTGGAGCCATCGCGCAGGAGGAGATAAGCTCCAAGGCCGATGCCGAGGGCCAGGCCGACAAGGTACAGGCTATGGCTGAGTCGTGCCGTTTTTCCGGACATCCCATACTTATTAAAACTGAAGGCGATTACAGTTACCAGTTGGGTCAGCGTGTGCGTCCTTTTTTCTCGTGGCATGGACCTGTCGGCAGCATCTTCTGCCGGGAAGGTTCATCTCGCACCGGCGGCGGAGGTCGGGTAGACTGTTTGAGTGTATTTGTTATCCAATCGTAACGGAGGAACGTACATGAGACGAAATCGCACGAGCCGGCGGAGATTCTTGAGCCAATCGGCGGCGACCGCTGTGGGAGTAATGGCGGCGACCGGGCTGCGATCGACTCCGGCACGGGCGGCCGGGGCCAACGGCAAATTCGTCATGGGCATGATGGGCATGGGCATCCGGGGGCCGTGGCTGCTCCGGGAAGAGTTGTGTAAGTGGCCGGAGGTGGAGGTGGCCTACCTGGCGGACGTCGACCAGGGCCGGCTGGAGGCCGCGGGCAAGATGGTGGAGTCGATGACCGGCAGGCGTCCGAAGCTGGTGACCGACTACCGGCGGATGCTCGACGATAAGTCAGTGGATGTGATCTTCAACTGCACCCCGGACCACTGGCACGCGCTGGCGACGATCATGGCCTGTCAGGCGGGCAAGGACGTCTACGTGGAAAAACCGGCGTCGCACACCCCGTGGGAAGGCCGGAAGATGGTCGAGGCGGCCCGCAAATACAAGCGGGTGGTCCAGCTCGGTACGCAGACGCGCAGCGGCGAATACACGAAGGCGGCCGTGGAGTATCTCCGATCGGGCAAGCTCGGCCATGTGCACCTGGTGAAGGTGTACAATCTCAAGCAGCGCGAGAACATCGGGCGCAAGCCCATGATGCCCAAGCCGGACAACGTGGATTACGACATGTGGCTGGGGCCGGCGCCCATGCGCGAGTTCGACCCGAACCGGTTCCATTACTCCTGGAACTGGTATTGGGATTACTCCGGAGGGGACATCATCAACGACGGCGTGCACCAGATCGACGCCGCGCGCTACCTGATCGGCAAGAAGTATCCCAAGTCGGTCTATGCGACCGGCGGGCAGTTTTTCTTCAAGAACGACCACGAGTGCCCGGACACCCAGGTGGTCACGTGGGACTACGACGACATGACCCTGGTCTTCGAGATGGGGCTGTGGTCGCCGTACATGAAGAAAATGCCGTGGGAGCTGCGCGACACCGATGACTACCCCAACTGGCCGTTCGACGGCATGCGCATCGAGGTGTACGGCGAGAAGGGGCTGATGTACTTCGAGCGGCACGGCGGCGGCTGGCAGGTGTTCGATACCAGCGAGAAGGTCATCGCCCAGAAGAACGATCGTCATCCGCACGTGCCGCACATGAAGAACTTCTTCAAGTGCGTCCAGACCCGCGAGAAACCCAACGCGGACATCGAAGAAGGGCATCTCTCAACGCTGTTGTGCCAGATCGGCAACATCTCCTATCGGCTCGGCGGGCGAAAACTGGTGCTCGACGGCGAGAAGGAGCGGTTCGTCGGCGATGATGAGGCCAATGCCATGCTCAAACGTACCTATCGTGAGCCGTGGGTTGTGCCGGAAGAAGTGTAAAGTACTGAGTACTGAGTGCTGAGTGCAGAGTACTGAGTGCTGACCGCTGAAAGCTGACTGCTGAAAGCTGATCGCTGATCGCTGACCGCTGGCTCCGGCCTGGCGGTCAGCGTTTTCTTATCGCCGGCCCTCTTCCTGGGGTAACGGCTGGCGACGGGTCGGGTGGTGGTAATAGAGATAGCGGCGCAGGCCGTCGAAGCCGTGGCAGGAGCTGCACACGTTGGGCGTGACGTACGGCCGGACCATCGGGCGGAGCTTACGCAGCTCCTCGATGGAAGCGGTGGCCACGTTTACCGGCAGGCCTTGGCCGCTCAAGGGGCCATGGGGCAAGTGGCAGGTGCCGCAGCCGATTGTGCCGGTCGTACTCACCCGGCCTTTCTCGTCGTAAAGCGGCATCCAGCCGGGCATGTCCGGTCCGACCAGGTTAGCCATAGGCACCGCCGGGTGGATGGTCGGGGTGACGGCCGGTGCGCTGCCTCCGGGGGAGTGGCAGCCGGTGCACTGGCGGAAGGCGGCGGGGTCGGTCTCCGGGCCGAGCGGGGCGGCCCACATGCCGGTGGGGGGCATGCCCGGTTTCTCATGTACGGCATGGCAGGGGGCGCAGTTGCGAGTGTCCTCGAAGTGTTGGCTCAGGAGCCGTTTACTGTGCATGCTGCCCTTGATGGCTAGGGCCTCGCCGTGGCACGCGGCGCACAGGGTGGCTTCGCCCGCATATGCGGTCTGGCGGAGCATGTGGTCGGAGACGCCTTTGCCGCCGTGGGGGTCGTGGCATGAGCCGCAGGCGACGAAACCGTCCGCGCTGCGGCGACCGTGGGAGTCATATGGAGGCAGCGAACTCCCGCCCGGTGTATCCTGCTCCAGGGCGAGCGGGGCCTGGCCCGCATTGATGGCCGGCCGGGTGGTGGCCTGATCGACACCGGGCAGTTTCAGCGTGGCCGTCGGGCCGCTGGGGTGGCGCAGCGGCGTCATTTCCACGTCACGGGCCATGCCCTTCGGCGAGTGACATTCCGTACACAACCCGTTGGGGTTGGAGGGGGCCGTGGGCGTGGCCACCCACATGGCCGGTCCGGAAGCGTTGTGTACACCGTGGCAGAAGCCGCACTGTCCGGCTTGCCGGGCGTTCTGCCCCCGGCCATTCAGCAGTTCGGGACGATCGGTGAAGTCGTGCTGCGGGCCGAATCCCGCGAGCGTATCGCTGTGGCACGTGGCGCAGATCTGCGTGGGCTCGGAGCGCAGGAAATGGGCGTGCCCGGTCTGATGGGGATCGTGGCAGGTCAGGCAGGCAAAGGTCTTCTGGTCGGGGGTACCCGCAGCGGCATAGAGCGGAAGTTTCTGCTGGCCGGCCAGACGGCTCTCACTGAGGTTGGTCGGGTGGCTGAATGGCAGGCCGGTGGCCTTGGCGGCCGATTCGCCCTCCCGATGGCAGGTGAAGCACTGGCCGGTGGGGTCGAGCGGGCTGGTGACCAGCGGCCGGGCGGCCTTATGCACGCCGTGGCAGGCGCCGCAGGGGCCGCTTTGTCCGGCGGTTCGTCCGAACTGGTCCTGCTCATCGGGGGCGCTGACGCGCAGGTCGTGGCGCGTTCCCAGCGTGGGTTTCTGCTCGGGGTGGCAGTCGATGCAGATCTGGCTGTTAGTAACAGTCTGGGCGAGTATGGACGAACCGCCGTGCGCGCCGTGCATCTTGTGGCACGAGAGGCAGATCAGCCGGTCGTCGTCTCCCACACGGGTGTTCATGGCCTGGATGGCCTGGTGCTGTGCCGGTGTGGAGAGCGGGACGTTCACGGGATGGACGTGCTCCTGGCCGGCCTGCCAGAGCGTGGTTTCGAGCTTCTCGTGGCAGGTGAGGCAAAGCTGGCTGGTGCGTGCCGGCAACACCAGCAGATGATCTTCGCGCGAGCCGTGCGGTTCGTGGCAGCTCTGGCAGGTCAGGGTCTGGCGGTCAGAACCGGCGTGCGCGCCCGCGGACGCGAGGTCGGCCGGCAGGTGCAACGACATTTTTCCCAGCGGGTGCGAGCCGTGCTCCGTTCCGCCGGTGTAGGTGTCGGAGCTGTGACAGGCCACGCAGAGCTGGCTGGTGTCGTTGCGCATCCGCAGGAAGACTGTGGTGGCCAGCGTTTCAGGCCCCTGTCCGGAGTGGGCGGTGTGACACGTACGGCAGGCCAGCTCGCCATTTTTGAGAGGCAGCTCCCGGGGCACGTTCATGTCGGGCGGGGGCTTGATGCCGGTGACGTGGCTGTGTGCGCCCCAGACGCGATGGCGGTCGTCGCCTACGCCGCCGTCATGGCAACCCAAACAGGCATCGCTCTCAGAGACGACACCGGCGCCGGGCGGGTCCATCAGCAGGACCGCCTGGCGCGGACGTTGGAATGAGTCCACCCAGTTCAGATGGCACACCGCGCAGTCGCGGGCGCTGTTGGCCTGGAGGCCGACCTGGGCGCGGGCGGTGAACGGTAAGAACGTTACCAGTGCCAACGCCAGCGCAAGGCGACCGGCAGAAACTGAAAACTGAGAACTGAGAACTGAGAACTGAGAAAGAAGGCGTTTCATTGGGGCGCCTCCTCTCCCGGCCGCGTGGTGGGTTGCGCCGCGGGTTGAGAAATCGTGAAGGCAGGCGGCAGGCTCACGATGGCCACGCGGTTGGCCTTCAATTCCACAACGTAGAGCCGGCCGCTCGCGTCGAAGGTCATGCCCATCGGATGCTGAAACTTGAACGGCCGGCCGGTGGCATCGGTCAGCGCGCCGATGACTCCCCCGCGGGGATTGAACACCTGCACGACGCCCATGGTCGAATCGCTTACGTAGGGCCGGCCGTGCCCGTCGATCACAATGCCCTTGGGGCGATAGAGTTGCCCCAGCTCAACGCCCCAGCGGCCGACCTGCCCGGCCCAGCGATCCTGCGGGCTGAGCCGTTGCGCACGAGCGCCGATGGCCTCGCTGATGTAAACGTAGCCGTCCGGCGCGATGGCCACCATGAACGGCCAGCGAAACTGCCCCAAGCCCGGGCCGAAGCGGCCGAGAAAGCTGAGGGTCCCGGTGGCGTTGTGGCGGATGGCCAGGCGATGGTTGTCGTTGTCGGGAATGTAGGCCCGGCGACCGTCGGGCGTGACCGCCACGTCGGTGGGCTCAAATGGCCGGCCGCTTTCGGAAGCGGGCAAGTCGATGGTGGTGGGCGGGCGGTTGTCCGGTGGAACGATGATAACGCGATGGTTGCCTGAATCGGCTACCCAGAGTTGGTCGGAGCTATCCACAAACAAGCCTACCGGACGCTTGAGCTCCAGATCGCCGAAAGCCCGGACGGCCCGATCGAATGACCCGTCGGGGCGGAAGATGACGATGCGGTCTTTGGCGCCATCGGCGACGTAGGCCCGGCCGGCGCGGTCCAGGGCCACGTCGGTGGGCATGTGCATGGGGTCGTCGGCGGGTGCGGCCAGTGTGGCGACGATGGTGGCCGGTATCCGGCTGTTGGCCGGCAATGGCTCGACGGCCAGGGCGGCGCCCGCAAAGCCGATCCCCGCGATCAGGGCGATGAGCGCTGTGTGCCGGAAGCCCGGGACTGTCCAACTGGAAACGGCACTAGCGATCAACGGGCTCCTCCTGGATGGTGGGCAGATGGAACGGCTGGCCTTGCTCGATGCTGAGGATCTGCCGGACCACCGCACTGTCTTGCAGAAATTCTATACGCGCCGGTGGATAACCGAGAGCCTTGAAGTCGATCAGCGTCGGCTCGGCCGAATGGCAGGGCGTGCACAAGGCGCCCCGGGGGGTGATGCCCTTGTGAATCGTATCGATCAACCGTCGGCTGCGCTCGCCGGCCTGGTAGCGCTCGGTCGCCTCCTGCTGTTCCGGTGTGGGAGCGCCGATCAGTGTTCCGTCGTGGTAGAGGCCGATCTTGGCCTTGTATTCGCCGTGAACGTGAGTGCGGATCCCAGTGCCTTCGTGGGCCATGGCCCGGATGGCCGCCCGCCAGGGTTCGCTTTCGGGATAGGCTGTCTCCACCCGCAACAGCCACTCGCGAAGCTGGCGGTCGCCGGCCGAATCCTCCACCGCCTGCCGTAACAGCGGAATCAGGCGGTCTTTGACCAGTTGTGGATTACCCAGCACCTCCTCGGGTTTTTCCAGCAGGCCCGCGAGTTGAAGCACGGCCGGTGTGTCCTGTGGCTCCCGGTCGGGGAGACGGAACCACCTGGCCTGCAGGCCCTGTTGTTGTGCATCGGCGGCATGGCAGGCGTTGCAGTCTACGAACGTCGCGTGCATGTTCAGGAACGCGCGGGTTTCGATGCGCTTGCCGTGGGGCAGGGGGCCGTGACAGCCGGAGGTCGTGCAGTTGTTCCCCGGGTCGGGTTCGAACCAGCGGGGGATCCGGTGGAAGTGGGCCAGCGGGCCGCGCGGGGGCGTCTCCTCGGTGCGGAGATCGCCTTGGGGCAGAGCCGCGGCGGCCAGCAGCAGGCGATCATCGAGCCGCTTGGGAATCTCGCGGATCTCGACCGGGGCCGCCTGCCGCGTCAGCAGCAGATGCAACAGGAAGCTGATGGAGACAAACCCGATGACGGCGGTCACCGCGAGCAGGCCGGCGGCATAGACGCGCCGGGTGAGGCTTTTGGCGAACCGGACGATGATCCACTCGCGCCGCTCCTCGACTCTGTCCGCCGTAATGCCGTATTCCTCGGCCAGGGCCTGGAGCTCGCCGAGATGGCCCTCAACCAATTCCTCGGGCGGGACCTGGCCGGTGAGCGTGCCCGGCGAGACCGGGAAGACGGCCGGCGTCAGGATCACCGAGAAGATGTGCACTACGGCGATGTAGATGAACGCCAGGTAGGCCTCATCCGAATGGATGATAAACGCGAAGTTGAGCACCCGGCCGGAGATGTACTCGGAGACGCCGGCCGCGCCCCAGAGCACCAGTCCGCTGAGGCCCATCACCGGAATGCCCCAGAACACGGCCCAGTATTCAAACTTCTGCATGAAGTTGTAATGGCCGAAACGGGGCCGCTCCCGGCGCAGGAACAGCAGGTAGGCGAAGAGCTGGAAGAACTGCTTCACGTCCAGCGGGGTGATCATCATGGGCGAGTTCAGCAGCATCCACCAGATCGGCTTGCGCTCGCCGGCGGCGCGGGCCTTGCGCACGCGCTGGATAAAGGCGACCAACAGGTAGACGAGGTGGTAGGCGAACGCCACGATGAGAACGACGCCGCAGATTCGGTGCAGCCAACGGGCTATGGGCAGACCGCCGAACAACGTCATCATCCACTTGGCCCAGGCGGCATCCGCGAATTTGATGGGCATGCCGGTGGCCACCAGGGTGATGAAGGTAACGGCCAGCAGCCAGTGCTGGAGACGCTGATGGACGCTCATGCGCACCAGACGTCCGCGCGTGCGGGGATCTTCCTGAAGCGCCCGGGCCAGGCGAACGGCCTGCTCATGGTGCGCGTCGCGCCGCCGGATGACGGTATTGAACAGGTCGAGGATGATGAGAATGAAGAAGACGCTCATGACCGCGGCGGTCAGGGCGACGAACATGGCCGCCACGTAGAACTCGGGGGTTCTGTTGTGCGGGTCGAGGTCCAGGTGTACGGCCGCCTGGCTCATGCCCGGGGGAGCGCCGGGGTGGCACTGGGTAGTCCGGCAGGTGGTGGGCAGCCGGCCGGCGTTGATCGACGATTCGGGGTCGGTCGAAGCCCGCATCAGATGGACGTCGCCCTCCTGCGAGGCGTGGCAGTCGAGGCAGGTGGCGGTTTCCTCGCTGCCCAGCAGCTTGGCCTTGCCGTGGAAGCTGTGCAGGTAGCTGGCGACGGCGTCGTGGCTGCCGCCGGGCATCTGGGCGATGATCTTCGGGTCACTGTGGCAGACGGCGCAGACCTGGGCAAGCTGGCGGACCGGGCGGGCCGGTTGGAGCCGGCTGGTGACATGCTGCGCATAGTAGAGAACGTCGGCGGGCATCTGCTCGCTGTGGCACAGATCGCAGCGGGAAGTCACGTCGGCATGGCCGATGGGGCGGGGGATTTCACCGAGATCGCGGTACACCGGCTGGTCGTGACAATAGAGGCAGACGGACTGTCCCGGCCGCAGCAACGGCGGGTCGAATTTCAGGGCCTGGAGCTTTTCGGGGGCATGCACGCTCTGCTGGAGGGCCTGGTGCATGCGCTCATGGCTGAAATGAATCTCCACGCCGCTGGAGGGCACGATGTGGCAGGCCCGGGTGCAGTCCACGGGCGTTTTCACCTGGTGGGGGATGACCTTGACCTCTTCGGCCTCGTGGCAGGCGGTGCAGCGCAGGCGGGCGTGCGGGCCCATGCGCTGGGTGTAGTATTCCACGCTGCAGAAAAAGAGACGCAGCTCGCCGGTGTCTGGCTCGACGCGACTTAAGCCCCGGAAGCGATGGCAGGAGAGGCAGTTCTCCGGATCGGTCTGGAGCGTGAGATAGCTCACTGGAGGTTGCGCGGGCGCGAGTGCCGGGGCGGCGGGCTGGGTGGCGGGTTGAGCGCGAAGACTGGTGGCCATGACCAGCGCCAGTGCGATCACGGCGGCTTGTACCGGCTGGGCTCCGTACCGGCCGTTTGCTCTGTAGCGGCCGGGCTCCGTACCGGCCGTTTGCTCTGTACCGGCCGTCTGCTCCGTAGCGGCCGGGCTCCGTACCGGCCGTTTACGCTCTGGCGGTGCAAAACTGATTTGCCAAAAGCGGCATCGGAAGGCGGCCAGGATGCCCGCCCCCCTGATGTGGTCGGCTTATCTGCGCTCATTACCACCCTCCAACAGCTTGGGCAGGTAGAACGGCTGGCCCTGCTGAATCTGTTCCATCTGGCGGGCGATGGCCGAATCGCGCAGGGCGGCGGCCTGGTCGGGCGAATAGCCCAGGGCCTCGAAATCGAGGCGGCCTTGTTCGTCGCCGTGGCAGGCCAGGCAAGCGCTGGGCTTTTCGAGAATGCCCTTATGAATCTCCTCGTGGAGGCGCTTGCGCTCGGCAGTACCCTTCGGAGCGGCCAGGTAGGGTTCAGCCAGTTCCGCGAGCCGCTGGTGATAGGCCTTCAGTTCCTCCGCCGGCATCTTGCGGGCGAGCTTGGCGCCATACTCACCACGGACGTGATTGGGCAATTCATCGCGAAGCTGGTTGACCGCTTTCCGCCAAACGGGGCTGCCCGGCTCGGAGGTGCTGATCTGGGCGTGCAGGTACTTCAACAGGGGATCCGCTGAGCGGGTGACGGCATCGCCCAGGAGCGATTCGATGGTCGGGTGCGCCTCCGCGGGCTGGTCCTTGACTCGCCCGGCCTCGAGGGCCAGAAACTTCATAAGCTGAAGGACGGCGGGCGCATCGCAGGGTTCGCCGGTGGCATCATCCACCCACATGGCCGGCGTGGGCCCGGAGATGCTCGCGTCGTGGCACATCCCGCAGTCCAGGAACGTGGCGTGCAGGTTGGCGAAGGCGCGGATTTCCTTGCGCTTGCTGTGGGCCAGCGTGCTGTGGCAGCCGCTGGTCAGGCAGCCGTTATGCAGATCGGGCGGGAGCATGCGATCGACGGCGTGATAATGGCCGATCGGCGCCCGGGGCACCAGGCCGGCCAGCTTCTCGATTTGCATGATCTCCGGATGGGGGCCGGGCAGGGCGGTCTCCCAGGTGCGGTACTCCTCCGGCACGCGGGCGGGTGTGAAGACCATGCGCACCAGGTAGGCGACGGCCGTATAGCCGGCCCAGAGCACGACCAGCAGAATGGCCAGCGCATAGCAGCGAAGAACCAGCTCCTTCAGGACGGCAAGGATCCTTCGGAAGAAGCTCTTGCGCGGGGCCGGCGTGGGCCCGGGCTGGGTTTCGTGGGTGACGTTCTCAGCCATGGTGCACCTCCCCGGCGGGCTCGACGCCCAGCTTCTGTGCGACTTCGTGCAACATCCCGGAATGAGCCTCGGCCAGCTCCTCGACCGGCGTGACGCCGGTGGTCATGGCGTGGGACAGCGGAAAGACCACGGGCGAGAAGATGACCCCCACCATGTGGATAATCCCGACGTGCAGCAGGGCCAGGAACGCTTCCATGGTGTGAATGAGCGAGGCCACCGTCAGCACCCGGCCGGGCAGATAGGTGGTGGTGTAGGCGTTGGCCCACATGAGCAGGCCGGTGACGCCCAGCAGCATGCTGCCCCAGAACACGCCAAAGTATTCGAATTTCTCCTTGAGGCTGAAGCGGCCCAGCTCCGGTCGCGTCTTCTTCAGGAACAGCAGGTAGCCAAGCTGATGGAAGAGCTGCTTGATATCCGTCGGGTTGGTGAGCATGGGCAGGCCGAGGATGGTCTTGATCCAGCCCTGGCCGGTGGCCCGCTTCATGCGTACCGCGCAGACCACCGCGTACACCATGTGATAGACGAAGCCGATCATCAGGACCAGGCCGGCGTAGCGGTGGGCCATGCGGACGTTGTGCAACCCGCCGAACATCTCCACCAGCCAGCGGGCCCAGGCGCGATCGGCGAACTTGATGGGGAAGCCGGTCAGCACCAGCAGCGTGAAGCAGATGACCAGCGTCCAGTGCTGGAAGCGCTGATGGACGCTGAAGCGGGTCAGGGCTTCACGGCCCCTGGGATCGGCCATCAGCCGCTTGGCCAAATGTTCGTGTTCGTGCAGACGCTGGTCATGCCGGCCGATGACGATCTGCAACATTTCCAGGGCCTGCAGCACCACCGACGGCCCGAAGGTGAACAGGATCATCAGCACGAACAGGGCGGCGATAAAGAATTCGATGCCGCCGCTGGTCGAGAGATCAAGATGGATGGCGGCGGAACTGATGCGGGCCCCGGCCGTCGGGTGGCATTCCGGCGACCGGCAGGTATCGGCCAGTTGGGCCGGATGAGTGGGCGAGGTCGGATCTCCCGGCGACTTCATCATGTGGACGTTTTCGAGCTCGCCGACGTGGCAGTCGAGGCAGCTTGCGGTTTCCTCGCTGCCCAGCATCATGGCCTTGCCGTGGAAGCTGAAGAGATAGCTCGCGACGGTGTCGGGCATGCCGAAGGCCTCACGGACCTCCGGCCGGGCGTGGCACAGGCCGCAGGCGCGGGTGATGTCCGCGTGGCTGCGGGCCGGGCGGCTGCGGGCATGGACGTGCCAGTACATGAAGTGGGTGTCCACGGGCAGTTCCGGGCCGTGACAGACCTCGCAGCGCGCCACCGGCGCGGCGGTGGCCGACCATGCCTCCACCGGGCGGCGATAGACGGGCTCATCGTGACACAGCAGGCACTGGGCCTGGCCTTCGCGCAGCGGACGGCCCATGATCGCGTTGACCTTGTCAAGCGTCTCGCGATTGTGGACGGACGACTCCAGCATCCCGAGAATGGGTTCGTGCGAGAAGGTAATCTCGACATCACCCATGCCGGTGAGGTGGCAGGTGGTCGCGCAGTTCACCGGGCTGACCGGCTTGTGCGGGATGACCTCCACCTCCTCGCGCGGATGACAATCCGTGCAGCGCAGCCGGGAATGCGGCCCCAGGGCGCGGTCGTAGTAGTCGGGGTTCACATGGTACAGGTGGGCCTTGCCCTCCTCGTCGATCCGCCCGAGCCCCCGGTAGCGATGGCAACTGAGGCAGTTCTCCGGATCAGCCGCACGCACGACCGGAGCCGACGCCACCAGGGCAAAGAGCATCGCCAGAAGCATCAAGCTGCCGCGCACTGATTCTGTAGCGGCCGTTCGCTCTGTGCCCGCGGTTTGTCCTGTAGCGGCCGGGCTCCGTACCGGCCGTTCGCTCCACACCGGCCGGCACGGTTGGGGGGCGGGCATCCTGCCCGCCGCTTGGGCCGGCGCACGAAACTCCTGGACCGGAAAAGGCACCGGACTCCGGTCGTCTGCGTTCTGACGGCGTAAAACGGCTCTGCCGGCAGCAGCACCCGGAATAAAGCAAACAGAGGCTGTATGGCCTACAGGTTTATTTCGCATGACATGCACCGCAAAGTTCCTTGCCTAGACCACGAAGCTGCTCGTTGTCCCGGCCCGGCGGGCGGGCGGCTCCGGCCGCCAGGGGGCTCTCATCGGGAAACACGCCGGCCTGGTGCGGGTTGTGACAGGTGCCGCATGTGACGGTGTCGCCGTCGGACAACGGCAAAAACCCCGCGGCCAAGCCGGTCTTCTCGGGCATGACGATGCCGTGTCGGGCGGCGACCGCCTCGAGGGCGATCCGGACCTCGGACGTAATCTTCGCACCGATGTGGCCGGGGGTGAACCAATCCACGTGGGTGTTATGACATCCGACGCACTGATTGATCGGACCGCCTCGTAAGGCGGGCTCGCCTGTGCGGACGGCCTGCTCCCCGGCGGGCATGGGTTTGGTGTGGCAGAATTCGCAGGATTGGGCCACGATCTGGCCATTCTGGATCTGCGTGATGTGCGGGTTGTACCGGCTGTGTGCCTCCGGCGTGGCCGGGTGACACTCGCCGCAAAAGGTGAGAATGTTGCCCGTCCATCCCCGTAGGAACATCGGGTTGTCGGCAGGGCGGGGGCCGTCGAACCGGCCGCCTGGGTGAATGTCGTGGCAGGTGATGCAGGTGACCTTGTCCTCAGGCGCGGGCCAGTCGGGCGGTTTGGTGGTCCGCTCAAAGAGCCGACCGACGGGGTGGGGTTCGGGTCTGGCCCGCCGGCCATCGTGGCATTGGACACAGATGGCCTCCACCCGTTCAGGCGGGATGGGGCCGGCCGGTCCGGCAGCCGGATCATGGCAGTGCCGGCAGCCGGTGTTCGTCCAGTGCGGGTTGACCGCCTTGCGCACTGGCGTCTGGCGGGCGCGGGCCGGCTGCGTGGCCGGTGCCGGCCGGGCAGGTTGGGTTGCGACCGGCGGGGGCGCCAGAGCTTGAGCGGCGGCAAGCGCAACGCCGATCAGGGAGAGAACCGCTGCACTGACGCGAGCGGCGGGACTGGAAATAGTGCTAGCGGGCATCGGTGACCTCCCCGGTTTGGCGCGTGACCAGGCCCACCAGCGTGAGCGAGGGAACGCCAAGCTCATCCGAAACCAGCACATATTCATCAGCCGCCTGAATCTCGTGGCCCAGCCGGGGGAGCATCACCTTCGCGCTCGCGGACGGCAGCGGCAGTACCCCCATCGGCAGCGTAAACCCGCGCCAGCCCATCCGCGCCCCCGGCGTTTGCGTGGGCTGGTCGCCGTTCGTCTCGTGAAGCTCCATAAGATGCCTTCCCCGGGCATCAAATACAAGTACCGATTGCCGGCCGGCGTCGGCCACCAGGATCAGCCCCGAAAGCGTGTGCGCCACCTGCTTGGGCCGCACGAATTCTCCGTCGCGGCGCCCGGGCCGCCCGATAGGGGGCAGCCACTGGCCGTCGCGCGTGCAGCGGAGCACATGCCCCTGTACGGCATCGACGATCAGCAGCGTGCCGTCCTCCAGCATGTCCAGCCCGGCGGGCGCGACCAGCTTTTTCATGTCCGCCGGCGGAAGCAGGGGCGAAAGCCACTGACGCGCGTTCAGGTCGAAGCGTTCCACTCGACGGTCGGCGATGTTGCCGGCGTACAGAATGTTCTCATGGACCAGGACGCTGGCCGGCCGGAAGGTGCGGTTCGGATCGGCGGTGGGAGCCAGCTCTTCGAGCAAACGCCCGCGGCGGTCGTAAACCAGCACGCAGCGCATGGTCGTGTCCGCCACGTAGACGCAGGCGGCGTCGGTGGCGACCGCTACCGGACAGCGCGGACGATGATTGGGGTCAGTAAAGGGGAGCCGCCGGCCGGTGGCCAGGTCGATTGCGACCAGGTCGGGCAGACCCTGGTCGCAGACCATCAGGATGTTTTCCATCAGGGCCATGCCCTGCGGGTTGCGCAGGGCGGTCTTGCCGTAGTCGCTCGGGCCGTACAGAAACATCTGCAACGCCGGCGTGACGTCGAAATGCGGCAGAAGATCCAGGAGGCTGCCGTAGATGATGGCTCGGGGGACCGCGGTTGCGTTGGGGATCTGTACTGGTTCAAAAGCGGTTCGCGCCTGGGGGGGAGAGCTGCAGCCGGAGAGGAGGAGCAGGCAGAAGAGTGGGAAAGTGAGAAAGTGAGAAAAAGTGCGAAAGTGCGAAAGTGAAAAAGCAAGGAGTGAAAAAGCCGAAAGTGAGAAAGTCGGCAGTGAGAAAGCGAAAAGTGAGAATACCCGAGAGTGAGGACAAGGGCGCGTGGAAGCGTGCGCAGGTGGGTATGCGGAAAAGTGCGCACGTGGGCATGTTGAAATTTGAGAACGTGAGCGCGTAGAAACGTGCGGAAGTGAGCATGTGAACACGTGCGCACGCGAAGAGGGCAGCGCGTTTCCGGCGGTGGCGGCATTGAATCGCGCCGCCGGCCGGGTTCCTGCTCTTGTTCCGACTTGTCCGTGATCGGTTCTCACGATAGCACCTTCAGTTGTCTTCTGACCGTTTCTCGCTCGCCTTCCAGCCCCAACGCCCACCTGCCTGCTCACCTTGCACGTACCTGCCTTCTCATCTTGTACCTATCTGCGCGCTGACCCTACAAATCTTCGCGCCCCCACCTCTGAAGAGGTGGGGCACCCAGGAGAGGTGGGACACCCAACACAGAAGACATGGGCACCCAACGAAAGAGGTGTGGTACCCAACGGAAGAGATGAGGTGCCCGACGCACAAGATTCATTGGGAATCCGTATCACTTTCCCGCCTTCTCAACTTTCTACTTTCCCACCTTCCCACCTTCCCACTTTCTCACTTTCACACGTTCTCACTTGACATGACAGGTCAAACACAAAGCGCTCCGGCGGTTCGAGAACCACAGCATATCCTCGACATCCTGGGTGTTATGCGGATCGTGGCAGGAGATACACTCCAGGCGGCCCTCCGGCAGGCGAAGGCCGGCTTTCTCGACGAATGCCCGCGGCCGGTAGTCGCGCGTTGTGCCTGTCGGATAGGGAATGCCGATGGGGTGATCCCGCCAGACGAAGCCATCCGGAACCGCGAACCCTTCGCGCATGCCCGACAGCAGGGCGTGCGAGGTGCCCATGGTCGAGGTGGCGATAGTGCCGTCATGACAGCCCAGGCACAGCAGGCTCGTCGGGCCGGGCATGTAACGATCCGGCTGGAAGACGCGGCGCTGCCCGCCGATGCGGAACAATTCGAGGGCCGGCTGCGTGGCCGGCTGGGTGGTCGTGCGAATGCCCTGCACGTGGGGAATGTGGCAGGTATTGCACGCGCTGCCGAAACCCATCTCCTCGCTCAGATCGTGAACGCTGCCCACCACGCCCTTGTGATAGCCGATGACGGGGCCGGGCCGCGGGGCGCCGGCAGGGTTTTTCATGCCGATGTCCCAATCGGCGGCCAGGAGGGGGGCTGAAAGTGCGATCAGAGTGATGATTATCTTTCTCATAATGACCTCGAGTATGCTCGTGATGCCCCGGGTCGGCCTTAGCCGACTGGCGTTTGCCACCTGCTTTGAGCAGGGGGGCGGCGTGCTGTCGGAACCAGGCAAACCGCAGTCCCCAGTTCCTCTGGCTTTCGATCCTCAGTCATCCACTGACGACTGAAAACCCATTCTCACCTCTCACTTCTCACTTTTCACCTCATCCTACCTGCCGTACTCGAAGCGCACGTGTACCACGCCGTGGCAGGTCAATGTGCAGCTTCCCCGGTTTTGTCCCAGATCCAC
Source organism: Phycisphaerae bacterium (assembly GCA_012719955.1). Taxonomy (GTDB): domain Bacteria; phylum Planctomycetota; class Phycisphaerae; order UBA1845; family PWPN01; genus JAAXZI01. The sequence continues at coordinate 23,023 of JAAXZI010000107.1, read as the reverse complement.
GAACTCGATCCGCCCGGTCAATCCGCCGGAGGCCGGCTGGACGATGGAGCGGTCAAAGTTAATGAGATTGCTGTGATTGGTGCTGTTGCCCTGTGTCCGGCTGATGCCGTGGGCATCGTGACAGGCCGAGCAGGGCGTGCGCCCGCGGACGACGTGCAGGCTGTGCAGGGGGAAGCTGCGGTCGCCCAGGATGCTCTGACGGTCATGGCAGCGATAGCACAAGGCGTAGGCCTGCGCGCTTTCGGTGGTGAAATCACGCGTGGAATAGTTGGCGATCAGGATGGGCTCATAGATGGAGCCGTGGGGGCCGTCGGGTCCGGCGCCGGGCAGGTTGGAGGCCTGGTCGGAGTTGTGACAGTCGGTGCAGCGCATCACCGAACCGACCCGCCAGGGCGGCAGCAGGCTGACCACGTCGTTGTTGTTTCTCGGCCCGATGACCGGGTGGAACGAGGGGTTGCCCGGCTGAAACTCCAGCCGGGTGTTGGTGCTGAAGACCTGCCGCGGGATGGCCTGCCGCCGGGATCGGGTCGGGCCGTCGGCATGGCACTTGAAGCAGACCTCGTATTCGAAGTGCGACACTTCGACAGGGACGCCGGCGCGGTTGACGCCGGAGACGAACTGCATGGTGGGCCCGACGGCACCGTTGCTCGGCCGGCCGGTGGTGTCGATCACGTTGGCGGCGACGGCGTGCGGGTTATGGCAGTCGGTGCACTCCACGTGTCGGGGCATGAGCCGGGGATCCTCGGTGGGATCGTGCCGGTCGTTATACAGGTGCACGGGGTGGCTGCTGCGTTTGTGGATCTCGGTGGCGATGTTGAAGCGGGCCACGCCGCCCGAGTGGCAGTTGAGACAGTTCTGTTCTTCGCGGTCGAAGCGGAGCAGCCGTTCGCGTTCGCCGGCCGAATGGATCTTGTGGCAGTTCAGGCAGCCGTTGTCGGCCATGGTGTGGTAGGGAAGCTGCTCGCGCGGATCGACCGCCCGGCCGGTGGTGCGGGCCAGGCTGAGCGCGTGCGTGGATTGCTCCCAGCCGTGCATGTCGTGACAGGCCAGGCAGATCGCCGAGCGTAACTGGGGCATGCGCAGAAAGTTGCCCAGCTCATTGTTGTGCGGGTCGTGACAGGTGGTGCAGTGCACCTCGTTGTGCTTGCCCATGGGCAGGTCGGGCGTGACCACGTCGGGCACGCGGAGCTGCCGGTCACGGGCAGCCAGGGCGCGGTCGTAGCGGAAGCCGATGGGATGATCGTCGGAAAGATCGTGGGTCAGATTGCTCGGGCCCGGCGGGATCATCTGGAAGCTCATGTGGATCGGGTCGCCGGGCGGCCGGCTGGCCACCAGCCCCAGGGCCAGGCTGCCGTCGTGGCAACTCAGACACATTTTCGATGGGCCGCTGGGCTGATCGATCCGCGCATCGGTGGTGGAGCTTTGATAGATGCGGTAGTGGGTGGGGGGGCTGAAGCGATTCCAAAGCGGCTGCTGCCCGGTGTTGTTGTGCGGCGCGTGGCAGAAGATACAGACCTGCTCCTCGTAGAGGGCGTGGATCCGGCCGGGGCCGGAGACGCTCAGGTCATGCGGCGAGCCGACGATGGTCTGTTGGGCGAAGGCGGCCGACGCGGTGATGAGCATTGCCATAACCACGGCTACCACGGCGAGCGGGTGGCCTAGGTCCTTTGCAAGCGGGTGGCCCAGGTTCTTTGAACCTGGGTTGTCGATTTCTGCCTTACGAAGCGTTGTGCAGCTTCTCAGCGCCTTGGATAACCGAAATCGTGAACCCACCTTCAGAGAAGGTGGGCCACCCGCAGACGCGGTGATGAGCATCGTATCAACGATTTCTGTAGCCGGTTTCCGGTCACCAGTTTCCAGTTCAGGAGTACGCAGTATGTGCCGTGACTGGTAACTGGTAACTGGCAACTGGTAACTGGTAACCGACGGGTGGCCCAGGTTCTTTGAACCTGGGCTGTCGATTTCTGCCTTACTAAGGGTGGTGCGGCTTCTCAGCGCCTCGGATGACCGAAATCGTGAACCCACCTTCGGAGAAGGTGGGCCACCCGGCCGGGCTTCGTATCGGTCGTTTCGCAGGCAGAACGGCCGGTACCGAGTCCGGCCGCTACGACCTTGTGCTGTTGTGCTGGTCTTCATGGCAACAACTCAAAAACCTGGACGCGGCGGTTATAGGTATCCGCGATCCACATTCTGCGTTTGCTGTCGATGCAGATCCCGGCGGGCAGCCAGAACTCGCCGGGGCCCTGCCCTTCCTGGCCAATGAACATCAACAATTCGCCCGATGGCGTGAAGGCCTGGAGGTTTTCGAACTGGGCATCGACCACCCAGATATTCCCGTCCGGCCCGACGGCCACCCCTTTGGGCAGCGCAAAGTCGCCGGGGGCATCGCCCTTCCGCCCGAACGCATTCAACGGCGTGCCGTCCGAGCTGAATCGTTGGATGCGGAAATTCAGCGCGTCGGCCACGACCAGCGTGCCGTCCGGTCCGCAGGCGATCTGGAGGGGGAAGTTGAACTCGCCCGGCCCGCTGCCTTGCTTGCCGAAACGCAGCACCTCCTGGCCCTGGCAGTCGAAGGCGACGATCGCATGTGCGACGGAGTCGGCCACGTAGGCCCGCCCGGGCGCGGCGCAGAAGGCCAGGCCGGCGGGGCGGAGGAGGCAGTCCGCGCCGATCAGCCGGCCAGTGCCGGTGGGGCCGATGATCGCGACCGCGTGCAGCCGGGAGTCGGTGACCCACAGGGTCTGGCCGTCCCAGGCCACGCCGGTGGGAGACTCAAAGCGATGATGCGGCGCCCCCCAGGCCGTAATCAAGCGGTAGGCGCGCGAGGCCAGATCAAATACGTGGACGCAAGCGATATCCGTGTCGGCCACGGCCAGGCGATTGCCGTCGGCGCTGATGGCCACCGCATGTGGCTTGACCAGCGGCGAGGGGGCTTCCGGCCCGTAGAAGACCTCGCGCAGAACCTGGCTGGCCGGCTTGGCCGCGCCCAGGTCGGCACTGCTCTTGAGTTCGCCCACGTAACGTACGCGGGGCGGATCTGGCGGCTTGGGCCAGACTACCGGCGGTTCGGGGGCGACCAGCAGGGGCTTGGCGGACTGGGCACAGCCCACGGCAAGCATCGAGACGCCGAAGGCGACCAGTATGCCCACCTGCGCTCGTCGGCTCGGCCGGAAGCCCACACCATGGGTGGGTATGGTCGTGCGGCGCTCGGCCGCATGAGCGTAGCCACTCTCTTCCTGCCCTTTCGGGGCGGAGAGAGCCTGGCAATTGTCTTTCCGCCCCTTTGGGGCGGCATGGGAGTAGCCACCAGTGGAGCGAAGCGGAACTGGTGGTTGGGAGGCCCCACGACTCTGTTGTCCGCCCCGATAGGGGCGGAGTGAGGTTTTCTCGTCGGCCTCACCCCGCCCCTCACGGGGCGGGAGAGGATGTTTTGGGCTGCGAACCACGGGTTCCGCTGCGCTCCACCCGTGGCTACTCTCGCCTCGCCCCTTCGGGGCGGAGAAAGCCCCATGGCCACTGTTTTCCTGCCCCTTCAGGAGGGAGAAAGCCCTGTGGCTGCTCTCATCCCGCCCCTTCGGGGCGAAGAAAGCGGTGACACCTCTGAGGCACTCATTGAATGCCGACGGCAGAACACCTTTGTATTTCCCCTGGGTAAGAGGGGGCAAGCCCGCCGGACGCGAGGGGGCGAAGCGGCCAAGGCGAGATTGTGTGCGCGTGGGGCTCACTGTTCCCTCCTTGCCGGCAGCAGGTGCGACAGATCGCGCCGAACGTTCAAGAACACGCCGAAGCCCTGCTCGCGGTTCTGCACGACCGCCAGCATGTCATACTCCAGGGTTAACTCGACGGTGAGATAGCCGCGGACGAGCTTGAGGCCCCATTCGAGATCCACGCCGGTGGTGCGGCCCCGGCGCGAATCATCTTCGTAGTGGAAGGCCGTGCCGGTGTTCATGGTCAGGTAAGGCAGAATCTGAAGCGTGTCCTTCACATCCAGTTCTGTCCACCAGACGTTCCGGTCGTTCAGATTGTTGCCTTCCCACCAGGAACGATGACTGTCTACGCCGCCTTCAAACCAGTAGTGCGACACCTCGCCGTGGATGTCGAGCGAGTGATCGGCCTTGCGGAACAGGTTCGCGTGGCCGGTGAAGTGGATCGCGTTGTACGGCTCGACCGTGTCGTCGAAAATCTCGAATTCGGCGCGCAAGTCCCACCAGGTCTTGTCGTAACGCACACCGATGCGGTGCCGGTTCTGGTCCTGGTTCAGGACCGGCGTGCCGATAGATTTCTCGTTCACGTCCTGGAACCGGCCGTCGAACTGGTAATACGGAATGAGCCCGAAATCGAAGCGATGCTCCAGCAGAAAGCTGGTCCACCAGGTGTCGACCGAGGATTCCGCCGGCACGTCGTAGAGATAGTCGAAATAGACCACATCGTTGCGGGCGATCCGTCCGAAGGGAATGCGCGTGATCAGCGTCCGGTCGCCGATCCGGGTGGCGAGATAGTCGATGCCCTGCACATAGATCCGCGTGTAGTTGTCGCTGTGGGCCAGGATGGACTGGCGCACCACGTTCCGGTTACGCAGAATCACGGAGCGCACGTCGCCCAGGGCGTGGCCTTCGTTGCGGACCAGCCGCCGGCCGGCGCTGCCGTGCGTCTGTGCCTGGTCGTAGGCCACGTGCAGGTTGATGTTGGTCTCCCCCAGCGAGCCTGATTTCACGTAGCCGATGTCGCCGCCGAGGCCCCACTGTGTGGTATCCACATCGTCATCGGCATGTTCGAACAGCCCGAAGCCGTTGACGCTGAAGCGGAGATTCTTCGTCGCCTGGTAGAGCGCCTCGCCGTCGAACTTGTGCTGGCTGACCTCGATGACGTCCTGCTTAACCTGGTAATAGTTGTAGCGCCAGACGGTGCGGAGCTTGTCGGTGTGCTGGAGGGTCAGCCGGGGCACGAAGTTCAATTCGTCGCGTTCCAGGTCCCCGCTTTCGGCGTTGTAGCGGACGAAAGTGTCAAAACGGTGCTTGTGATCGGGGCCGAACTCGATCTGGTGTTCGGCACGCAACTCGTCGCGCTTCAGGTCGAAGTTGTACCGGCTGCCCTGGTAATTGGAACCCTGGTCTTCATGCTCGTAACTGAGGCGAAGCTTCTGATGCTCGGAGATCTGCCAGGTGGTGTTGACGAATGCCCGCGTGGTCTGAAGGTGTTCGTCGTCTTCCTCCTGACGGTTTCCCGTCCGTTCGATATCCCGCCAGGTGAAGCCGAATTCGGTGGTCACCGGGCCGGTGACGGCCATGCCGGTGACGCCCGCCTCGTTGTTGGTTTCATGCAGCGACGGCAGGAACCGCCGGGGAATGCGATAGTCGTTTCGGCGGGCGAAGACGTTGAACGAGATCGGCTTGCTCTTGAGGATGTCGGCGTTGATGTCGTATTCGGCCAGAAACCCGTTGTCGCTGTCGGTGTGGCTGAAGCCGTTCTGCGATTCGTAAAAGCGGCCCTGGGCCAGCCCGAATTCCAGATCGGCCCGCCAGTCGAACAGGCCGGGATCGCCGATGTCGCCGGCCAGGCCCACGCCCACGTATTCCTCAACCCGGGTGTCGCGGTTGCGATGGGTGCTGCCACGCTTGTAGGCCGTTTCCGAGCGCACCCGGCGGTTCTGGTGATCAAGCTCCATGCCCACGTACAGGTCGGTGACGCTCAGGGTGAAGGGCTTGCGGGCCGGCGGGGGCGGACAGAGTTCGACCGGCTGGGAGGCCGGCGCGGCCGGCTGCGTCGCCGGAGCATCCGGTTCGGAAGCGATACCCGGCGCAGCCAGGAACAAGGCCTGTGCCGCCGCTATTGCCGCATGGCATTGAGGAAGCCGTCGCATGCTGTCGTCGCCCACCGCGCTAAGGCAACATTCATCACGTGGGCCGTCCTGGCCCTGCCCCGGCTTTTAACGAGCCGGGGCTTCCACTGTTCGCCCTTCAACGTTCAACCGCCATCCGGGATAGGGACTCAAGTTGCTTCACTGTGGCGTATGTATCTGGCTGGCAATTTCAGCCGCCCGGTCCGCGCTCAGTTCAAAAGCCCCGCCCTGCCCATTGTGGCAGCGAAGGCATACAAAGTCCACCGTCACGAACGCCCGACCATTGGCGTCCCGGGCCAGGGCGGAGCCGTCCGCCTTAAACATGCCGGTGAAATCAGAAATATCGGAATTGATCACCACCACGTGCGTGCGGGTGTCGCCGATTCTGCCAGCCGGGCCCGCGAAGCCGGGGGGGGCCGACTGGGCGTATCGGCCGGCAAAGGTCATGTGGCAGCTCCGGCAGGTCAGGGTTTCGGTATACTCGCCGCGGGTGAAGACAAGCCCATCGTGCAGGGCCATGTTCATATCGCTGTGGCAGACCTGGCAATCGTTGCGAATGGCCACGTCCGGCTGGGCGAAGGTGGACGCATGCGGATTGTGACAGACGGTGCAGGTAAAGCTGGCATGCGGGCTGGCGTTCACCTCTTCGACCTGCTGGTTACCGATGATGAACCCGTCCCTGGCCAGAACCTGTCCGGTCCCGCTGCTGTGACATCGGGCACAAGTTGCGTTGGTGGGATCGAGGAAAATGTTGCCCGCGGAGGGATTGGGCACGTGCCGGCTGCCCGGTCCGTGGCAGGCCTCGCACTGAACCCCTTCTTCCGCCCAGTGGCCACCGATGCCGGGGAGGTTGTCCTCGCGCAGCCCGCTGGCTTCGAAGGTCTGTGGCCCGGTCGTGTGGCAGCGGAAGCAGTCGAAGGAGTACGGCGTCTGAGCGGTCCCCGCCGACGGGACAAACCCGGCCTCGCTGCCGATGACGGCCAGGGGTAGATTGAACTGGAGCGGGTTGGCGCTGCCGGCATCAGTGAGCAGAAAGCCGTCGCGATCCACAAACTGCGCCGCCTTCGCGTAGCCGCCGATCACAAAACTGATCCCCGTCCATTCCTGACCGGGCGGCGGCTGGGGGACGCCGGTCTGGGGCAGGGTGGAGGAATACTGCACCGGCGCGCCCTGGGTTTGATGCAGGATCTGGCTGTGTCCGTGCCGACTGTGCAGCGCGCCAACCTGGGGATGGCAGGCCTGGCAAGTCGCCGCTCCAAGGTATTCGGCGCCGCCATTGGTCGGATCGGTCGTGTTGCTGAGGGTTGGCTCGGGCTGCGAGATGATGCTTTCAGGGCAACCCGGCAGGACTGGAAGCAGGGCCAGTGCCAGGATGGATACGCCCAGCCGGCCGGGCGATGCCAGGCTTTTGAGCCAGCGAAGATAACGCAGCATTCGGTCCCTTTCCTCCAGCCCCGAATCCAGAAACGGCCGCCGCCTAAAAAGCGGGTCGGGAACCGGTTGGAGTCCTGACCGGCTTCCCGACCCGAATTCTATACGACCGTGCACGATCTTGCGACACGTCTTGGGGCACGCCGCCTCGCGGCATGCGCCTTCAGCTCCTGAGCCGTACGAAACAGCCGAGTCGTCCCACCTCGGCTCAAGAGCCGGGGGCACAACCATCGTGCGCTTGGCGGTCTCACCGTCGCGCACGGCCATTGAGCACCCTTTCCGATTTCACCGCTCCGCGAACCACCACATCAGAATGGCCGGTACAGAGCCCGGCCGCTACAGCAGAACGTCCGGCACGAGGCCCGGCCGCCAGAAAGGCCGGTACAGAGCCCGGCGGCTACCGCTGAAGGTCCGGTGCCGAGCCCGGCTGCCACGCCGGCATGGCCGGGCTTTGCTATCGGGCCGCCCCCCGGCGTGCTCGCCAGGGGGCGGCCAGTAGCCTGTTCCGGACAAGTTACAACCCGGCCTCCGTAAGCAGCCGTTCGGCTTCGGTCAAAATCGCCCGGGTGTACGGCGGGTTATGGACGCCCAGGCTGCCATCGTAGGCGACCCAGGTCCACAGCCACCGAGCCTTCCGAATGGGCTCGGGAATCGCGTTCTGCTGATTGGCCGGCGGGCCACCCAGGGGCAGTTCGCCCGCACTGCTGAAGCCCCAGGTGCTGACCGGGCCCAGGCGAGCGATGATCGCATCCAGCCGGCTCTGAACCTCGGCCTGGAAGCGCTCGGTATCCGCCTGCGCCACGGCCTCGCTGGGATGGCAGCCGCTGCCCACGCAGCCACTCAGACTGGAGATGGAGAAGGTGTGCCCCACGTGCGTGAGCTCGCCCATCTCGCCGCTGACGGTGGCGTCCTGGGCGCCCAGGCCGGGCGTCAGGTGGGCTTCATGCTGCATGTGGCAGGTCACGCATTGTTTCTGCACGAAACGGTGCGTGCTCCGCTGGTTGGGAACGAGCGGCGGCTGCCCTTCGGGGGCCGGCATTTCTCCGACGAAGAAGTTGGCCTGGATGCTGTGATGCGGCGGACGGGCATTGCTGGTCCAGGTGGCCCCGCGCTCGTGATGGCACTGGCCGCAAAGGTTGAAGCGCGCCGGATTCGTGGTCTCAGCCACGGTGTTGGTCGGTTCGGGATGGGTCACCTCGGGCCAGCGCAACTGGAAGTCGTGGCCGGGTGGCGGGAGCACGGCATTGCCGGTGTTGCGATGCGGATCGTGGCAAACCGAGCAGCTCGTGCCATTGATTTGATCGATGGGGACGCCCGACAACAACGCATCCGACACGGCGATGTTCTGGTTGAAGTTTTTGGCCAGCAGGACGTCGCCGGAGTGGCACACGCCGCAGCTCTGGGCCTGCGAACCGCCGCTCAGTCCCTCGGCCACGTGCTCGTCTACGCGCCCGTGCCCCGATGCGGCCCATTCGCTGTACGTATCGTGGTGGAAACCGTTATGGCAACGGGCACACCAATCGGCCGACATGCTGACCGCCGGCCGTAGGGCGCGGTTGGTCACGTCCTGTACGTGCCCCCGCGCAGGTCCGTGACAGGCCTCGCAGCCCACGTTGGCCAGCAGTTCAGTGGTGTTAATGGACTGGAACCCGCCCGGCTGTTGGAAACCGGTCGTGTGGCAGGTCAGGCAAACTTCGTTGTTTTCCTGGCCGAGGGCCACCAGCGTGTTGTAGGACTCGTGGTGCCGGGTCTCGACCCATTCGTTGTGGGTCCGGCTGTGGCAGGTGAAGCAGCGCTCCGACCCCACGTATTCGCCCGTCAGGCCCGAGTTGGGATCCGGTGGTGGGGCGGCCGGGGGACAACCCTGGCCGAGGATGGCCGCGCTGGCCAGCAACAGCAGGCCCAGCACGACTCCCTTGGGGGAGAACAAGAGCCGTGACGAGTAGTTCATGAGACTCCTCCAGAATGAATGGACCAGACCGGCTTCATCCAACGGACCGATGGTGCGGCCGTGTGAAAGGTATTCTCCGCAATTACTCACCCTCTCTGCGCACCCGTCGGCAAGCTCGGCGACCCGAACAAAACCAGATTGTACCAGATCGCCGCCTCGCGCCAAGGAACTGGGGCGCGACACCGGGGCTTTGCACTGCGCTGTCACAGACGCTGGCTTGGACACGCGAGGATGCCTTTGCGGGACCGGCTCCATGTGGACGTCTCATTCAGCGCTCGTGCTTCGTGCACACCTCTAACCTTGCTGCTGCACCCAAGTGTAATGTTGTGCGGAAAATATAATTTCGCCCGCCCGGACCATCAAGACAAAACATGCAATTAAAAAACATTAATGTCCGCCCGGACCCTCGCGTAACTCCTGTTGCCTGTGTAATCTAGGGTGTTTATCCTAATGGGAATGGGATTGCAGGGCGCCCGCCGGCCGGGGCGCGAGCTTTGTTTTGCTTTTTCTTGATAAAATTGTCAGGAAGTGTTTATGCGCCAGGACGGGTTCGACTTCAACGAACGCCCCTTTGTCGTGGTTTGGGAGATGACGCAGGCCTGCGATCTGGCCTGTAAACACTGCCGGGCCAGCGCCCAGCCGTTGCGCCATGCCGACGAACTGGATACGCGCGAGGCCGAAAGACTCATCGACCAGATCGCCGACATGGAGGCCGGGGTGCTGGTGCTCTCCGGCGGCGACCCCATGAAGCGCGAGGACGTCTTCCACCTGGTTCGCTACGGCCACGAACGCGGTGTACGCATGGCCATGACCCCCTCAGTGACGCCGCTGTTGACCGATGACGCCATCCATCGCCTGGCCCGGGAGGGGCTTTCGCAGTTCGCCGTCAGCCTGGACGGGTCGTGTGCTCGCATCCACGATGAATTCCGGGGCTTTGAAGGGGCTTATGCGCGGACTATGGAGGTGATCCGGGTGGCCCGCGAAGCCGGCCTGCCCGTACAGATCAATACCACCGTGTGCCGCAGCAACCTGGCCGACCTGCCGGCCATGGCCGATTTGCTGGCCCGCCTGGATATCGTCCTGTGGAGCGTCTTCTTCCTTGTGCCCGTGGGGCGGGGCCAGGCCGAGCAGCGGATCGCGCCGGAGGAATACGAGCAGGTCTTTGAATTGCTCTGGTCGCTCCGGCAGCGCGTGCCGTTCAAGATCAAGAGCACCGAGGCGCCGCACTACCGGCGGTTCGTGCTCCAGAAGCTTAAAGCCGCCAGGGCGAGGGGCGAGGGTTCAGGGTTCGGGGTTCAGGGTTCAGGGGAAGAGGACAAGGAGACAAGGGGACAAGGAGACAAGGGGATACAGGACCTCGGAGGCGGTGGGACGGAGGGGCGGAGGAACTCGACCAGCGGACCGGGCCCGGGATATGAGTCCATCAACCTGAATGACGGTCGGGGGTTTGTCTTTATCTCCCATACCGGCGAGGTATTCCCCAGCGGCTTTCTGGCGGTTTCGGTAGGCAATGTCCGAACCACTTCCCTGGCCGAGCTTTACCGGAATACCCCCCTCATGCGCGACCTGCGGAATTCAAATCTGCTGGGCGGCAAATGCGGGATATGCGAATTCCGCAACGTCTGCGGTGGTTCGCGGGCGCGAAGCTGGGCGTTGACCGGCGATCCGCTGGCCCCGGAACCGGATTGCACGTATCAGCCGCATTGAGCCGGAAAGACAGGGAAATGACATGACCTCTCAACACACGACCCATTCTTCCTCTGCCAACCAGGCCCCCGCGAACACGGCCGACGTCGAGCTGACTCCGCGCGAACGCGGCTTCGTGGCCCGAATCATGGCCAAGTATCCTGGCGGCCGGCATACGGCCAAGGATCTGTACCGTTCGGTGGTCATTATCTCCGTCCTCATCCTGGCGGCTCACGTCATCGAGCAGATTGTCCCTGCCTGGGGCCGCTGGTGGCTGCCGCTGCTGATCATCTATCCGCCGGCCATCTACCTGTTCACACGCTACCGGAAGTTCGGCATCTTCCGTTCCTGTATCATCAGCAAACTGGGAGCACGGCTATCGAAATACGAGCCGGTTGCGCCGGGTCGTCCACCCGATCAACCGTAGCCTCGCTCCGGCCGTAACATTGCTCCGTATCATCTGTGGATGTCACCGTACCGACCGATCCGATACCCGGTGATGCACGATCACGGCGCAGTTCCCATCCAACAACGACAGTTGCATCGCAACGCAGGGGGGATTAGCTTTGCCGCCCGGCGTTGCCGCAGGTGTCCAGTATGAGTCAGGTATTTGAAATTGCACCGTCCGAGGGAGACTTCCTGGCCTGCCATGCACTCACCGACATGGAGGCGGTTTTTCGTCTGGATACCGGCGTACGGCTGGACAAGGCGGGGTTGGAATCCTGGCGGCAGCGGTGGCGTCTCGTACTGACCGACTCGAAGGGGGCGCCCCGGACCCTGTATCTCAAGCGGTTTGACCGTCCGCCTTTCAGAAGGCAGTGGGAGCGTTGGCGGGAGGGCCATGCCGGCTTGAGTACGGCCGGTGTCGAATGGACTAATGCCCGCTTGTTGGCCCAGGCGGGGGTACCGGCCATAGAGGCAATCGCCTTCGGGCAGGAAATGGTGGGCATCTGGGAGCGACGAAGTTTCGTCATGACCCGTGAGGTGGCGGGTGAGTCGCTGGAACGATGGGTGCCGGCCCACCTGCCGCCGGTGGGGCAGGAAACTGATTTTGCCCGGCGGCGGCGGTTGCTCGACGGGCTGGCCCGTCTGGTGGCTCGGCTGCATCGTGCCGGTTTCGTGCATCGCGACCTATACTTGTCGCATATTTTCATCGAAGGAGAGGATTTCCGGTTGATTGACCTCCAGCGGGTGTTCCGGCCCCGATGGCGGCGCAGACGCTGGGTGGTCAAGGATCTGGCGGCCCTGCATTTTTCCACGCCGGCTGATCGGGTAGGGCGGTGGGAACGGCTTCGCTTTTTGTGCCGGTATGTCCGCGCGTGTGGGACGGGCGAGTCGCCGCGAAGGCTGGCCAGGCTGATTCACACCAAGACTCAGCGGATGGCTCGCCGCCGGCCGGAGTTGGCTGTAGGCGTACAACAGGAATCTTCGTGACCCCACCTCTGAAGAGGTAGGGCACCCTCGGGAGCTGAGTCTTCGTGATCCCACCTCTGAAGAGGTGGGGTACCCCTGGGAGCGGTAGTTTTTGTGATCCTGCCTCCAAAGAGGTGGAGTACCCCCGGCTGTGGGAGTGCAACAGGCGGAATGAACGTAGCGCTGATCATTGAACGGATCGAGACCTGGCGGGGCGGGGCCGAAACCTCCACCATGCAGTTTGCCGAGCACCTGGCTGCCGACGGTTGTCGCGTGAGCATCCTCTCGACGTCATACCCACCGTCCACGCCCTCGCTGAATATCGTTCCCATACTGGTCAACGGCCGGATGCGGGCTCTCAGGACTGGCCTGTTCGTCAAGCGGGCACAGGAGTATGTCCGCACGAACCGTTTTGACATCGTACACTGCATCACCCCGTGCCCGTTTGCCGACGTCTACCAGCCCCGGGGCGGGACGGTGCCGGAAACCCTGGCGCGAAACCTCGCCATGCGGGGCTCGCCGGTGCGCCGCGTCCTGAAGCAACTCGGACAGCGGATCAATCTCAAATATCGCGTGATCAGCGGATTTGAGCGGCAGTTGTTGAGTCGCCGGCCCTGGGTCATTGCCATTTCGCGATACGTGGCCGACCAGCTCCAGCGCCATTATCGTTTTGATCCCCAGCGGGTCCGGCTCATCTTCAACGGCGTCGATCCCGACATCTCCACGCCCGCCGAGCGGGCCTCTCATCGTGCCCAGCTTCGCCGCCAGTTCGGCATGAAGGACACCGATCTGATGCTCCTGTGCGTGGCTCACAACTTCAGGCTGAAAGGGGTGGGGCCTCTCATCCGCGCCCTGGCCTGGCGAGTGGAGCGGGAAAGAGCGGGAACCGCTCGGGCGGGCCGTGCATCGGTGGTGGTGGTGGGGCGGGCCAATCCCGCGCCCTGCACAAAGCTGGCTGAACAGCTCAATATCCGCGACCGCGTGCTGTTCACCGGGCCGACGCCCCGCGTGCAGGCCTTCTTCCATGCCGCCGACGTCCTGGTCCACGACACCTATTATGATCCGTGCAGCCGGGTGGTCCTGGAGGCGCTGGGTTCCGGTCTCCCGGTGATTACGACGCGTTTCAACGGCGCCGCCGAACGGATTGTTGACGGCCGGGAGGGCTATGTGATTGATTCGCCCGACGACGTGCCCGCGTTGGCCGACCGCATTGAGCGACTGGCCGACCCGGAGCATCGCCGGGCCTGTGCCGCCAATGCCCCCCGGGCGGTCGAAGGAATTTCCATGCGCGATCATGCCCGGCAAGTGCTGGCGTTATATGAAGAAATCCTCCGGTCTGGTCAGGCCGGCAGAGGAGAACGTGGTTAATGTGGACCATTGCGATTGCATGTATCCTGGTCGGCTATCTGGTCGGCTCTATTCCCTTTGGTCTGCTGGCCGGGCGGCTCAAAGGGATTGATATTCGCCAGCACGGCAGCGGTAACATCGGGGCCACCAACGTGGGGCGGGTCCTGGGCCGCTGGTACGGGATGGCCGTCTTCGCGCTGGATCTGCTCAAAGGGCTGGCGCCGGTCGCGGTCGCCGGCCCGTTGCTGAAGCGGGGCATTGGAATCGATTGGGGCCAGAGCACGTTTCTGTGGTTATGGCTGGCGGTCGCCGCGGCCTGCATCCTGGGCCACATGTTTCCCATTTACCTGGGCTTCAAGGGCGGCAAGGGGGTGGCCACCTCGCTGGGCGTGATCCTGGGAGTGTACCCATACTTTACCTTGCCCGGCTTGGCGGCGTTCGCTCTATGGGTAATACTGACCCGGGCTACCGGATATGTGTCCGTGGGCTCGGTTGCGGCGGCAGGTGCATTTCCCGTAATTTTTGCCTGCTCTGCCCGTAGCGAACTGTTTGGAGAAGGCGGCCATCTCTGGCCGCTGGAATTATTTGCCATAACTATTGGTCTGCTGGTAATTTATCGACATCGCGGCAATCTGCGGCGGCTGATCCAGGGGACCGAGCCTAAGATCGGCTCAGGTCAGGTGCGAACCATACCGAAACAGGACTTGTAGTACTGTCGGTGAAGTCTGCTTCCTGAGAAAAAGGTGTAAGCCATGATGAGGCAAGGTCTGGTAGTGAGTTGGAGCATGGCGGGGGCGTTGCTGGCCGGGGCATGGGTTGTGAGCGTCGCAACGGCACAGCAACCGACAACCGCTCCCGGAGCGTCGGCTGTGGCCGAGACCAGACCGGCGGGCACGGCGGCCACTCAGCCGGCCCATGATGCGGTTCTTGTCCTGATCGGCGACAAGACGGCCATCACCCAGGCTGAATTTGAACGTTACTTCTATGGCGGCGCCCCGGCTGATTTTCACGCCAACAAGGAACAGTTCATGCGCGAGTTGGTGGAGCGCAGGTGGCTGCTGATCTACCTCGATGAGAACCCCGAGCTTGTTCCTGAATCGGTCATTCAGGCCCAGAAAGAGCACATCAAGAAGAGGGAAAAACTCAACACGGATGAGGAATTCACCGCCTTCCTGAAAAAAGTCGGTAGAACGCCGGAAAGTTGGCGCATGCAGGTTCTGCTGGCCAACGGCCGCACCGCCCTCAGCAACCGGGGCCGGGAAAAGGCCAAGAACGCCGATCTCCTGAAGAAGCTGTACGATGATAATCCGGCGGATTTCAATGGCACCGAGGTGTCCGCCCGGCACATCCTCATCGGCTCCGCTCCCTACGATACGCCCGCGGAAAGGGAAGCCAAGCGCCAGAAAGCCCTGAAGCTCCGCGAAGACCTGGTCGGCGGAAAAATCACCTGGGACGAGGCCCTGAAGCAAAGCACCTGTCCGACCCGATTGAACGGCGGCAAACTGGGATACTTCACGCGTCATCACCGGATGATGGAGCCGTTGGCCGAGGCCGCCTTCAAGGTGAAGCCCGGGCAGGTCGGCGAAGTGCTCGAGACTTTCATGGGTTTTCACATTATCGAGGTTCTGGATCGCCACGAAGGCCGACGGCGTTTCGAGGACTCCAAGGGCGACATCAAGCTGTGGCTGGAACGCGAACCTTACCTGAACGCGATTCTCGAGATGAGCCGCAAGTACCCGGCCATCGGCGTGCAGCCGCCCTATGAGCCACCGCCGCGCCGGGTGACGACCCGGCCCAGCCCGCTTGGCCGCCCGACGGCCACCCGGCCCGCCGGCAGGCTGAGCCCCAGGTTGGGAACGCGGCCGTCCGGGCTCCACATCACCCCGCGCAAATAGCGAACAGAGAACCCGATTGCCTCCCGGTTTCTGGCGGTTACACTTGGGGTGGAAACGCGGGGAGCGGTGTGCCCTGCGAGAGCCAGGCGAAACTGTTCAGGAGCAAGGCTATGGGTCTGTTGAACCGGCGTGATTTTCTGTCCCGTACGGCGGCGGCCGTCGGTGCTTCCTTTGTGGTGGGCACGACAACCGGCTCCGAAGCCGCTGAGCCGCCTGCCACCCGGCCGGTCGGAAGATCCATACTTCGGGCCAATGACCAGATCCTGCTGGGCAAGACCGGCATCAAGGCCTCGCGCCTGTCCATCGGCACGGGCACCAAGGGCGGCAGCGAGCAGCGGGGTGCCGGCGCACCCGCCATGATCAAGATGCTCCGCAACGCCCTCGACGAGGGCATCCGCTGGTGGGATGCCGCCGATTCCTACAAGAGCCATCCCTACGTCGGCCAGGCCCTCAAAGAGGTCAAACGGGACCAGGTCACGATTACCACCAAAACCACGGGCAAGACCGCTGAGCGCGTCCTTGCCGATATCGAGCGATTCCGTACGGAACTGGGCACCGATTATCTCGACATCGTCCTGCTGCACTGCATGGTCGATGCGGATTGGCCGCGCAAACTGCGCGGCGCGATGGATGCCCTCAGTGAAGCCAAGGAGAAGGGCTGGGTTCGCGCCGTGGGATGCTCATGTCATACCTTTGAGGCCCTCAAGGCCGCCGCCGATGAGCCCTGGGGGGAAGTGAACCTCGCCCGCATCAATCCCTTTGCTACGCTCATGGATGTGGACAAGCCCGCGGACGTGCCCAAAGTCGAGGAGGTCCTCAAAACCATGCACGAACGCGGCAAAGCGGTGTACGGCATGAAGATACTCGGCGAGGGCCGAATCAAGGGCGACCAGATCGACGAATCGCTGGCCTTTGTGCTGAAGAAGCCCTATATCAGCGGCTTCACCATTGGTTTCAGCGACCCACGCCAGATCGACGATATCGCCCGCCGGATCGAGCGAATCCGCGCGACCGCCTGAAAGACGGGTCGTGGGCTGTCATCGCCGCCGGAGACGTGCCGCATTTTTTGCGTTTTTTCTCATGGCGCGCGCCCCTCGACTGCCGTTCAAACGTATACAATGATGAGGCGCCGGCCCAACCATGGGGCCTCGGCGCGTGTCTATATTGCAGGTGGGCCTGCCGGCGGGCTGCGGGGGGACCGGTCAGGCCTCGAGTAAACCTGGCGCTTCCATACAAGGACGGATTTGGACATGCCGCTTCCCACAGCCTTCACGCCCGAATTTTCGCCTCGCCGGCCCTGTTGGCGGCTTGTGGCCGGGCATCGGCGCTGGTTGTGCGTCGTGGCGGGGGTGGCGTTGACGGGAACGGGGCTGGTGGCGGCTTTGCCGGCGCCCGCCCAGATGGTCACTTCGGCCCCTGCCGGGAGCCTTCTCGAACCTTCCCCTGCGGAACTTTACCGGCTGGTGCTCATTATCGGTGGCCAGAGCGATCCGCAGGCGCGCGTCGAAGCGGCTCTTTCCGTCCTGGAGTTCTTCTCGGACGAGGGCGTCAAGGCGCTGCTCATCATCCTCGAAAGCAAGAACAATGACGCCGCCAAGCTGGCCGTCTGCCAGGCGATCAGTCAGGCCCAATCGACCCACCCGGACTTTGTGCCGCCGCTGATGGGTCTGCTCGACCACAAGGAGGCGGCCATTCGCGAGGCTGCCGCGGCCGCCCTGGCCGGCTACGACGATCCTGTGGTCACGGCCCGGCTCAAGGAGCAGGAGCGCCAGCTCCTGGAGAAGACCTTCATTGCCCGCTGCAAGCAACTCCACGAGGCTCAGCGCACCGATTCGGACCGGGCGGCGCAGTTGCAGCGGTGGTTGAAATCAACGCTGGCCCTGGACCGCCTGACCGCCCTGGAAATCGTCCATGAGAAGATGGTGGCCGGTACCCGGCCGGCCCCCGACATCCTTTATCAGATCCGGCAGATGCTCACCGACCGCGAACCACGGGTGCGCAAGCGGGCCGTCATCATCCTGCGGGACATGCGCCAGTCCGAGGACTCGCCCCGGGTCCAGGCCATGCTGGCCACCGAGCGCCTCCCGGACATTCGAAGAGAGATCTATGGGGCCCTGGGCTACCTGGCCGATCCGGGCTCGATTCCGGCCTGCGTGGCCGGCCTCAGGGAGCCTGACGAGCAGGTTGCGGCGGAAGCGGCCGCGGCTTTAGGCCGACTGGCCGCCCGGACGCCCGGCGCGCCGCCCCCCGAAACCGACCTGGCCGTCACCGCGCTCGTGGAGCGGGCGTCTGAACCCATGGACAGCGACATTGTTCGCGAGCAGATCATCGAGGCCATGGCCCGCATCGCCGATCCGCAGTTCCTGCCCATTTTCCGTGCCCACGCCGGCGCGAACGAGCGAGTACCCGCCATCCGACAGGCAGCCCTGCGCGGCATTGGCCTGGTCGGCGACCTCAGAGATGCCGAGGTGGTCATCGAACGGATGGAGCGCGACCCCGATGCCGGCGTCCGCGAGTTCGCGGCGGATGCCCTGGGCAAAATCGGCAGCCGTCCCGAGCACCTCGAAAGGCTCCGCGGGCGACTCGATCCCAAGGAGGAACCCTCCGTCGCGGTCCAGAACAAGGCCTGGGAATCCTACAAGCAGCTTTTCCTCAAGATCCTCCCGCCCGCCGAGCGCGAGCAGGTGCTGAGTTCGTGGTCGGCTACGGACCCCGTGACGGTGGGGCGACGGATCGATTTGCTGGCCGAAGCCGAGAAACAGATGAGTCCTTCGAGCGCCGAGCCCCAGCGCCTCGGGCGGGTCCGTGAGTTGCTGGGTGACGCCTATCTGTCGGCCGGGCGGGGGGGCGATGCGGCCGGGGCGTTCACCCGCGTTCTGGAGGTGCTGCCGGCCACCGACCAGGAGACCGCCCAGCGGGTGGCCGGCAAGCTTGTCGAGGCCCATCTGCGCGCCTCCGCACCCGAGAAAGCCATCCTGTTCATCCAGGAATCCAAGCCCCAGCGGCTGCGCGAGACGCTGATCGCCCGACTGCTGGAGTACGTCCGTCTGACGGGAACGACCAACCGGACCGCCGCCATCAGCCTGCTGGACAAGCTCAACCAGATGGCGCCCGATCGGTTTGGGAAGGAATGGGCCCGGCAGTTCGACGAACTTCGCGCGAGCCTGTCGGCCACCACCCAGCCCGTGGCCACTCGCCCCGGATAGGGTATAATTCAGCCGATGATCCACGATGCTTGAGGTGCAACGATGAGGGAGATGGCCAGAGTCATTCTCGAATCTCTGATCGTGGTGGTTGTCGGCACGGGCATTGCCCTGGTCGCTAACGTCGGCTCAGACGTCGGGCTGGAGCTGAGGCGAAATTACTTCAAGCCCGTCGGGAGTCGGCCCTCGGTCCCGACCGCCGATTCGTCCGCGACCACGCAGCCGGGCGATCAGGCGGCCACCCGGCCGGCCGTCCAGGAAAGCTCCTCTCCGGTTCACGCCGCCCAGGGCAGCGCCGCCGGCGAAGTGGCCAATAAAGTCGAAAAGCTCGTCAAAGAGGCCGGCCTGACGCCGCTTCGTCACGACGAAGTGGCTGCTCTCTTCCACGACCCTCAGTATCAATCCGATGCTTACGTCTTCGTGGATGCCCGCAACGAGAAGCAGTACCACGAGGGCCACATCCCGCGGGCCTGGCGACTCGATCACGTCAATCCGCAGCTTACCCTGGACCTCGTGCAGCCCTTCCTCCTGGGCGCCGAGAAGATCGTCATCTATTGCCATGGCGGCGATTGCGAGGATAGCCTGTTCACCGCCGGGTACCTGCGCGACACCGTGGGGATTAACCCGTCCATCCTCCATGTCTACACCGGCGGCATGGAAGAATGGGCCAGCAAGGGGGGCCCCGTGGAGAAAGGCGAACGTCTGAGCGGCGACATCACCACTGGAGGTGCCCAATGAGCGAGCAAGTCGGTCGCCTGCGGCGGTTGGATGCGACGGGTGTGCCGAACCTGGTGGCGCGGCTGGTCCTCGGCCTGGCCTTCCTGTACATGGGCTACAACAAGACCACGGATCCCTACGGGTTCCTGAAGCTCATTCGCGAGTACCAGATCTTCGCTCCGGAACAGTATGTGTGGATGAACCTCGTTGCCATCGCGCTGCCCTGGCTGGAGGTGTTCTGCGGCCTGCTGCTGATCGCGGGCATTGCTGTGCGCGGCACCGGCCTGGTCGTCCTGGGGATGATGCTCAGTTTCACGCCGGTGGTGTTTATGCGGGCACTGGGCATTCAAGAGGCTGAGCAAAAGGCCTTCTGCGATATCGCCTTCGACTGCGGCTGCGGGGCGGGCGAGGTGAACATCTGCTGGAAGCTGGTCGAAAATACGGGGCTGACGCTGCTTGCGGCCCTGCTGGTCTGGTCGCGGACGACGCTGACGCTTACCAACGCGCTCGCTCCGAAAAAGACCAGCGTGAAGTGACCGGTCATCCCACGGCCCGAGCGCGTTCCGCCGCTGCTTTGCACGCACCATCTTCGTGCTGAGGCCCGGCCGCTACAGAAAATGGCTCACTTTGCGCTGCAGGATCCCAGTTCCATAACCGTCTTCAGCAGTTGCTCGCGGCTGGCGGGTTTGTTCTCTGCCGGAACGGCCACCGCCGCCAGTTGGCCCCGTACCTCGAACCGGGCATCGGGTGGGGCGGACGCCAGCAGATCCTCAATGCCTCTCTCGCGCAACTTCTGGATGGTGATCGCGTGTTCGGCTCGCACCAGGAAAGGGCCTGCTTTCGCGGATAATTCAGGCCGGTCGCCCTGCTCGTCTGCCGGGCCGGCTATCCAGCCTTCCCGGGCCATCTCCAGCTCCAGCACCGCCACCCACCATCGCTGCCGAATCCGCCGAAACCCGAACCCGAGCTCCAGCCCGTAGTCGAACAGGCTCAACCGGCCGGCCGGTGTCATCCCGGAGACCACGTTCCATACGTGCCGGCTGTGTCCCGTCCGCATGATCCGCAGGTTCTGGTATCGATCGTGCAAGCCGATGAGATCCACCGGCGAGAAGTTGAGGCCGTGCCGCCGTGCGAAGTCCTGCAGGTACGCGCGCTCCCGCTGGCGGACGAAAAACGCCCGTCCCGCAACGGCCAGAAAGACGGCCAGTCCCAGCGTCAGCCAGAAAGGTTGAATCAGCACCGCCACCTCCCCCCTGCAGCCCCCCGTGCGTGCCATGATGCTTGCGCTGTGCCGGCTTCACCCGTAGCCGGCCCACTGTATGCCATAGTGCGTGCGCCGTGGCCTTCCCCGGCGCTCTGCTGCCATCTTGACCAGTTCGGTCCTTAAAGCCTACCATAAACGCTGACGTTGTTGGCTCGCCGAGGTTTGTGTCGAATATAGATCCGTCGAGGGCGCGGTTCAAGCGGCCCGGCGGACGGAGCACATGCTTGACTGACAGCCTGGATGATCTGATCGGATGCGATGTGGTGTTGGACACGCCGGGTTCCATTGTGTACCTGGGCAAGCTGGTGTCCTACGGCGAGGACGGCTTCTGGCTCGAATCCGCCGACATGCACAACGCCAACGAGGGCCATGCCCCGCGCGAACAGTACATTGTCGAGTCCGCCCGGGACGGCATCCGCGTGAACCGCGACCGGATCTTCGTCTTCCGGCACACCGTCATCAGCATCTCGGCCCTGAGCGACGTTGTCACCACCTGACGGACGCGGGCGGGAATCCCAGCCGCCATACGGGAATAATGGTGTATGCCTGTGTGGCACGGCGCTTGAGCCGTGCGGCACGATGCCGTAACCGTGTGTGCCACGGCTCTTGAGCTGTGCATCGCGAATTTGCAACTGGAACGGAGTAGCTCATGCGCATTTTTGTCACCGGCGGGGCCGGTTATGTCGGCAGCCACTGTGTTAAAGATCTTTGCGAGAACGGCCACGAGGTGGTCGTCTTTGATAACCTTTCGCTTGGCCACCGCGAGGCCGTCCACCCGCGGGCCACGCTCATCCAGGGGGACCTGGCCAATACCGATCAGCTCGGCAAAGCCCTTGCCTCGCAGCGCTTTGACGCGGTCATGCATTTCGCCGCCAGCGCGGAGGTCGGCGAATCGGTCCGCGACCCGCTCAAGTACTATCGCAACAACGTGGCCAACACGCTGAACCTGCTGGAGGCCATGAACCGGGCCGGCATTCGCAAGATGGTGTTCAGTTCGAGCTGCGCGACCTACGGCGTTCCGCCCGAGGGGCAGGCCATTGTGGAGACGCTGCCCCAGTCGCCGATCAATCCCTATGGCCGTACCAAGCTGGCCAACGAGTGGATGCTGCGCGATTCGGCCACCGGCTGGGGCCTGGGCTCCTGCGCGCTGCGCTACTTCAACGCCTGCGGTGCGGCGGCCGATGGGAGCATCGGTGAGGATCACGACCCTGAGAGCCACATCATTCCGGCCGTCCTCCAGGCGGCGCTCGGCATCCGGCCGAACATCTCCATCTTCGGCACCGACTATCCCACACCCGACGGTACCTGCATCCGCGATTACATCCACGTGGAGGACCTCGCCTCGGCCCACCGCCTGGCCATCGAGGCCATCCAGCCGGGCGTGGCCATGGCCTTCAATGTCGGCACGGGCAACGGTTTCTCCGTGCGGGCGGTGATCGACGCGGCCAGGCGCGTGACCGGTCGGAACATCCCGGTCGTCGAAGGCCCGCGTCGTCCCGGCGATCCGCCGATGCTGGTGGCCGACCCGCGCAAGATTAAGGAAGAACTCGGCTGGCAGCCGCGCTGGACGGACATTGACCGCATCGTGGAATCAGCCTGGCGCTGGCATTCAACACACCCCAACGGCTTCAACGACGACCCTTCCAAACCCACGGCTGTCGTGACCGGCGAGGCCGGCTCGCCGGCGGGGATCACAAGCTGACGCCCGGGGGGCGGGCATCCTGCCCGCCTCATGGGTCGGTGCGCGAGACTCCTGGACCGAAAACGGCACGATGTGACTATATGTGATCCCGCAGCATGCCTTTGGCCTCACCGTCACGCTGGTTACGCCGCTGCTTGTGGGCGTACGTTATGCCAGTGCTCGTGATCCGTGCGGCATGTCTGCGTTTTCCCAACACGGCTCAAGAGCCGTAGCGCACAGTGGGCCGGCTATGGTGAAGCTAACGGAGAGCAAGAGCCGTGGCACACAGGCGTCAGGGTCGTCCCAACCCACGGCTCAAGAGCTGCAGCACACAGGCGTCAGGGCCTTCCTGACGCGGCCCAGGAGCCGTGGCACACAGCAGGCCGGTTATGGTGAAGCTGGCGCGGCGCAAGAGTGCCAGCACAATGAGCCGTGGTGCAACAAGCCGTGGCACGATGCAGCCTGTCTCATAATGCATCCAGGATCCAGTTGACCTGACCGTCGCGGTGGCCACAGAAGCGGTTGTAGCGCAGCAGCAATTGGTAACAGAACATCGCCGCCAGCAGTTGCGCGCGGTTGTTCTCCAATCCGTAGTG
>JAAXZI010000106.1 GCA_012719955.1 Phycisphaerae bacterium | reverse complement strand
GGTCTTTCAGGATGATGAAGCTCGCATCCTCAATACTCGCGGTGGCGGTGGCGTGTTCCTTCGGGCCAACGGCCTTGGCCGGGGAGGTGCATGGGGTGTCTGCCCGAGGGGGGGCCTGGGCCCGGCCGGGACTGGGCAGAAGCCAGGCTCGAATGATGGCCGAGCGGGGGGCCCAGGTCGTTGCCTCGCGAAATCTGCTCGATCGCGAAATGGGGGCTCGCCGATACATTGCCCCCGGCTATTGGCATGTCCGCGGCACTGTGAGAGGCCATCACTATTCATCGCCAAGATACCAGCCGGATGGCCGGGCGGTCGTGGTCGTGCGGCGGAGATGAGGGCAGCAAAGCGTAACTCCGCCCCCGAAGAGGTGATCCGCCCGCTTTGCCACGCGAGCGATCACGAAGAGACGGCACCGTCCACCGCCGGCATTCTTCCTCTCAAGGATGGCGTTTTACCCTGTTTTACCCCATTGCAGACAGAGCGAATGAGAATCTCCTCAGGTCCGAGAACCATTTCGGGCGACATGGGCTATGATAGACGGCCATCTGAGGTTCGCGGGGGCCGCTGGGATTGCTCCTCTTGAATCGTAAATGATGGTTTATACAGCTTTTACGTCGGGTGCGGGCCGCTTTGCGGGTCCACCTGGACGGATGCGGCGCAACTCGGCCGGACGGGTACAAGGATTCAGGTCAGGCATGCCGGCCGACAGGGTCGGTCAATGGCCCAAGTGGGTGTGATCGTTTGCCAGACGCGGGCATGTAGCAAGAAGTCATTGTCCGATATAGAGTAACGCACTTAAATGGCAACGTTTACTTACAAGGCGAAGACTCGAACCGGACAGACGGTGACCGGCGTTCTGACGGCGGAAAGCCATCCGGCGGCGCTGCGGACGCTGGATGATCGGTCGCTGTTTCCCCTCGAAGTGACCGAGGGCAGCCAGGCGGCCAAGTCGGTCATTATTGGACGAAAGAAAAAGGTCCGGCTCAAGGCCCTTGCCACGCTGTACAGCCAGTTGGCCGACCTGTTGCGGGCGGGCGTGCCGGTGCTGCGGGCACTGGATGTTCTGGCCCGGCAGAGCTCCGACAAGCTCCTCTCCGAAATTCTCCGCGACATTCACAGCGACGTTTCCGGCGGCGAGACGCTGGCCGATGCCATGGCCAAGCATCCCAACGCCTTCAACGAACTGGCCGTTGCCATGGTCCGTGCCGGCGAGCAGGGTGGCTTTCTGGAGGATGTGCTGGTTCGCATCGCCGTCTTCACCGAGCGTCAGGACGAACTGCGTAATAAGCTGTTGGGTTCGCTGGTATACCCGGCGGTGCTGGCCCTGGCCGGCATAGGCGTGGTCACGTTCCTGATGGTGGGCGTGGTGCCGAAGATCCGCGGCTTCCTGAATCGCGTTGAAAAGCCCTGGATAACGGACGTGATCTTCTGGTGCTCTGACTTCATTGGCCAGCGCGGTATGTACATCGTGTTGGCTCTGGCCTTCTGTGTTGCACTGATTGTTCCCTATTTGAAAAGCGAGCAAGGGCGCGTCAAGTGGGATCGTCTCAAGCTGAAGATCCCACTGCTGGGTGACATTCTGCTGATGGTGTCGCTATGCCGGTTCTGCCGGATCCTGGGTACCATGCTGCACAACGGCGTGCCCATCCTGCAGGCGCTCAGGGTATCCAAAGATTCGGCGGGTAACGTGGTCTTGGCCGCGGAGATCGAGAAGGCCTCCGAGGAAGTGCAGAAAGGCCGGCCGCTCGCCGCTCCCCTGGGGGCCAGCGGGCTGTTCCCCATGGACGTGATCGACATGATCGCGGTGGCCGAGGAGAGCAACAGCCTGGAAACGGTGCTGGTGCAGATCGCGGATTCCAACGAGGTTCGTACCGGCCGGAAGATCGATCTGGGCGTTCGACTGCTCGAACCGCTGATGCTGATGTTCATGGCGGGCATCGTTATGGTTATTGCTCTCGCATTGCTGGTGCCGATTATGCGGATGAGCACGGCGGGGGTGGGGCATTAGGCGAGTGCTGCACGGGTGGGTGCGGCACTGGTGGGTGTGGCGCCGGCGTCCCGCCGGTGCCACACAAGAAGGCGGGCAGGATGCCCGCCCCCGATGCACAGGCGAGATGCCGGTGCCATACGGGACAAGATTGCGAATGACGGGCGCGGCCATACGGCCGGCCCCAGGAAGTTTTGGGTTGAAATGGTTTTTTCCCGGCAGACGCCGGGATGGTATGCGAAGGAGACTGCAGATGCGTGGAGTGCACAAGCGGATCAATCGGCGGCGGGGCGGCTTTACGCTGCTCGAGGTTCTGCTGGTGGTTGTGATTCTGGGGATGCTGGCGGCGCTGGTGGTGCCGAACTTCATGGGCACCCAGGCGGCCCAGGAAAGGAAGATCGCCCAGCAATTGGTCGCTTCGGGCGGCGCGCTGGCCACGCAGATCGACCTGTTCCGAATGAACATGGGCCGGTATCCCGAGTCGTTGGAGGAACTCATCAAGGTTCCGGAGGACGAGGAGGAGAGGCAGAAGTACGGCACCGAGCCCTATATCAAGGATCCCAACTCGCTGAAGGATCCCTGGGGCAACGACATCCAGTACAAGCAGCCGGGCGATATCAACAAGAACGGCTACGACATCTACAGCTTTGGCCCGGACGGCAAGGAAGGCGGCGATGATGACATCGGCAACTGGAGTTCCGATGCCGCCAGGTAAACGCCGCTGGTTCGGGTCCTGGGTCCGGCCTCAGCCGCTTGGATGAGGCGTCTGCTCACTCGAGGTGACGACAGGAAGGTGTTGGCGATGCGTCGGCGAGCGTTCACATTGATGGAGCTCCTGCTGGTGATCCTGATGCTGGGCCTGCTCGTCGCCTTCGTCTATCCGGACCTGGAGGCCGAGCAGAAGCGGCGGTCGCTGGTCGAATCGGCGGACAAGCTTCGTTCGCTGATCGTCATGACCCACGCACGGGCCATGCAGGACGGCATCAAGTATCGCATCGAGTTTCCCGGCACGCCCGATCCGCTGGATCGTCATGCGGAGAAGGAGGTGGCCACGCCGCAGGAAACCCTGCAGCCGATCGTGAAGCGGCAGATCGATGCCATCAGCAACCCGGAGATGTTCGGTGACGACGTTGAGGAGCCGACTCTCCGCGCGGGAACCCGCTGCGTGGCCGTGTTGCCGTGGAGCGCGGAGATGTATTGTTCGAACTCGGGCCAGAGCAGGCTGGCCGGGCCGGACATCTCCAGCGAGGGCCAGACCACGTTCGTGCCGCTGACCCTGAACCCGGACGGCACCTGTGACAAGGTCGCCTTCGTGCTCACGGATTTGCCGCCGGACGTCGAACTCCAGGAGTGGCACGTCGGGCACATCCTCTACGTGGTGGTCGACCCGCGGACCGGCCAGACCTGGATCCAGCGGGCCTGGCGGGTGGAGGAGTGCGAGCTGATGGCGGAATACGAAGTCTCGCCGGTGCTGCGCATGGATTACACCAAGCCGGACCTGATCACGGAGGCCAATATTCTGCAACCTCCGTCGAAATGGCCATGAGGCACGGACACATGCGAAACGCGGAACATCGAATGCGGAACATACGGCGGGGACATGCCCCCGCCGTACGCGTTGGGGTGGCCGGTGTGCCACGGCGCCCGGGCCGTGGCGGGTTGTGTCGGATGGCATCCCGCCCGGGGGCGGTGCTGTTGGAAGTCATCCTCGCGTTGGGCCTGCTGGTGGCCGGTATGGCCATGGTGGGCTTCCAGGTCAACACCGCGCTGAGCATGGCCCGCGCCGCGGACCTCCGCACGCGGGCCATGATGCTGGTGGACGCGAAGATGGCCGAACTCGACGCCGGCGTGTTGCTCCCCACCTGGATCGGCGACGAACTCAAGGGGTATTTCGGGATCGAGTATCCGGGCTATTCCTGGCGGATGCGGATCAAGCCGGCCGAGATCCAGAATCTCTATCTGGTGACTCTGGAGATCGGTTTTAACGAATCCCGCGTGCAGGAGCAGATTGACAACCCGGAGACCCAAATCGAAATCGACGACCCCGGGACGCACATTCTGCGGACCGTGTACCGGCTGGTGCCCAAGCCCGCCGACGTGAATCTGCAGCGGGACTTCGGCTATACCC
>JAAXZI010000105.1 GCA_012719955.1 Phycisphaerae bacterium | reverse complement strand
TCCTGAACCCTCCCACCTGTCATCCTCCAGTGCAAACACACCGCCGCCAGCGTACACAGGAGCATGGCCTGGTCGGTCAGCAGCATTTTGCCCACGACGATCGGCAGGCCGGCAGTGATGAACAGCACGCCAGCCAGGGCCCCCACCCGCCGGCCGAAAATGCGGGCCCCCAGCGCAGCCACCAGCACGACATTCACCGCCGTCAGCAGGACCGGGACCAGCCGGGCCTGCCACTCCCCCACTCCGAAGAGCCAATAGCTGGCAGTTACCAGCCAGTAGGTCAACGGCGGCTTGGCGATCCAGGCCTCGCCCAGGTATCGCGGCATCAGCCAATCCCCGCTGGCCAGCATCTCCCGGCAGACCTGGGCGTACCAACCCTCGTCCCGGTCGAAGAAGCTCACGTGAATCCCCGGAAGCAGCACGGCCATGGCCAAGGCAAACAGCAACACGCCAGCCTTGAGGCCCAGCGTGGGCGCGGGTTCCTCTGGTGCGAGGGTGACTGCCTGCTCGGCATCTAAATGCGTCTGGGCCATCAATCCTTTCCTCTCAGGCTGACCAGATGTACCAGGCGCCACGGTTCCCTGAGCCCGAAGCGCCAGCGAGGGACTGCGGAGCCCAATCCCTCGCTTGCGCTTCGGGCTCGGACGCCCGGCTCAGACGAAGGTCCCGGATTGTATTCCCCACTGCTCTGTGAGCAGTAGGGAATACAAATGACACGCCAGCCGTAAACCACCGCTGATACAGCAGCGGCACACGCGGGTTGCCTGGCGGCGAAACGCGAGGTATAGTCCGCCCGGTCGAGATTGGCAATACACCCAATGGATTCACCCGCTCCATCCAAACGCAACCGAGCCCTCCGCCGCGCCGTGGGCTTTCTTGGGCTGGCCGGCCTGCTCCTTCTGGCCTTGCATTTCGTGAACGAGAGTCGAATCGCGAGATTGCAGGCCGGGGTCCGATCTTCCGACCCTCGCGACCGGGCTAAAGCCCTTGTGTACATCGGCGACGAACGCGAGCGGCGGGTGCTGGACGCTGTCCTGCACCAGCTTGAGAGGGAAACCGACCGCGAGATCCTCGAAAAAGCCGGCTATGCGACCATGCGTCTGGGCGACCCTCGGGGGCTTGAGCTCCTCCGCCGCCGGGCCGCCGAAGGCCCCGACGACTGGACGCGGGGCAAGCTGATCATTTATACGGCCAGACTGTCAAAGGCCGCTTCTGATCCACCCGTTTCGCGCCTCCAGAGCGAAGACGGCCGGTCCCCCCGCGTTGGTCAGGGATCCAGCCGGCCGGTCGAAGCGGCACAAAACCCAACTGCTGGAAGCGGCACGGAGCAGGCCCTCGATCTCATACCCTGGTTGGAAAACGGGCTGCGATCACCCCACGTCTGGGAGCGGGTCGCATCGGCGGTTGCCCTGTTGGAGCTCGGCCGGCCGGAGGCTGGCCAGGCGTTGCTTGAGTGGTTGCCCGGACTCGACGCTGAGGTGCGCAAGTTCGCCTTGGCCGAGTTCCGCAAGCGCATCGGCGAGCCCATGACCCAGGCGGCCGGCCAGCCCATGGACTGGGACGGGCTGCCGGATGCCCCGCCCACCGACGCGCGCTGGGCACAGCTTCGCGACTTCTGGCGGGCCCACGCCACCCCCCGGCTGCTGCACGACGTCCTCGTCCGCCAGGACCGCCACGACCCCGACTGGTCCCTCATGAAACGCCTGCTCCACGGCCGCGAAAAGGTGGAGCGCCTGCTGTTCTGAGATGCATCGCGGGCCGGGCCCACAACCCGAGGTGTTGGTGCATGATGTCAGTGGTCAGTTGTTAGTTGTCAGTTGTTGGGTCGGTGGTCCTTTTGTCAGTAGTCTGGAGCGTTAGTGTGCAACCCGGCAGTTTCGCGAACAT
This sequence comes from Phycisphaerae bacterium, assembly GCA_012719955.1. Lineage (GTDB taxonomy): Bacteria > Planctomycetota > Phycisphaerae > UBA1845 > PWPN01 > JAAXZI01. The sequence continues at coordinate 9,995 of JAAXZI010000105.1, read as the reverse complement.
GCCGCCAATACGCATTGCTTATGGAGCGCGAACGCAACAACTGACAACGGACCACTGACAACTAACCAACAACTCAGTCAATATCATCATCAAACAGATCATCCGGCACGCCGTCGCCTTCGAGCGCGGCCGTGCGGATCCTGTTGGCCTCGGCCTCCTTCATCGCCTGCCACTCTTCGGGCGTGATGAGGACCTCGCGGGCCTGGCTACCCTTGTACTCGCCGACGATGCCGGCCGCGGCCATCTCCTCGATCAGCCGGCTGGCCCGGGAGTACCCGATGGTCAGCCGCCGCTGCAGGAGGCTCACGCTGCCGCGCTTGGTCTGCAGGATGATCTCAACGGCCTGGTTGAACAGCTCGTCGCGCGGGCCGTCGGCCGTGGCCGCCTGGGCCCGAAGCTGCATCAGCTCGGGATGGAACTCCGGCTTGGCCCGTTCGGTCAGGAAGTTGATCACGCTCTTGAGCTCGGAATCCTCCAGGAACGTGCCCTGGGCCCGGACCAGCTTGGACGAGCCCGGCGGCAGGTAGAGCATGTCGCCCTGCCCCATGAGCACCTCGGCCCCGTTCTGATCCAGCACAATGCGCGAGTCCATGCGCGAGGCCACGCGGAAGGCGATCCGGCACGGGAGGTTGCTCTTGATCAGGCCGGTCACGATGCGGGCCTCCGGCCGCTGCGTGGCCACGATGATGTGGATGCCTACCGCCCGGCTCTTCTGGGCCAGGCGCGACAGGTGCAACTCCACCTCCTTGGCTGAGAGCATCATCATGTCCGCCAATTCGTCGATGATGATGATGATGTAGGGCAGATGGCTGGGGATCTGGGCCCGCTCTTCATCGTTGGACGGCTGGAAACGGGCCTCCTTTTCCTCCGCTGTCAGGCGGTTGTAGCCGGCAATGTTGCGCACGCCGGCCTCGGCCAGGAGGGCGTACCGCTCGTCCATCTTCTCGGTGGCCCATTCAAGGATCTTCTCGGCCCGCTCCATCTCGGTCACGATCGGGCACATCAGGTGCGGAACGTCCTTGTACAGGCTCATTTCGACCATCTTGGGGTCAACCAGGATGAGCTTGACCATATCCGGCCGCTGCGTCATCAGCACGGACATGATGATCGAGTTGATGCACACGCTCTTGCCCGAGCCGGTGGTGCCGGCAATCAGGCAGTGCGGCATGGTCGTCAGGTCGGTCACCAGGGCGTTGCCGCTGGCGTCCTTGCCCAGAAACAGCGGCAGGATTTGCTTCTGAAGATTCGGTCCGGCCATGGTCATCAGCTCTTTCATCCGGACCTTCTCTTTTTCGGTGTTGGGCACCTCGATGCCGATGGTGGTCTTGCCGGGGATGGGCGAGACCACGCGGACGGAGGGCGCCCGCAGCGAACGGGCAATGTCGTTGGCCAGCGAGGAGACCTGGCTGACCTTCACGCCCGGGGCCACCTGCAGTTCAAACATGGTAATGACCGGTCCGGTGTCGATCTCGACCACCTTGGCGTCCAGCTTGAACTCGGTCAGCGTCTGTTCGAGGATGCGGGCCTTCTCGCGGACGATCTCCTCCTGCTGCGAACTGAAGGTGTACTCCGGCTCCTGGAGGATACTCAGCGGCGGAAACTCCCAGTCGGTCAGCTCCGTCGGGTAGGCCCGAGCCTGGATCACCGCCGCGTTGGTCGTCGGCACTTTGGGCGGGGCCGCGAATTTGACGATCATCTTCGGTTCGGGAGTCAGCGGCTCCGCGTCGGTGTCGTCGGATTCCTCGTCGTCGTCCTCCGGAACTTCAACCGCGGCCAGCCGCTTGACCGGGGGAGCCTCCTCTTCGGCAGTCCCCGCATCCTCCGCGGCCGGAATCTCGCTGTCCGTTTCCAGATCCTCCTCATCAGCCTCGACCGGCTCGCTGACCGGCTTGGGCTCCGCCTTCGCCCTGGGCGTATCGCTCGCATCATTTTCCCGCGACTTGCGGCCCGGGCTGACTCTCACTTCCGCCTTGCGGGAGGCCGTCACCGTGCCTCCGCCCGAGGTGGCCAGTCGGGGGCTCACCAGCCGGGACAAGCCGCCCAGCGCCCGGCGAATAGGGTCCGTGACGCCCGAAACGGAGGGCAGGGCCGGCAGAACCCTGCGAGCCGCATCGGCCACATCCTGGAACTGGTCCCGACGCTTGCGCAATACCGCGGGGATCTTCAAGATCGCCCCTTCCGCCGTGAACAGCAGGCCCACAATCGCACAGTACCCCAGGATGGCGCCGGTCATCCACTTGAACGAGCTTTGCAGCCACGCCCCCAGGACGTGCCCGAGCACGCCTCCGCGCTGCTCCGGCCAGCGAAGATTCCCCCCTTCAGTCCAGATGTGGGCGCTGGCCGAAGCCACCGCCACCAGCAGGCTTACGCCTACCACGCGCTGCCAGAAAGACGGCAGACGCCCCTGCCGGGCCAGGACGGCAATGCCCATCGTCATCCCGGCCACCACCGCGTAGGCCCCCCAGCCAAAATACAGGAACAGCCGGTAGGCCACCCACGCCCCGGCCCCGCCGGCCGCATTGCTGGTCTTCGAGGGGCCCCAGTCCGGCTGCCAGGCGTGCGGGCTGGGCCAGTCCAGCGGGTCAAAACTGAGAATCGAGATCCACAGGAAAGCGCAGGTAATCAAAACCAGCAGGATCACGCAACCGCGAATCACCTGCCAGCGTTGTTCGGAAAGGGTCATCTGTCGCGTCTCCTCCGTGATAACGCGGATTGGTCAGGTCATATCATACCCGCCACTCTCATCGCCCTGAAGGGGGCGGCAGGAGAGTAGCCACGGGTGAAGCGAAGCGGAACCCGTGGTTGGCAGCTCATTTCGCCACTCCGCCGCTCCGGCCGGGGCGGCGTGGGCTGTCGCAAAAACCTCACCTCGCCCCTGCCGGGGCGGGAATCTTCTTGGGTGTTCCCGACCACCAGTTCCGCTTCGCTCCACTGGTGGCTGCTTTCGCGCGGCCCCTCCGGGGCCAGCGCCACCCGACCGAACGCCCGGGCGCCGCGCAGACTCCGTCCACCCGGGCCACGGCGCCCTCATTGTCCCTATCGGCGGATCGACTACAATCGGCGTATGAAATCAATTGCCACGCAACTTGAAGTACTGTTTAAACAGGCCTTGTCCCAGATCCTGGGCGACGAGGCCAGCTCCATCGACCCCCTCATCCGTGTCGCAACTGACGATAAATTCGGAGATTACCAGAGCAACGTAGCCATGGGGCTGGGCAAACGGCTCAACCAGAAACCCCGCGACATCGCCACCCGGCTGGTCGAAGTCCTCAACCCCCTGGCCGCGGACATGTGCCAGCCCTTCGAAATCGCCGGACCGGGCTTCATCAACATCCGCCTCAAACCCGAGTGGATGGCCCGGCAGCTCGATGCCATACCGGCCGGCGGGCCGGACGACCGCCTGGGAATGGAGCCCGCTCCCGACCCAGATCGCGTCGTGGTGGACTATTCCTGCCCCAACATCGCCAAGCAGATGCACGTCGGGCACCTGCGATCCACCATCATCGGCGACAGCATCGCCCGCATTCTGGCTTTCCAGGGCCATGAGGTCATCCGGCAGAACCACATCGGCGACTGGGGCACCCAGTTCGGCATGCTCATTGCCCACCTCAAGGACCAGTGCCCTGAGGCCCTGACCGACCCGGGCCAGGTGCACCTGGAAGACCTTGAGGCCTTCTACCGTGAGGCCAACAAACGCGACAAAGAAGATCCCGCGTTCGCCGAACGGGCCCGGGCCGAGGTGGTGGCCCTGCACTCCGGGCAGTCGGACACCCGGCAGGCCTGGCAATACATCGTGGAAGAGTCCCGCCGGCACTACGAACCGGTCTATCGCCGGCTGGGCGTGCTCCTGACCCGCGAAGACGAGCGCGGAGAGAGCTTCTACGCCGACCGGCTGGAACGCCTGGTGAACAACCTCGCCAAGCAGTACGGGCCCGGCGCCTCGGCCGGTACCCCGCCGGCCTCCGGCCTGCCCTCCATCACCGTGGAGGAATCCGAAGGGGCCCTGTGCGTGTTCCTGCGCACCCCCGAGGGTGAGCCGATCTTCAAAGGCCCCGAGGGCAACCCCCTGCCGCTGATTATTCGCAAGTCCGACGGGGCGTTCCTCTACGCGACCACCGATTTGGCCGCCCTGGACTTCCGCATCCACGAGCTGAAGGCCGACCGGGTGCTGTACGTGACGGGCGCTCCGCAGGCGCTGCATTTCCAGATGGTGTTCGCCACCGTCCGGGCCTTGGGCTGGACCATCCCCGAAGACAAGAACGAAGAGGTGCGCCTGGAGCACGTGGCCTTCGGCTCCGTGCTGGGCGAAGATCGCAAGATCCTCAAGACCCGCGCCGGCAGCAACGTCAAACTCGCCGAGCTGTTGGAGGAGGCCGTCCGGCGGGCCGAAGCCCTCATCCGGGCCAGCGAGGCCGACCCCGACAAGCGGCGCGGCTTCAGCGAGGAGGAAATCCAGGACATCGCCGAAGCCGTCGGCATCGGCGCCGTCAAGTACGCCGACCTCTCCCAGAACCGCCAGAGCGATTACGTCTTCAGCTTCGACAAGATGCTGGCCCTGGAGGGCAATACCGCCCCTTACCTGATGTACGCCTACGCCCGTATCCGCTCCATCTACCGCAAGGGCGCGACGGAGGGCGTGGCCCCCGGTCTGCCTTCAGATGCGCAGGATGCCCACGCTCCCGCGGGCAACCTGGCCGGTGGAGCGATCACCCTGGATGAACCCCAGGAACGCACTCTGGGCAAACAGATCCTCCAGTTCAGCGAAATCCTCGATGCGGCCGCCGAAAACCTCAAGATCAATCTGATCACCGATTATCTCTACGGCCTGGCCGGGACGTTCATGAAGTTCTACGAGAACTGCCCGGTCCTGAGCGCCGACACGCCCGAGAAGCGGGCCTCGCGCCTGCGCTTGTGCGACCTGACCGCACGGACATTGAAGATCGGCCTGGGGCTGCTGGGGATTCGAGTGGTCGAACGGATGTGACCGCAGTCTCAGCGGCGCGTAGTAACCATCGGAATACCGATCAGTTACGACTCATCCCGGGAGCGAACAATTCGACTGGTGAGCACCGGCCGGGATACAAGTTCGCTGCCACCCGGCCTGCCGGGCGCCACCACCGGGGCCCGATCGCGGCCCTCGTCCACAGAGGAGCTGCATCATGCACATCCTATTCACGAGAAAGTTTCGGAATAGATCCATGATTCCTGCTTGATAAGCGCGCGATCTATGGTCCCATGATCGCGTGCGATGACACCTCGACGTCGCACCATTCGCTCGGTGGAGAACACCATGACCCAACCGGCGACCCGCACCCTCTCCAAGTACACGTACGCCATCGGCGCCGAAGCCCGCCGAGACAACGTCACCTGCACCGGCGAGGCCTTCCCCACTGGCAAGCGCGACGTGTGGTCCTACAACCTCCGTCAGGAACTCATCGGCACGGCCGTTGAGCAACCGGTGGGCACGCCCCTGCCGGCCCAGAACCGGGAGTATGCCTACGATCCCATCGGCAACCGCACGCACTCACGGACCGGGACGGACAGCCCGCTGTACTACTGTGTCAATGACGTCAACCAGTACGAGGCCACGGCCGGTGCACCGGAGTGCGCAACGCCAGTTGAGACCTTCGGTTACGATGCGGATGGCAACCTCGTCTTCGACGGCACGTACCGCTACGAGTGGGACGGCGAAAACCGGCTCAAGGCCGTGTACAAGGCCCAGCCGAACGCCGGGGACCGCAGGCTCGTGTTCGATTATGACTACATGAGCCGTCGCGTCCGCCGGCGAGCGTTCGTCTGGACCGGTTCGGCCTGGCCGGACCCGGATACCGATCCGCCGGTTGAAGACCTGCGTTTCGTGTACGACGAGTGGAACGTGATCATGGTCCTCGACGGGCTCAAAGGTAACGCGATCGCCCGCAAGTACACTTGGGGGTTGGACCTGAGCGGCGCGTTCCACCGCGCTGGCGGCATCCGCGGCCTGCTCGCGTGCGAGAAAACCTCCGGCACGCATCAGGGCAGCTACTGGTATTTCTACGACGCCAACGGTAATGTCGGTCAACTCGTCAGCGCAACCAGCAACTTCCCCATCACCGCTCGCTACGAGTACGACGCCTACGGCAACGCCCTGGTCGCCACAGGCACTTCCGCTGCCGCCAACCCGTTCCGCTTCAGCACGAAGTGGCAGGATAACGAAACGGGGTTGTACTACTACGGCTATCGGTATTATTCGCCGACGCCCGGCCGGTGGATCAGCCGCGATCCTGTGCAGGAATTTGGAGGAGTGAACGTCTTTGCCTTTGTCGGGAATAAACCTCCAGATCGAGTCGATGCTCTCGGTTTGTCGTGTTGCCCGGGTGATCGATACGGAGGCCCCCCCCAATGCGCGCACCTGCGGTTTGCTCGGATGTGGAGTTCAGGACTGCACCGATTGCTACGTCTGTGTCAGTTCGGAGACTCCGACGGGATGGACGTCTGCATGGCGCCGCTACTCCACAAACTGCGGCTCATGCGTCTGGCCTTCCCGCTACCCTGGCACGGCGTCCGCTCCTTGTCCATCAGGTCCTTCCGGAGCTGCTAATGGAGAGGCTTACACTCAGTGTTGCAACTTCGTCAATGGAAGCAGAACCGCAACAAATTGCCACGGTTGTTGCGATTCGATGTATCAGGGGCCACCGAGTGTGCCGCCTCTCGATAAGTTCCCCGGCTGGAGCTCTTGTCACGCTTGGTGCCTTCAGTTTCCCGCGCAATGATCAGTGATACCGGTGTGATTCAGACTATGGCTCATTGTAAGCGATGGTGGCAGTTGTTGCTGGGGATGAGCGCCGTATGTGGCGTGTTGTGGTTGCTTACATGGATAGCGGCCTTTGAGGTGTTTCTGGGACATTGGGTTGTTGCTGTTGACCTTGGTAAGACAGCTATAGGGGTCTACACACGTACATTTGATCCGGATATACACGCACGATTTCTAAGCCAGGTTGTGCGACCGGATTGGTTTACGTGGTGGCCGCGACTCATCAAGAGCCAATGGGGCACGGCGATCTTCGTACCATTGTGGATACCCGCCATCCTGTTTGGGCTTCCTGGCGCATACGGATGGCTCAGGTATCGGCGTGTACACAAAGTTGGCACGCTCTGCAAGACCTGTGGGTATGATTTACGAGGTTTGCCGCACAACCGCTGCCCTGAATGCGGAACGCCGTTTGGCACCGACGGCGCGAGCAATCGCTGAAGCGACGTGCAACAGGAAGGCGGCTCAAGCCGTATGTCACGTCAACGTGATACAGATGAGACGTGCCCGAAGAGCTCGGCTGACAAACCATTCATCTACGGTGCCGACGACATCGATCAGGCGCGGTAGACCCATCGTACCTGTCCCGCTTTCTTCGCTTCGTGGACGCTGGCGCTTACCTCAGATAGAGCGGCATAAGGGTGAAGGTCCCATCGACTCGATCGGGCACATCCCGCAGCTTCTGGGTGCTCCACGGCGACTCGCTCCAGATGAATGGCTTGCCGTCCACCTTGGGCGTGCCGTACAGCATCCAGAAGCCGTTGTTCCCGGCGGTCGTATCCAGGATACCGGACAGGTTCATGAACGCGCGAACCATGCTGGTCGTACCTACCTTGGCGTCAATAGAACCGTCCGGGATCTGCTTGGGGTACGAGGTTTCGCCATAGCCCAGGTCCCAGCGTCCGAAGATGGACAGCGGGTTCTCCGGATCGGTGTAGGTGATGGCGGCCTTGGCGGCCTCCACGTCGGCAACCTCAGGCAGGAGCGCCTTGAACTGTACGCGCCGGGCCGGCCGGTTGTCGGTGGATTCCAGGTCGGCGCGCACCTGCAGCGAGGCCGGATAGTTGATCCCCATCAGATACTCGGGGGTCACCATTTCGGTGTCATATTCCAGCGAACAGGGCTCGCCATCCAGCGAGGTCGCGGTGACCGTATAATCCCCGCCGGTTGAACGATAGAAGACGAAACAGCGATGGGACATCTCGACCAGGCCGGTCTCCCCGGTGTTGGCGTCAGCCAGCATGTAGCCGTTCAGGTAGGTGCCGCTGTTGTCCAGCGAGATGGCATCGAAGAACTCGGGGATGGATGCCGAGAACTGTTCGGCAAGGGCTGCCCGCCAGAATGTCCAGATTCGATCCGTCCTGGCCTCGGTCCTGGACAGCCTGTGGGTCGTCTCGTTGAACATGATCCCCTTGTTGTTGTATCCGAAATCCGTGTTGGATCCGATCATGCCGGGGGTGACGGCGTTCACCGTCATGCTGTCGCCGTTTACCACCAGGGTCTGAACCATGGTCTGCGAGAGGAACCCGTACCAGGTGTTGTGAGTCAGGATAATCTCGTCGCCGACGCGCTTCAGGAAGGCCGAGCATTTATCCGGACGGTCGGCCAACATGACGCCGTTCGAGGCCAGTTCCGTCCAGGAGTCGATGACGTCCATCAGATCGCAATACGCGTTGATGAAGTAGATATCCATGAACGTGATGTTCGCCGTCTCGTAGCCCAGAGAAAGCTCCGCGGCGGTGAAATAGTCGGTATCGGGCAGCCAATCGCCGGAGAAGTCCAAATCGGCCGGGCCGGCCAGGTTGAGACCGTGGTAAATGCCGAGCATCCGGAACAACAGTCGTTTGAAGCGGTAAGCCGTGAGGGCATCCGTGCCGGGATCTCTCAGGTACTGAATAAACGCTTCATAGTTGGCATTCAGAATGCCGGCTGCCTTGTTCAGTTCATCTTGCGTGGGCCCCAGTTGCCTGGGGAAGGAATGGGAAGGGTCGAGCAGATACGTGTGATCCCAGTTGTTGTCTCTGGCCGACATGACCGTGCTGCCTTGCAGCTTGCCCTGGACGAAGCCGGCCCGGTACTCGGCCTTGAGGTCATTCGCATCCCTTGAAACCACCGTCATGTTGACAATGTTATTCAGGGTCTGGATCGCCCCGGAGGCGTTATCATCCAGGACGTAGACGGTGGGGCGCGACGACGGATCCACCGGCCATACCCATGGACAGCCGGCCAGGAACACGGGCATCATGAGAGCAACGGTCAAGCCGCAAAGTCCCAGAATTCGTTTTCGCATGCTCGGATCTCGCAAACCAGCGGGGGAACCGCAGTCAAACGACCGGAAAAGGGGACTTACCGGCCGCCCGACTGCCTCGTCCTCAGGTAAAAGAGAACCAACCATATCAATATCGATGAATAACTGCCGGATCCTTATTTCTTCAGGGTCCACCGGACGATTACGTCAGGGCACTGGCCCTTTTGTTGAGCGGCCGATTGCTGGCGTTCCTGGACCTGTTTACCCTTCTTGGGTGCATTGCGCGCATTGCGGTTCTCCCTGCTCGAGTCCTGAACCAAGCGGAGTTTACCACCGTGGCACACTCCGTGGGAAAGCCGCTCTTTTTCAACTATGCTCGGGACATCCTCTGCCGCATTGAATGTGGGCCTTACGTCTGGGAGTAGAGCAGATCCTCCATCTGAGAATGTATCTGCACACCTTCAAGAGGCCGTGATGGCTTTGAACGAGCTGGACAAGGTAGGGGAGGGTCGATGACGTCTTTGCAAGGACATTACTATTACTAACATCCCCTATGACCTGTGCCGGACGCAAGCGCAACTACCAGTTCCGCTTCGCAGCACTGGTGGCTACTCTCACCTGACCCCTCTCGGGGCTGCGGGCAATTACCCAAGCAACAAACACATCTCCAACCTCAGACGCACTCCGGCTTCAGCCGGGCTTGCGGTTGATGCCGTCGGCACCCTCATCGGTTGTCCAAATCGTGAACCCACTTCTGGAACAGGTGGGCCACCCACCGAGCAGTCAGCGATCAGCGGTCAGCAATCAGCGGCGCGCGACAGGCCGAAAGGTGAGAGCCAATCGCTGAAAGACCCCATTCACGCCCAATTCCTTTGCACTTAGCCTCTGCAATCGTCCCCCTACGCTCCATCTCTCCATCTCTCTATCTCTCCATCTCCCCTTCCCCTTGTCCCCGTG
>JAAXZI010000104.1 GCA_012719955.1 Phycisphaerae bacterium | reverse complement strand
GCTCCGTACCGGCCGTTTTGCCCGTAAACGGCCGGTACTCACGCCCGGCCGCTACGACCTTGCGCTGTAGTATTCCCTCAGTGCCCTTTCCGGTCCGGGAGTCTCGCGCTTTGGTCCATGAGGCGGGCAGGATGCCCGCCCCCCGACAACGCCGGCCGGCTGTTCTGGAGGGCGGGCATCTTGCCCGCCTGATCCGCCGAGAAACTGGTGGACTGGAAACGGCACCGGCGCAGAAAACGGCCGCCATCCGGCACGGGCGCGCCGGACCGGCCGCTCTCATGCGCTCAGCCCTGGGCCGGACTACCTTTCGGTGACTCCGATCCGACCGCCGATCAGTTGCTGCGAGAGTCGTTCGGCTTGACGCAGGTGTGTTTGCAGGTCGGGAACCATGCGCGTAGCCAGCATTTTCACGTCCTGGTCCTCAAGATGGTTGGCTGCCCAGCGGCACGAGAGAATGGCTGAGTGGTGCATTCCGACCTGATGGAACACGAAACTGCGCGACAAGTCCTCGGCGGGTATTCGTGAGAGTTGTTGAAGCTTGGCCTGCTGCCACTCATTCAGGCCCTGGGGCACCTGCAGGTTCTTGCGTTGGGCGAGCTGGCGAAGCTCTTCATTGGCCTCGGTATGGTCCTTCGAGAGCGTCTGCGCAAACTGCTGAATCTCATTTTCCCGCGTTTTCCCTGCCACCAGTTTGCTGAGCTGAACTTCGAACAGGTTGTGCTGGTAAGCCATGAGGATGAACCGCTGGTCCGGGTTCATATCGGCGAGATTCGCTTCGCGGCCGACGGCCATTCGCTCCCCTGTCGTCCGACCGGGTTGCTCGCGCCGATCCGTATCCACGTCGAGCTGTTGGGCCAGCAAGGCCGATATCAGTCCAACGGTGAGAACCGCGCCGCCAAGAACGTAGCTTTTCATAAGAAGTCTCCTTTGTAATTGGGCATACCCCGATTGATAGAGGGATTGAGAGTCCCGCACCTCTCATCATGCGGATTCAACGGCCCTCATGCCGGCGAAGTCAAGCACAGCCGGAGGGCCGAGCAGGACGGCGTGCCCGCCTCACAGGTGTGCAAGCTGCACGCCCTCCTGGGCCCCGCCACCCCGCACAAAGATTGCCACATCCCAGGGTGGCCCGGTATCGTCGGCCGCCCGCGAGGCCAGGGCCCCGAACCGGCCTGCGCCGGCTTGGGCGAGGCGGTTGACTCGGTTATAAGTGAGCGTCGTGACTGGCGTAAACGGAATCGGCGAATGAAACCTCAAAGGGCATCGATGACGACCTGGGCCGAGCTGGTGCGAAGCCTGGCCGCTCTCGCCCGCTCGTATCGAGACGCGCTGGGTCGCGCCGGGTTCGATGAGGTCGCCGCCGACACCGCCGCCCAGGAAATCGTCTGCCGCTGGCTTGCCATTCGGTTGGGGGCAGAGAGCGAGCGCCCCGCCTGTCTGCCGGCGCTCCAGAACGCCCCCTGGCCCGCCGCGCCCGCGTTGCGCAGGCTGCTGCGCCGGGCCGGGGTCCTGCTGGCCCGCGCCGACCGCGAAGCGATCCTGCGCGACTTCCATGATTGCCATCCCGGTGCGGATCCGGCCATCCATTTCTATGAACACTTCCTGGCCGAGTACGACCCGCACCGACGGATGCGACGCGGCGTGTTCTACACCCCCCGGCCGGTCGTGCAGTTCATCATCCGGGCGGTACACGAGCGCTTGAGAAACGAGTTCGGGCTTGCCGACGGGCTCGCGGATACCCGCTCCTGGGGGGAGCTCTTCGCCCTGCCGCCCGGTTCCCCCTGCCGGAATACGCCATTCGTCCAGATCATCGACCTGGCCGCCGGGACGGGTGCCTTCCTGGTCGAGACCATCGACATCATCCACCGCGTCATGCAGGCCAAATGGCGCGCCGCCGGTGCGAGCGAAAAACAGATCTGCGACCTGTGGCACGAGTATGTGCCTGGCCATCTGCTGCCCCGGCTGCACGGCCTGGAGCTTGCCCCAACGGCCTGCACGCTGGCCAACTTCAACCTGGCCCTGAAACTGCGCGAGACCGGGTACACGCACGCCGGCGAACTGACCGTCGTCCGGCCGGGCAACAGCCTGGAGCTGCTGACGGCCGCTCCGGACCCGCGGACGCCTGCGCCGGACATGAACCTCCCGCCGGCTTTGACGGTGGTCCTCGGCAATCCGCCCTATGCCCTTCGCTCAGGCGATACACCGTCGCCGATGAACGCGCTGATGGCGGACTACAAAGAGGGCCTGGCGGAGACCAATATCAACGCCCTCTCCGATGACTATGTGAGATTCCTTCGCCTGGCCCACGCCCTGATCGCCCAGGCCGGCGCAGGCGTGATCGGAGTAGTAACCAACAATTCGTTCCTGGAGGGCGTGACCCACCGCCGGATGCGCGAACTGTTGCTGCGGGATTTCGATTGCATCGAGGTCCTCGATCTGCACGGCAGTGTCATGCGGCGGGCGGAAACGCCGGCCGGCGTGACCGACCAGAACGTCTTCCACATCCAGCAAGGCGTCGCCATCACCCTTCTCTCGCGCCTGCCGAACCGGCCGGCATCCTCGCCGCGGGAGACAGGAGTAACCGGCTCGAAACGCGAGCCTGCTCTCATCGGCCCCGGGCGCTCGCAGCCCAAGACCGCCCGAATGCCCGCAGAAACCCCGCCGGGTGGCCGCGCCCTGGTACGACGCGCCGACCTGTGGGGCACGCGCGAGCAGAAGCTTCAACGCCTGGCCGCCGCGTCCGCCGACGCTGCCGGGTTCCGCTCTGCCATCGGCGCAGCCATCGATTGGCGCGCCGTCCCGTGTGCCGGCCCCTACTTCCTCTTTCGTGATACCACTGGCGATGACCGGGAATATCAGCGCTGGACCTCGCTGGCCGACATATTCGAAGTCTTCTCCTGCGGTATCAAGTTCCGCAAGGAGGGCCTGCTGGTCAAAAATCATTTCACCCGCCAGGACGTCGAGCGGATGCTCGAAGACGTGGCTTCGCTGCCCGACGAGGCCCTGATGGACAAGTACCGTTTCCGAGAAACCGCCGACTGGCGCCTCGAAGACAAGCGCCCGCTGTTTGCCCACTGGCGCCTCGAGGACATTATCGAGGTGACCTACCGTCCCTTTGATATCCGGTATGCGTTCTATCCGCTGGACCGTGCCGCCCGGATCATCGTCCGTGGCGATTCCCGGGTCGGGTTGATGCGGCACCTGTTGGCCATGCCCAACATCGGCCTGCTGTTCAACCGGCAGGTGGTGGGACAGCAGGTCACGCATTTCCTGGTGAGCCGCCGGCCGGTTTCGCACGGCGCCTTCTACCTGGGCAACAAAGGGCAGGATTATTTTGCCCCTCTGTACCTCCTCGATCCTGACGGGCGCCCCCGACCCAACCTGAAGGCCGAATTTATCGCAAAGCTGGCGGCCGCCTGCCGGCCTCAGACCAACAAAGATGCCGCCCCCCTTCCAACGCCGACCTCGCCTTCACCCGAAGCGGTGTTACACTACCTCTACGCCATCGTCCACAGCCCGACCTACCGCGCACGCTACGCGGAACCGCTCAAACTCGACTTCCCGCGCATTCCAATGCCGCCCAGTGCGGAGGTCTTCGACAAGCTGGCCGGCCTGGGCGCCGATCTGGTCGGCCTGCATCTGCTGGATGACGCCTATCCCGGCGCCTCGTGGAGCCGGTCGAGCCGGCCTGGTCCGTTTCATACCGCTCGCTGTGCGCTGGCCGGCGATGGTCCGGCGGTGGTGGCGGCCGGATATCCGAAGTACCGCAACGGCCGGGTCTATATCAACGCCACCTGCTGGTTTGAGGGCGTCGCCGCGGAGGTATGGACCTTCCAGGTCGGCGGCTATTGCGTCTGCCCAAAGTGGCTCCAGGCCCGCCGGGGCCGTCAACTGTCGGCGGACGACATTCGCCATTATGGCCGGATCGTTGCAGCCCTCGGCGAAACCCGCCGCCTGATGGACGCCATCGACGCCTTCATCGCGGCCCAAGACGGCTTCCCTGCCTTCCAGCCGGCGTCCGACCGGGAGGCCGAAAGCGATCAGCCGGCATAGAATGACGCATGATTTCTCTTTTCCGCTCACCGGAGTAACCGCCGTGAACCAGCTCGTGTTCCCCTCGGTCGCTCTAACGCGAATCCGGCAGCGCTTCTCGACCGCGCGCGTGGAGGATGTCGAGGCCGCCGTACGCGCGGAATTGAACGCCTGCGGCGTGACTCCCCGGCCCGGCTCCGCCATTGCCATCGCGGTCGGCAGCCGCGGTATCGCCGGGAATGCCCTCATCGTCCGGCAGGTGGTGGAATGGGTGAAAGCCTGCCGGGCCAAGCCGTTCATCGTGCCGGCCATGGGCAGTCATGGCGGCGCGACCGCCGAGGGCCAGCGCGAGGTGCTGGCCGGTTACGGCATTACCGAGGACGCGGTCGGCGCACCGATCCGCTCCAGCATGGAGGTCGTCCAGGTGCCCGCCGGCGACCTCCCGACGCCGGTGTTTTTCGACCGGCTGGCCTACGAAGCCGACGGTGTCATTCTGGTCAACCGCGTCAAGCCGCATACTTCCTTCCGCGGCCGGTATGAGAGCGGCCTGATGAAGATGATGGCTATCGGCCTGGGTAAGGACGCCGGGGCCCGGGCCATCCATGCCCTCGGGGTCCGGGGATTGCGCGAAGTCATGCCCGCGGTAGCCGGCCACATCCTGCGGACCGGCAAGATTCTCCTGGGCGTGGCGGTGGTCGAGAATGCCCGCGAAGAGGTCGCCCTGGTTCGCGTTCTCCCTCCGGACAGGATTCCGGAAGAGGAGCCGCGCTTACTTGAGCAGGCCCGCCGCAATCTACCCGGCCTGCCGGTGGATGACCTGGACATCCTGATCGTTGACGAAATGGGCAAGAACATCAGCGGCCTGGGGATGGATCCCAACGTGATCGGCCGCCTGAAGATCCCCGGACAACCCGAACCCGACCGCCCGCGCATCCGCTTCATCATCGTCCGCGATCTGACTGCGGAGACCCACGGCAATGCCCTGGGCATGGGCCTGGCGGACATCATCACCCGCCGGCTGTTTGACAAGATCGACCTCAAGGCCACCTACGAAAACATGCTCACCACCACGTTCCTGGAGCGCGGCAAGATACCGGTGATCGCCGAGACGGACCAGGAGGCCCTGGCCATCGCCTGTCGAGCCCTGGGCCGGACGAACCCCAATGAGCTGCGCATCATCCGGATCACCAACACGCTGCACCTGGAGGAACTGTACGCCTCCGAAGCGGTGGTACAGGAACTTCGCGGCCGTCCTGACATCGAAATCCATGGACCGGCCGGTCCGTGGTTGGAAGCCGCGCCGGCCTGAGAGTCCGTCCCGGCAGCGAGAGATTCGAATCTGCAATAAGTAATAAAACGAGCGGGTGGCCCACCTCTTCAGAGGTGGGTTCACGATTGGGACAACCGATGAGGGTGCCGATGGCATCAACCTCCAAGCCCGGCTGAAGCCGGAGTGCGTCTGAGGCTGGAGATGTGTTTGTCGCTCAGGTAATCGCCCGTGGCCCTGAGAAGGGCCAGGTGAGAGTAGCCACCAGTGGAGCGAAGCGGAACCGGTGGTTGCGAGTGCCCGGCGGCGAGAGGTTCGAGTCTGCAACAAGCAATAAAACGAGCCTGCGGGGTTGTGGCCCCGCAGGCTCTTTTATTGGCATCGTCGCCTGTTCTGCGACGAATTGCTCGCTCATCATGTCGTGGACGCTAACACCTCGCCGGGGCCGGCGGGCCGGATGCCCACCCTGTCCGCGCGGCAAGATGCGCGTGCCTTAGTTACCGGTGCTCGGCCAATTGCTTCTTGCGGGCCAGGATGATCTCCTCCTGCACCTCGCGCGGCGTCTGGCGATAGGCCGAGAATTCCATCGTGAACGTGCCCTTGCCCTGGGTGGCCGAACGCAGGTCGGTCGCGTAACCGAACATCCGGGCCAGCGGCACTTCGGCGGTGATGGTCACGAAGCTCTGCTTCGTCTCCGTACCGTGGATCAGGCCGCGCCGACTGGAGAGATCGCCGACGATACTGCCCTGGAACTCGGCCGGGGCTTCGACCTCCACCTTGACGTAGGGCTCCAGCAGGGCCGGCTTGGACTGCCGGAAGGCCTCGTTGAAGGCGTCGCGGGCACAGATCTGGAAGGCCAGATCCGAGGAGTCCACCGCATGATACGTGCCGTCTTCCAGCACGATCTTGACCCGCACGACCTCAAAGCCGGCCAGCGGACCCTTGCCCCGGGCGCTCTGGAAACCTTTGTCGCAGGAGGGGATGAACTCGGTCGGGATGCGTCCGCCGTGCACCTCGCTCTCGAACTCGTAGTCGTGGGGCGAATCCGGAGGCAGCGGAATCAGCCGCCCGATCACGTGGGCGTACTGGCCGGCGCCGCCGGTCTGCTTCTTGTGCTTGTAGTTGAACGCCACTTCCTGCGTCGGGGCCTCGCGGTAGCTGACCTGCGGGGCGCCTACGGTGAGGTCGATCTTATACTCGCGCTTGAGCCGTTCGATATACACGTCCAGGTGCAGCTCGCCCATGCCGCTGATCAGCGTCTCGCCGGTCTTCTCGTCGCTGCGGACGTGGAAGGTGGGATCCTCCTTGCAGAAGCGGCTCAAGGCCTTGGAGAGCTTGTCACGGTCGGCGGTCTTGTTCGGTGCAATCGCCAGCGAGATCACCGGCTCGGCCACGTGGATGCTCTCCAGCGAATAGTGCTGGTCGAGCGAACAGAGCGTGTCGCCCGAGTTGCAGTCCACGCCAATGAGGGCCACGATGTCGCCGGCTTCGGCCACGTCGATGTCCTCGCGGTGGTTAGCGTGCATCCTCAGAATGCGGCTGACGCGCTGCTTCTTGCCCACCCGGGTGTTCATGTACGTATGGCCGCGTTCGATGCGGCCCTGGTAAATGCGCACGAAAGTGAGCTGGCCGAACGACTCCTCGACGATCTTGAAGGCCATGGCGGCCATGGGCGCGTCAGGATCGGCGGCCAGGGCGATTTCCGCGCCCTCGTTTACGTTGTCCTTGGCGTAGGCCATGCGATCCAGCGGGCTGGGCAGATAGCGAACCACCGCGTCCAGCAGAAGCTGCACGCCCCGATTTCTGAAGGCCGAACCCATCAGCACGGGAGTGATCTCACGGGCGATAGTCTGCTCGCGGATAACCTGGTGCAGCAGTTCCTCGGGGATCGGTTTATCCTCGAGCATGAGCTCCATCAGCTTATCGCTGTAAAGAGACAGCGTGTCGAGTAGCCCGTGGCGCGCCCGGGCGGCGGCGTCCTGGTATTCGGCGGGAATCTCCTGGACGCGGACATGCTCGCCCTGGGGGCCGTCGAAATAGACTGCCTTCATGGTGATCAGATCGATCACGCCCTCGTGGCGGCTTTCCAGCCCGACGGGGATCTGCAACGGCACGGCCACGTGGCCCAGCTTGGTCTCCATTTCCCGGATGACGCGGGCGGGATCGGCGCCGACGCGATCACACTTGTTGATAAAGGCCAGGCGCGGCACGTTGTAGCGGCGCATCTGGCGGTCCACGGTCAGCGATTGCGACTGCACGCCGCCCACGGCACACAGGACCAGCACGGCCCCGTCGAGCACGCGGAGGGAGCGCTCGACCTCGATGGTGAAGTCCACGTGGCCGGGCGTGTCAATGATGTTGATCGTCTTGCCTTTCCAGCCGACAGTGGTGGCCGCCGAGGCAATGGTGATGCCGCGCTCGCGCTCCAGATCCATGAAGTCCATGGTGGCGCCATCCTCGCCGTCCTTGACGTCGCCCATGCGATGGATGCGCCCGCTGTAGAACAAAATCCGCTCGGTGAGGGTCGTCTTGCCCGAGTCGATATGCGCCGAGATGCCAATGTTTCTCAGATCACTCAAATTCATCATGTTTACGCCTGACTGTGCCAGTCAGCTACACCTGTCGCTTCCCGCCGGAAAAACCGGAAAGAGGATCCGGGCTCATAAACTGCAAAGCACCGGAAGGGTCGGCTCGGTAAACACACCTGCCCCCTTTCCGCGCCCAGAGCGAGTGTCGGAAACCCGCCTGCGGGCAACGGTTGCAATCGGACTGCCGGGTATCGGTTGGTAAGACCTGGGGAACCCCATTTCGGCAGCCTTCTGAAGAGAGCCGCCGATGTGATGATCAGCGGACGCTTCAGCGCTGCCGGTGTTCGATCAAGATCTTGTTAGAGATCCGCCTCACCCTGCACCTCGATCGTCCTGTCGGCGGCATCCCCCGCTGACTGTCAGCTCCGCAGGCATTCCCGGCCCGTCGGACTGAAAATAAAGGGGACACAGCCAACAAGTCGTAAAGATCGGCAAGTATATCGCCTCCAATCGGCGTTTTCAAGCCCCTGCAGAGGCAGTTTTCCGCCACCCGGGGAATTTTCCGGCCCAAGTCCGTTGCGGCCGCTCGATCACTGCCCAAGACCGGCCTGAGGATGCATGTAAGTACCTGTCAGGACAGGGGTATGCTTGCCGTTCCAAGGGGAGCGGCCAAGCCGCGGGCCGCCGTGGGACCGCCCTTGAGATCCTTCGCCCGGGCCTTCTCCAGGAATTGAATAAACTGATCCGCCGGGCGCGTGCCCATGAAGCCCGCCACTACCTGGCCCGCTGGTGAAAGCACGAAAAAGGTGGGAAATGCCTCCACGCGATACTCCAGGGCCAGCCGCGGTTCGCGGTTGCCATCTACGCGCACGGCCACCCAGCCCTCCAGGGCGCGGGCCACTTCCGACTTCGAAAAAACTTCCCGGTCCATCCATTGACACGCGGGACAGCCGGCGGTCTGAAACGCCAGCAGCACGAATTTGCCCTGCTCGCCTGCTTTGCGCAGTCCCGCCTCGTAGTTCGCCTCCCACTCGAACGCCGCCGGCACCGTGCGGTTGGCGTAGAGATACACACCAACCAGCACCGCTAGCACGGCCCAGACCATCCACCGCCCCCCTGGGCGCCGCCTGCTCACCGGTGTCTCCTGGTCGCCGTTCATTCCGGGCTCTGGCTCACGGTTCACTTCGCTCTTCTCACTTTACTGCACGGCGGCACAGGCACCTTCGTCGCCGATGCCACGCAACCGGCCGCGTTCCAATCACCATCATGCACACGCTCGTTGACGCCGGCCGACACGTCCACGCGCTGCTTATCATCATAAGCCAGGGAAGTTAAAGCTGGCGACGACGATCCATCCACCTCCTCGAAATGTTGTTTTCAGGCATCATCCCTGCACAAACGGTACGGGGGGCCCAACTTTCTCCGTCGGCCGAATCCTTCGTTAATCCTTGCTATTTCATATGTTAGGAATTCCACCGGAGCGGGAGGAGGTTTCGCCGCCGCTGGCACCGACTTTGCCCCCGTCATCATGACACGCCGCCGCGGATGCCGGTCGGCGCCGGAAGGGAGAATCCAATGGATGAAGCAACATTCCAGCGAAGACTCGGCGAACTCGTAGCCCAGATCGGTTCACTGCCCGAGCCCGACCGGGCCAAGCTGACCCTGCTGGCGGAAGAGACCCGGCAACGTCACAAGGAGCTCAAGAACACCGTGGGCAGCCTGCAGGAAAGCATCGATTTCCTGCGGCTTTCGATCAAGTACCTGCTGTTCGACCTGGAGGCGACGCGGCGCGAGAACGCCTATTTGCGGAAGATGCTCGAGGAGCAGAAGGACTCCTGAGCACGTCTGGCCCGGAAGTCAGTGGCTCACTCCCGGCCACTGGTGTTGTCGTATGTGGGGAGTAGCGAGAGCAGGACCCGATCCCTGGCCGGCGCGTGGGGGGAATTCTCCCGACAGCGCCCCGGCGGGGACGGGCCCGCCGGCACCGCTGAGCACAGGGCCGGCGCAAGTCTGAGGGCGACGGACGCGGCCATCAGCGTTGCGTTCGTCGCCCTGTTTATCGGCTCTGTTGTTTGCCCTGGAATGCACCGATATGATCTAGGCTACATGGAATTTAGGAGAGACTGGCTTCGGGGCGCCGGTGCGGGCCGTAAGGGGATCAAGGTTCTCTTTACGTGTGCCGGCCGGCGCGTAGAACTTATCCAGGCCTTCGGCCGGGCGGCCGAAGGTTTGGGTCTGCGCGCCAGCCTCCAGGTGGCCGACTGCGAAGTCAATTGCGCCGCCGCCTGCATTGCCGACCGGGCTCACCAGATGCCCCTGATTACCTCCGGGCAGTACATCACCGCGTTATTGGACCTGGTTCGCGGTGAGAAGATCGACCTGCTCATTCCGCTGATCGACAGTGAGCTGGTTATCTTGAGCGAGGCCCGCGATCAGTTCGCCCGGGAAGGCTGCGGCGTGATCATTTCCTCGCCAGAAGTGGTCCGCACTTGCCGGGACAAACTCTCCACCTTTGAGTTTCTGACCCGCCACCAGATCGATACCCCGCAGACCTGGACGCCCGAGCAGCTCCTTCGCCGGGACCGGCACCAGTACCCCTATTTCCTGAAACCCCGTTTCGGCAGCGCCAGCAGGGGCAATTTCATCCTGAAAAGCCAGGGGGACATGGAGGCCTTTGTCCCCCGCGTGCCGGATGCCATCATTCAGGAGTTTGTCGAGGGCGTCGAGCACACCCTGGATGTCTACACCGGCTACGACGGCGTGCCGCGCTGCGTGGTGCCCCGCGAACGGATCGAGGTCCGCGGCGGCGAGGTAACCAAGGCGCGCACAGTTCGGCACGAGGGCATCATCCAGACCGGCATGCGCGTGGTCGAGGCGCTGGGCGCGTGCATGGGGCTGATCACCATTCAACTCATTCTCAGCCCCGATGGCCGGATCCGGGTTATCGAGGTGAATCCCCGCTTTGGCGGCGGCGTTCCACTGGCCATCCACGCCGGCGCGGACTTCCCCCGCTGGCTGCTGATGGAATGGCTGGGCCAGCAACCCACCATTCGCCCGGACCATTTCAAAGACGGCGTGCTGATGCTGCGGTATCACCAGTCGTTCTTCAAGTAAGCGCAAGCCGTTCAGGATTGTCTCAGGTACGTCACCCACTGCACTATCCGAAAGCAGAGGGGGAGACAGACCCCGCCGAAAGGCAAATCAGAAACCTGCCCTACAGGGTCGGCCGCTCCTGGCGGCGCGTGAGCAGCAGGTAGAGGAAGAAGCCGCCGCCCACGAGGTTGGTCAACACCCCAACCGGCACCTGGCGGAACTCGCCGCGGAGCCAGTACATGGCGTTGCGGGCCAGCAGATCGCAGAGCGGCAGAAAGGCCGCGCCGGCCAGCGCGCAGGCCGGCAGCAGGCGCTGATGGCCAGCCCCGACGAAGAAGCGCATGGCGTGCGGCACCAGCAGACCCACGAAACCGATGGGGCCGCAATGCGCGACCACGCCTGCCGTCAACAGAGAGGCGGTGAAGTAAAGCAACCGCCGGGAGCGGCGCACGTCCACGCCCCGGCTGGCCGCCACCACCTCGCCCATCATCATGAGGTCGAGATCGCGGTGCAGGTACATGGCCGCCCCGCCGGCCAGTGTGGCCATGGCCAGCGCCTCCAGCACCGGCTCGAACCCGAGGATCTCCAGCGAACCCATCATCCATTGCAGGATGACGCTCATATCCTGCCGCTGGGCCAGAAAGAGCACCAGCACAATTCCCGCCGAGCACAGGAAGCCAATGGTGATACCGGCCAGCAGCAGTGTGGAGGAGGACTGGCCGCCGCGCAGGTGGGCGATGGCGTACACCACCGTCACGCACAGCAGCGCGCCCATGAACGCGAACAAACTCACCACCGGCAGGCCGTAGAGCAGCCCGCCGCCGGCGAACATGATGGCGATGGCCGCGCCCAGCGAAGCGCCGCTGGAGACGCCCAGCGTGTACGGCGAAGCCAGCGGGTTGCGGAAGAGGGCCTGGAAGATGGCCCCCGCCGTGGCCAGTGCCGCCCCCGCGAGCATGCCCATGGCCAACCGCGGCAACGGCAAGCCGGCCATTCGCGCCCAGAGATCCAGCAGCGGCCGGGACTCGGTGCGGGCCCTGGACCAGTAGTGCGACAGACCGACGCCGGTGGTGCCCACGATCAGCGAGACGGCCGCGACTAGGATGCAGGCAAGGATGAGTACCACGTAGAGGCGCCCTGCCCTCCGGCTCATTGCGGTCCCCCTTCGGCCGGCGGCGTGCTGTGCCGGTACGGGCAGATCGAGAGTGTGAGAGATGGAGAAATGGAGGGAGTGGCCGTCATGTCGTGTCCTTCCATTGTCCTGACTCTCCATCTTTCTATCTTGTTGCAGCCTCGTACTCACGACCGGCAACCATCAACCTATACATCCAGGTGCACCGACGCCCGTCCGGCCGGGTCACGGTGCAGAACGAACGGCGTGCCGAAGAGCGCTTCGAGCCGGCACGTGTCCAGCAGGGCCTCGACTGGTTCATCGAAGGCCACGCTTCCACCTTGCAGGGCCAGCACCCGGCCGCCGATGGCCAGCGGCAGATTGAGATCGTGACTGATGACCAGCAGGGTATTGCCGCCGGCGGCTGTCTGCGTTCCACCGGCCGGCTCGCGAAAACCGCCGGCCACCCGGCTTTCACCGGTAAACCAACCAATCGCTCCGGTCGACGCGTCGCCCGGTGTGCGCGTGAAGGCCCGGATGATGCGAATCAGCTCCGCCTGGTGGGCGGGGTCGAGGGCGTTGGTGGGCTCGTCGAGGAACAGGATCGGCGTGTGCTGGGCCAGGGCGGCGGCGATCCAGACCTTCTGGCGCTCACCGCCGGAGAGGGTATCGATGGTACGCTCCAGCAATGAGTCGACACCGGTGGCGGTTGCGGCCGAGGTGACAATCTCGCGATCCTGGGCCGAGAGCGGTTCGAGCGGCTCGAGGTGGGCGTAGCGCCCGCCCTCGATGATCTCGCGGACGGTGAAGCCCAGATATCCGTCGTGTACCTGCGGCACGTAGGCGATGCGGCGGGCGATCTGCCGGCGGGCCAACCTGTCGATGGGCGTGCCGTCCAGGCGCACCACGCCCCCGGCAAGCGGGAGCAGGCCGAGTAATGCGGCCATCAGCGTGGACTTGCCCGCTCCGTTAGGCCCGATGACGGAGACGACCTCGCCATCGCCGATGCGCAGCGAGACGTCGCGCAGCACGGGGCGCCCCAGCCGCATGACCGTCAACCTGTCGGCTTCGATGGCCATAAGGTCGATTCTACCTTCGAGCGGTTGAACCCGCACCTTCTGTGTGCCACGGCTGTGCCAGCCGTGCGGGCGGTCAGGGCACACTCCCGGCAGACCAACCTCTCAACAGGCGAGCGATCTGCTTGCAAAACACTGTTCACAGAGCAGTGGCACACATGTACCCACGGCATGCCATGCGGGTGTGTCAGGTCTGTTGACCCCATGCACCAGGCTGCGGCAGTCTCACGTCCAGAAGGCGGGCAAGATGCCCACCCCCCGATCACTACAGATGCCTGCCCCGATCACCACACGAACTTATCGCCCGCCAGGCGCTGCTTGAGGGCGTCCATGAGGGCGTCCTCGTCGGCCTCGGTGGGCGCGTGGTAGGTGACCGAGAAGCGCAGATAGGCGCCCGCGTCGTCCCAGGGGACGGTGCAGATGCTCCGCTCGCGGATCAGGAACTGCGAGCAATCCTCGGCGGTGGCGAACCGCGGGCCGCCCTCGATACCCGCGGGGGCCTTGGCGTAGAGGAAATAGGTTCCACCGGGCATCTTCGCCTGGAAGCCGAGCGCGTTGAGCGTGGCCACCAGCTTCTGAAGGCGGCGCTCGTACTTGGCCCGGATACGCTGCGGAATCGTCGGGTCGGCCAGGGCGGTGGCGGCGGCCTTCTGGATGGCGATGAACTGGCCGGAGTCGGTGTTGTCCTTGACGTCGGCGTAAGCCCGGACAAGCCGCTCGTGGCCGGCCACAAAGCCCATGCGCCAACCGATCATATCGAAACCCTTGCTCATCGAGTGGACTTCAACGCCCACCTCCTTGGCCCCATCCACCTGGAGGAAGCTCAGAGGCTTCCGGCCGTAGGTGAGCAGAATATGGGCGGCATCCTGGATCACCACGATCTGGTTGGCCAAGGCAAAGTCGATAACCTTCTTGTAGAAGGCCTCATCGGCCAGGGCCCCGGTCGGGCTGTTGGGGAAGTTGATGACCAGCAGCTTGGCCCGGCGGCGGATGTCGTCGGGAATGGCGTCGAGGTCCGGACGGAAGCCGTTCTTCTCCAGCAGGGGCAGGGCAAACACCTGCCCGCCGTAGTACCTGGTATACGTGCCGGCCACGGGGTAGCCGGGAACGGTCATGAGGGTGATGTCGCCGGGGTTGATGAAGCAGGCCGGCAGCATGGCCAGGGCCGGCTTGGTGCCGATGCAGTGGACGATCTCGGTGAGCGGATCGAGGGTCACGCCGAACTCGCGCTTCATAAACGCGGCGGCGGCGTCCTTGTATTCCTGAATGCCGTTGTCGGCATAGCCGCGGTTTTCGAGCTTATCGACCTCGATCTTCATCCGCGCCCGCACGGACTCGGGGGCCATGTCGTCGTTCTCGCCAATTCCGAAGTCGATGAGCGGCCGGTCGGGGAAATCCTTGATCGCCTGGCGCTTGGCCCGCTTGATCTTCTCGAATTTATAAATGGCGGTGCCTTTGCCGTAGTTAGCGCCACCGATGCGGTCCGCGAAGAGGGTCTGGAAGTAGGGGTCTGACATCGTGTTGAGTCCTCAGGGTCTAAATCCTTCGTCTGTGGTCCCAGGCGCGTCCGGTACGAGCTTCAGCATTCAGCCGCCAGCGGGTTGGCTCGCTGATGGCCACGGCCGGATCACCCCCGGGAAGGTGGTAATGGATAGCAGGTTTGCGCGACTCTGCCAAGGACGGGAGGAAAGATGGACGGCCACAATCACTCCTAAGTCATTACTATTTCACAATTTGAGAACATCACGAGCGTAACCGCGCAAAAAGGTTCTTTGGGCGCGGGCATCGTTCTCGCTCCCTGCGGGGTCCTGGGTCCGGGCATTTGAAGGCCGGGGCAAATAAGACCGCTGGCTTTCCGGTCGCGGCGGCGAAGAGAACGCGGGCAGGCGGGGAGGCCCAACCAGGTCTGAAGGGTCGCCGGAAGCCGCCTTTGGCGGCAAGCCTCGCAACCGGGGGCGCCTCCGTCGAATCAGCCGCAGGCAAGAAATCGAGGCGGGGCAAGCTGACGACTACCCGTCGGTCACTCGGTTTCGGTATAATGGCCTCAGCGTAAG
This sequence comes from Phycisphaerae bacterium, assembly GCA_012719955.1. Taxonomy (GTDB): domain Bacteria; phylum Planctomycetota; class Phycisphaerae; order UBA1845; family PWPN01; genus JAAXZI01. The sequence continues at coordinate 2,239 of JAAXZI010000104.1, read as the reverse complement.
TTAATAATCCCGAATGGACAACGAGGAGGCAGGAATGAAGTGGCAACTGAAGCAAGGCTCTTCCCGCCAGTGGCTGGTTGGCATGACGTTGGTTCTGGGGAGCGCCATGGTGTCGGCCACCGTGCGGGCCGACGTGGTGATCGTGGAGAGCGGGACGGATGGCTTAAATCACGCCTGGTATCAAGAAACAGGCTCCTGGAACGAAGCCGGCTATAAGAGCCAGGCCGGCGGCCTGCAGGCCACGCATTCCCGCTATGCGATGGGGGGGACACCGGCCTTCTCGGTCAACCCCACACTGGGCACCGCCGGCGGCACCTACGACGTCTTCGTAACCATGCCGACCACGGACCTCTGCTCCACGAACCTCGTGGTGAAGATCACGTTGACCGGCGGCGAATGGGCGGCCTCCCCCGATACCACGCTTTTCAGAAGCACGGGCCCGATCCATACGTGGGGCCTGGTCGGCCGGATGATACTGAATCCGGGCGTGAGCGCCCCCACGATCAAATTCGAATACGCAAGCGGCAACCTGAACTTCCTGAGCCGCTTCTACGCCGACGCGGTCCGCTTTGAAGAGGTGACGGATTGCACCGTGGAGATCGTTGCGCCGCCCACCAGCCAGATCGTGCCCGAGGGGGGCAACGCCACGTTCACGGTCTCGGCCACGGGCGCCGGCACGCTGACCTATGAGTGGACCTGGAAGGGCCAGGTGGTCCAGCCCGACCCGCTCGACCCGAGCAAGCTGACTCTCACCAACGTTCAACTCGCCGACAGCGGGTCGAAGGTGGCCGTCACCATCACCGACGACAACTGCTCCGTAACCAGCGACGAGGTCACGCTGACCGTCCAGAAGCTGCCGGAGATCCTCGACCAGCCGGACAACGTGAGCATCGTGGCCGGCTGGAATGCCTACTTCGAGGTGGTGGCCTCCTCGACGCTACAGTTACATTACGAGTGGCACATCCAGCGCGTGGGCCAGCCGACCAGCGAGATCGTGGGTGACAACGCCCCCTTCTGGACACGCCTCAACGCCCAGCCCGCCGATCACGGCGCGACCGTATGGGTCAAAGTGACTGACAGCATCGGCGGATCTGTGGAGAGTGAGCCGGCCCTGCTGTGGGTGACGGGCTTTGCCGAGCAGCCGCGTCCTGTGTACGTGGCCGAAGGCAACAAGGCCGTCTTCAAGGTGGTGGGCGTCGGCCCCGGCACGCTGTCGTATGCCTGGGCGGTCAACGGCGAGCCGGCCGGAACCAACAGCCCCACGCTGGAGCTGGCGAACGTGAAACCCGGTGACCATGGGGCCACGGTTCAAGCGATGCTCACCTCCACCACCGACACCGAAACGCTGACGGCGACCAGCACCACGGTTCTCCTGCGGGTCGTGCAGTGCAACGTTCCCTATGCGGATGCGGACGGGGACTTGGACGTGGACCAGGAGGACTTCGGGCTCTTCCAGGCCTGCATGACCGGCGATGGGGCCGGAGCGGCCGGGCTGATCGCCGGCGGTTACTGCGCCTGCTTCGATCAAGATCCAGGGGCCGGGGAAACTGTGGAGGGGGATGGTGACGTGGACGAGGATGATCTGGCCCTGTTCGAGCAGAACGTGACCGGGCCGGCCGTCCCCTGGACACCGCGCGTGCTGATCGTCAAGCACCTCAAGCCCGTAATCGTGGGCCGGGGCGCGACGGCCAGATTCGACGTTCAAGCCGTTGGCACGGCACCTCTGAGCTACAAGTGGTCCTTCGGCCAGGACACGGTTGAAAGCGACCTGCCCACCCTGCTTCTGCCCGACTGCCAGCTCGCCGACGACGGCAAAACGGTTTCTGTGCTCGTGACCGACGCACTCGACAGCGAGGGCGCCAAGTCCGAAGCCGTCCTGACGGTTGTGCCTTGTAACGTGCCCTATGCGGACGCGGACGGCGACCAGGACGTAGACCAGGCTGACTTCGGGTTCTTCCAGGCTTGCATGGAAGAGTCGGAGCTTGGCCTGATCATCGACGACCAGTGCTACTGCTTCGACCGCGACCCGGACGGCTCCGATGGCGACGTTGACGCGGACGATTTAGTCCAGTTCCACAACTGCTGGACTGGCCCGGGGATTCCATTTGACGCGGACAATCCGCCGGCCAACTGCCTGCCGTAAGCGTGGTTCTGAACAGGAACGAAACAGAGGCAACGGAGGATCGCATCGATTCTCCGTTGCCTCTGTTCGTTCCTGCCGTGGGCGGGAGAGGGGGAT
>JAAXZI010000103.1 GCA_012719955.1 Phycisphaerae bacterium | reverse complement strand
TGCCCGCCCCCCAACATCGCCGGCCGGCTGTTCTGGAGGGCGGGCATCTTGCCCGCCTGATCCGCCAAGAAACTGCTGTACTGGAAACGGCGCCAGGTTGAGGAACCCTGGACTCCGCGGTGACTGCCTAACCATTGAAACCATTGTTCCCCCACCCTTGAGAGGGTGGGGGAACGTCAGGGTTCGAAATCCATCTCAGCGAGATAGCGCATCGTCGCCGGCGCGGGGATCATGGTTGGCGCTGAGCCGGCGGGGGCGGTACGGACGGCGGCGGCGCCGGCTCCCGGCCCAGGCCCTCGGGATGGCCTTCCATGGGTGCCTCGCCGGGAGCGTAAAGGTGCTCTTCGGGAGTCAGCTCGCGGATTCGCTTGCGGGCGTACGCGGTATTGCCGGCGAAATCGATGTGGTCGCGGGCGGTGAATTTGGACTCTTCATCGAGGACCCGCTGATACCAGTAGAGGGCGTTTTCTCGCTCGTGGAGCCGGTAATCGTAGGTGGTCGCAATGCGGAACCGGCAGGGGTGGGGGGTGTTGGGGTCCCACTGGATGGCCCGCTTGTACCACTCGATGGCCAGCGTGTTATCCTTCTCTTTCTCGTACTCCTTGTGGATTTCCGCGATGTAGTAGGCGGCGTCGTCGATCTTGTCGCTGGTGGGATAGTTTTCTATCAGCGCTTTGAACTTGACGAGCGCCTGCCGCATGGTGGTCTGGTTATAGAAGCAGGGGAATCCGCGCCCGCCCTTGCGGAGGATCTTCAGACCCTGCTCATAAAGACGGTCGGCCTCGGCGATGGATTCCAGGGGCTTGAGGTCTGCCCGCGGTACTTCGGCCTCGAGAATGTACTTGTAGGTCTTGACCTGGCGCAGGCCGTTCAACTCGGTCTGGGCGCAGGCCGCCTTTTCGGGAAAGCCCTGTTCGGAATAGAACTTGGTCAGGGCCGTGAGAAAGCGGGTGTACGCATCCCGGTGAAGCGCCATGTTCTCGACCAGGTCGACTTCGCCGACGTTGTCGAGGGGGATATCCGGGATTTCGATGCCGGGCGGATACTCCAGCGGGTTGGGGACTTCCTGGGGTTCGGGCTTGTCACGGTCGGCCACCAGGGTGACCTTGAGCGGAGCCTCAGAGGTCGCCTCTCCGATAGTGCCGGACGTTGCCGGGGCCGGCGGGAGAGCCGGGGCTTGCGTGTCGGCGATGTAGTTGTAGGCCTTGATGCGACGCAGACCGGTCAGTTCGATCCGGGCCCATTCCGCTTTTTCATGCTGACCGCAGCGTGAGTAGTAGTCGATCAGGGCCTGCAGGTAGCGGGCGTACATGGCGCGGTGGTACTTGACGCTGTAGACCAGGTTGACCTCGTCGATGATCTCGACGGAACTGCCGGCCGGCCGGTCCACCAGGGTTTCCTCCGGCGGGGTGATGCGGGGGCTGGCTATCTTGCTGGTATCGATGCAGCCGACCATGACGGTCGCCAGGGCCGCCATGCCGGCCAGGGATGCCATGCTTCTGATGCTCGTTCCAGTTCCGCAATTCCGCGAGCCTCCTTGCCAGAACGACCGGTGCGGAGCCCGACGGCTGCGGAAGCACGGAACTCTCCAACTGAAAGCGGCACGCATACGGATTGGGGTGGGGAAAGCCATAAATCGCCTCCTGCGATTTCTCTCTAGCCGGCGAAGTCCAGACTCTTATCTGTTATCGGTCGGTGAGGGTACACAGGGGGAGGGGAAATGGCAAGGGATGAGGGGCGAGGGACGAGGGATGAGGGGCGAGGGATAAGGGGATAGGGGGATGTGGGATAAGAGCATGAGGGCTGCGGGCGGCTCATCTCTTATCCCTTATCGCTTATCCGTCATCGGGTTGTCACCACTGCGCTTCCTGGAAGGGGCCCATGGGGCCTTTGTGGACTGGTTTCGGACGGCTCTTGAGGATCGCGGCCGCCAGGGTGATGTCGGCGCGGGTAGTGATCTTGAGGTTGGTGAAGTCGGATTCCACAAGGGCGACGGGATGGCCGGTGGCTTCGACAAGCTGGGCGTCGTCCGTGATGGGTTCGGTGACTTGGGCGCGTCGGCCGTAGGCGTCGATGATCAGGTGGCGCTTGAATACTTGTGGCGTCTGGGCTTCCCAAAGGCCCTCACGGGGGACAGTGGCGTCCACGAAGCCGGATTCGCTGGCCCGCTTGATGGTGCCGCGCAAGGGGGCGGCCAGGATGGCGGCCCCGGTTTTGGCCGCCTCCTGGAAGACGGCGTCGATCATGGCGGTAGAGACACAGGGGCGGGCGGCGTCGTGGATGGCGACCAACTCGGCGTCCTCGCGCACTACGGCAAGGGCGTTGGCGACGGAGTCGGTTCGGGTGGGGCCGCCGGTGGCCAACTGGACGCCCATGAAGCCGAGGTTGGCGCCGAACTTCTGTTTGACATCCTCCTGGTCCTCGGGGGCGATGACGAGAATGGTCTGAATCACGTCATCGCGGTTGATGAAGTGCTCCACGGAGCGCAGGAACATGGCCCGGCCGTCAATTTTGGCGAAGATCTTTTTTTCGGATCCGCCGAACCGCGTTCCTTTACCCGCCGCCACCACGATTACCGTTATTCTGGCCATGGCATCAACCCTCATCCTGAATCACGAGAACACCGCTCACGAAGCCGTGGCTCCCGTCCGATAACGACCGCGGTTAAACGCCGCCGGTCGTGCCGGTAGTGCAACAGCGGCTGAGAGCCGGTCTCGAAAGAGCATATCACCCAGGCGTCCTGCCTGCGCCCGCGCACCGCCGAGGCATTAGCATCACACGTACCGGGATCGGCTTTAAGCCTGAACCGTTCCCCTCGACGGTGCATGACAGCAAGTACCATAGCAGCCCAGGGAGGTGGTGGGCAAGTAGATCGGGCAGGGGCGGTCCGGGATGGGGCTGACAAAGGATTATGGTGAAGTGGATTATGGTGAAGCGGCCGGGCGCATCGGGGGG
>JAAXZI010000102.1 GCA_012719955.1 Phycisphaerae bacterium | reverse complement strand
GGCGTAGGGGGCCTTGTGGGCGGCACAGCTTGGACCGGGGCCGCCAGAAGCCGTTCTACCGCGTCGGCAGTCCTGAATGAGTTAATGGCCGTGTCCCGGACCATCTCCAGGCCCTCGGCAGAGGCGAACAAGATCAGAGCCGAGAGCAGACACGACAGCAGGATTACCGGGCCCAGAGGCTCCCCGCTGATGGTAAGAATGATGCCGCCCACAGCCACCGGCAGACCCAGGGCCGCGAATACCTGCAAGATGCGGATGATGATGCCCGTCGCCCGATACCGTCCAGCGTACCCCATTGATCCATCCTCCCGTTTCGGCCGCGCTTCCTCGCGCGAGCAAGTGTGTTAATTCGAGTATTTGTCGAAAGTTATGTAAACGGGTGAGTGACGGGACTCGAACCCGCGACCCCGAGGACCACAACCTCGTGCTCTAACCAACTGAGCTACACTCACCATCGGTAGCCGGCCAGCAGTGCTGGGCCGGAATGTGCGATTTTAGTGGTCCCGGCCGGCGTGTCAATCGCGCGGGGATACCGGCCCACACTTACTCGGAAGTCCTGAGCCTGTCTCGGAAGTTCCAGGCTTTTACGGCAGCAGTTGCAGTGCCTGGGAGGCCAGATCGTCGGCGGTCTGGAGCTGGGCGCGGGCTCCGGCCGGGTTGTGGGCGCCCATGCTGTTTTCGCTGACGGCCGTCCATTCCCACCAGGTTAAAGCCCGCATGTACAGCGCCTTGGCCTGGTTGAGGGTTTCGGCCGGGGGGCTGCCGGCCTTCTGGGCCGCTTCGATCTTCTGGAGGAGCGTGTTCAACTTGTCCTCGACCTGGCGGGCCTGGGCGTAGATGGCGTCCTGCACGCGGAGGACATCCTTCGTGACATCCTCGTGGCACATGGCGCATTTGGCGGTGTTGTTCTTGAGCGGGCTGGTCAGCCAGTGGCTGGTCATCGTCCGGCCGTCGGGGGTCTGGATCTTGGCCATGTGGCAGTCGGCGCAGCTCATTCGCATCTTGTAGTGAACGCTGCCCCAGTACTCCTCGGTTTCGGGGTGTTGGGGCTTGATGCCGGTCAGGCCGGTGATGCTGTGCTTCCAGTCCTGCTGGTTTCCGAAGGTGGACTGGTAGTGGGCCTCGATGTCGGACAGTTTGCGCCAGGGCACGTGGTCGCGAACCTCGCCGTCGGCGCCCGCGCCGCAGACGTACTCGATATGGCACTGGCTGCAGGTCAGCGTGCCGGCGAGGCGCCTGGCCTGGGCCGTGCGCTGACCGTCGGGGCCGCGTTCGTTGAGCAGGGCCCGGAGGTGCTCGGCGCTGGTGGGGATCACGTTCATGTTGCCCGCGTAGGGGTCGGTGCCGCGTTCGAGAATAGCCTGGATGACGCCTTTGCGAATGAGGCGGATGTCGCCGTTGTGGGGGTCGTGGCAGTGGGTGCAGCCGGCGCCGTAGTCGATCATGTCGGGGTGCTCGTTGCGGAGGCGCTCGACCACATCGGCCCAGGGCATGGTTTTGTCGAACTGGACGGCGCCGCGCGTGCGTTCGTTCCAGTAGTAAGCCACCGGCGTGCTCTTGCACTGGAGGCAGGTGGTGGTCTGCTTGCGTTGGGTTTCGATGTGATCTTTGAGCAGGTAGCGATGGGCGCGTTCTTCGGTGTACTCGACGGTAAAACCGTGGCCGCCCATCAGGTACTTGTAGTGGGGGAACTCGTCATACTTGGAGGTCTTGACCGAACCGCCGAAATGGCCGGGCTTGGCCCCGTCATCGTTCAGGTAAGTGTCGTAGTACGACTGATGGCAGGTGGCGCAGCTCTCCAGCGAGAAGTTGATTTGGGCGCGGACGTTGGTGACGTCGGCCATGTGCTCGCGGGCATTGGGGTGGCAGGTGAGGCATTGATCCGCGAAGGCCTTGTGCGGACCGCTCTTGTATCTTTCCACCCAGGTTTTATGGCAGGTGGCGCAATCGTCGGCGATGTGGGCCGTGGGCAGGGGGTTGGTCTGTGGACCGCCGCCCTTCGGCGGCGCGGCTTCATTGGACCCATCGGGGGATGAGCAGGCCGGTCCGAACACAAGCAGCAGGGCGAGCAAACAACCCGATACGGTCAGGGTGATGGCGGTCCTGCCGTGCATGGCCACTCCTTTTTAACGTGAACGATTCTGTTGAAGCCCAACCCAATAACCAGCGGGAGGGAGATTATGGGTAGATCGAGGAGGCGTCAACCCTTCTCGACATGGAGTATGGGCGGCACGGCCATCCTTTCCGGGCGATGGCTGCTCATGGCCGCAGTCACCGGTTCGGGCGTAGCTGGCTGGGCGCACTCCTTGAACGCTGCAGCCCAAGGTCGTAACGGCCGGGCCGGGTCCCCGGCGAAAACTGGGGGCCAGCCGTTTTACGGGCAAAACGGCCGGTACGGAGCCCGGCCGCTACAGAAAATGGCCTACTGTGCGCTGGAGGGTTGAAACAGCGGGGTGGCCATGCCGATGCGGCCGCCGGCCGTCAGGGCGCAAATCCACCGTTCGCGCGCCCCAACAGTGCGCGCGCCGCGCCCCGGGATCAGACGTTAGCGCCCCAGGCTCCGCCGGGGTGGGCCTCAGGAGCGGCGGACGTGGCCGGTTGGAACGGCGGCGGGACTTCCCAGGGGGCCAGGAGGTTGATGAGGTTCTTGGTGCCGACCGGCCGGGGCAGCGCATAAAGCTCGCCGTAGCGATAGCCGCACTGGGCGCCCTCGGTGGCCGCGGTGCTGAGGACGAAGTGCTTGAGCCGCTCGAAACGCTGGCCGTCAAACTGTGAGGCGTAGCACTTGATGGCGGCCAGCTTCTTGTCGATCACCGAGCTGATATCCAGCACGACGGTGG
>JAAXZI010000101.1 GCA_012719955.1 Phycisphaerae bacterium | reverse complement strand
CTCAAATTTGAAATTTGGGATTCATTGGCTTGCCGCGGGCTACTGGTTTTTCATTGGGCTTGGGATTCTGGCTAAGGGGCCGGCCACGCTGGTGTTTGCCGGAGCGTTCGGGCTGGCTTTGCTGGCCACGCGCGGACGGCGGGCCTGGCTGTGGAACTGGCGCTACTGGATCTGGCTGCCGGTGGCCGTGCTGGTGGCCGCGCCATGGTACGTCTACATCGCCCAGCACGCCGGCGACACGCTGCGCGAGCAGTTTCTGGGCTACGAGATCACGGAACGCATTGCCGGCACGCCGCACGGCCACGGTGGGCCGCCGGGGCAATACCTTCTGATCAGCCTGGCCGGGCTGCTGCCATGGACGGTGTTCGTGCCTGGCACGTTGATCATCGCCTTTCGCCGGCGGCGGGAAGATCTTGACATGCGCCTGCTGCTCATCTGGCTGGCCGTGCCGTGGATCATTCTGGAACTGATTCACGCCAAGCTGCCACACTATATCCTGCCCTGCTATGTGCCGCTGATGATCCTGCTGGCCCGGCTGCTGGAAGAGGGATTACGGTCGCCTCGTCCGCTGTCGGCCTATCCGCGCGACGAGCAGCGCGTACTGAGGGCCTGGCCGGTGATCCTGATCGGGATGGGCATCGTCGGCGGTCTGGCCGCGTTGATCCGCTGGGATGCCGGCTGGGGCTGGGCGGCGATTGCAACGGGCGTGGTGCTGGCCGTGGGGTTTGCCATTGTCGCCAGGCTGCTGAGGCGGTCGTTTGCCCAGGCCTTTGTGGCGGCGGCGGGAGCGACGGTTGCATTCCATGTGGTGGTTGGGCTGGCCTTGCTTCCGTCCCTGGAGCCGTACCGTCTCAGCCGCCTTCTCGCCACGCGGATCAACGCCCTCGCCGAGCCCGGCGACCGGATCCTCCTCTGCGGCTACGAGGAGCCCAGCACTTTCTTCTATCTCAACGCGCCCGGCCGGCCTGTAGCGCCTGGCGGAGTGGGCGACCTGCTATCCGGCACAGGCGGACCGGCTTGGCTGGCCATCACGCAGCGGGCTCTCGATCGCCTGCCGGCGGACGTGGCGGATCGAATGAAGCCTCATCTGCTGCCTGAGCCGGTAAGGGGCTTCAACTACGTGAAAACGTCGCCAGAGACCATCTGGCTGGCCCATCTGCCTTGACAGTAATGCAGAAAATCTGCTATACTGCATATATGAAGCTAAAGGTTACTATTAACGAGCGCGGCGTGATTACGATCCCGGCGCCCCTGCGGCAAGCGCTCGGTCTGAAGGCCAATGACGAACTGATCATCGAAGAGACGGATCAGGGGCTCCTCTTGCGTCCTTCCGTCAGTGTTCCGATTGAACTCTATTCCGAAGAGAGGATCGCCGAGTTCGCCAGCGACGAGGAGGCTATTGGCCGGCTTCTTCAGGGGCAGGGTTGACCCATGCGGGTCTTCCTTGATGCCAACGTCCTGTTCTCAGCGAGCAATGCCGGAAGCAACATCGCCAAGCTTATCCATCTGCTGCTGCAGACCAACCATGTCTTGACCAGCGATCTGGCGGTTGAGGAGGCCCGGAGAAATATCGTGCGCAAACGTCCTGCGTGGTCCGACCAATTCGAAGGGCTTGTGAAGGGAATAGAGGTGGTCAGATCTATATCGTTTGCCCTTCCCGTACCACTCGCTGAGAAAGACGTGCCGATTCTCTGTGCCGCCATTGCCGCGAGGTGCCGGTACTTTGTGACCGGCGACAGACAGGACCTCGGACATCTTTACGACAGGGCCGTTGGCGGCGTAACCATTATCTCGTTGCTGCGGTTGGCGCAGATCCTGTGCACTTCCGGGTAAGGGGATGGATCGGGAGCATAGCGCAGCGGGCAGGCGCTCCGATCGCTGTATCCTGGATTCTACCCCTGATATCTAATCCGTCGCACGCGACGGGGCTAAACAACCCCTCGCTTGCGCTTCGGGCTCAATCAGTCGGTTCGTTCCAGGTAGGTGTAGCCTTCCAGCCCCAGCTCGTACTTCTCAAGGAACTGCCGGGATTCCTCGAAGGAGATCAATCCACCGCGGACCGCCGCTTCGACGTTCTGCCGCAGGCGGTGCAGGAGGTCCTCGGCGGAGTACTGCACGAAGCGGAGCACCTCCTCGACGGTGTCGCCCTTGACCACGTGCTCGATGCGGTAGCCGCCCTCGGGCTGGATGCGCACGTGTACGGCGTTGGTATCGCCGAAGAGGTTGTGCATGTCGCCCAGGATTTCCTGGTAGGCGCCAGTAATAAACACCCCCAGGATATAATCCTCGCCGTTAAGCGGGTGCAGCTCCAGCGCGTGCTTGACGTCACGCAGATCGATGAACTTGTCGATCTTGCCGTCCGAATCGCAGGTGATGTCGGCCAGCACGGCCCGCCGGGTCGGCTCGGTATTGAGCCGGTGGATGGGCATGATGGGGAAGAGCTGCGACACGGCCCAGAAGTCCGGCAGCGACTGGAAGCACGAGAAGTTGCAGAAATAGGTGTCCGCCAGCGAGCGTTCGAGGCCTTCGAGATCGTCGGGGACGTACTCGGCCTCGCGCACGATGCGGGCGATTTTCTGCAGGCAGGACCAGAAGATGGTCTCGGCCAGGCTGCGGTCCTTGAGTGGCAGGAAGCCGTGCCGGAACAGGCTCATGCACTCGTCGCGGTAGTGCAGGGCGTCGTGGTAGGCCTCCTGGAAGTTCTTCCGGGTGATGTTCTTGTGCACCTCGAAGAGGTTGGCCAGCGGATCGGCCACGTCTTCGGGGATCTCCGGCGGGACGGAGACATCGCCGAACGCGCTGGTGCCCAACACGTTGAACAGCAGCACGGAGTGATGGGCGGTGATGGCCCGCCCGGACTCGGAGACGATGACAGGGTGGGGCACCTCATTGGCGTCGCAGGTGTCCAGGACCGCCCCCACGATGTCGTTGGCGTACTCCTGCATGGAGTAGTTGGTGCTGCTCACGAAGTTGGTGCGCGAGCCGTCATAATCCACGGCCAGGCCGCCGCCGACGTCCAGGAAGCGTAGGTTGGCCCCCAGCTTGTGCATTTCCACAAAGATCCGGCAGGCCTCCTGCAGCCCGTCACGAACGGAGCGGATATTGGTGATCTGGCTGCCCAGGTGGAAGTGCAGCAGCTCCAGGCAGTCGAGCATCTCGCTTTCGCGGAGGAACTCGATGGCCGAGACCAGCTCGGTCACGTTCAGCCCGAACTTGGAGCGATCGCCGCCGGAGGACTCCCACCGGCCGGAGCCGCGGGTGGCCAGCTTGGCCCGCACGCCGATGCGCGGCACCACGTTGAGCTTGCGGGCGAGATCCACGATCAACTGGAACTCGCTGAACTTTTCGACAACGATGATGATGTTCTTGCCCAGCTTGGTGGCCAGCAGGGCCATCTCGACGTATTCCTCATCCTTGTAGCCGTTGCAGATGATGAGGGCCTCGGGAGAATCCAGCAGGGCCAGCACGGCCAGCAGTTCGGGCTTGGAGCCTGCCTCCAGGCCGAACTGGTAGGGCTCGCCGTACCTGACGATCTCCTCGACGACGTGGCGCTGCTGGTTGACCTTGATGGGGTACACGCCCAGGTACCGGCCCTTGTAGCCGTACTCCTGAATGGCCGTGCGGAAGGCCTCGTTCAGGGCCTCGACGCGGGCCCGGAGGATGTCGGAGAAGCGGACCAGGATGGGTAACTGGATGCCGCGGCGCTGGAGTTCGTCGGCCAGTTGTTTGAGATCCACTGTGGGGCCGTCGGGGCCTTGGGCGTGGACGCAGGCATTTCCCTCAGCGTTAATGGAGAAATAAGGCCAACCCCAGTTGCGGACGTTGTACAACTCCATGGAGTCGTCCACCGTCCAAGTTCGCATGGTGTCGGACCGCGTAAAGTGCGAGTGTTGGACCTTACCCATTCTCTCATCATCCTGTGGCTGATTGGGGGCAGCCTCCCCGGACAAGCAAGCTTAAAGAAAAAATGCCGACGGCCCGTGAGACCGGTCGGCGCGACTCTTCTCGGTTGCTGTAGTTTTATTGTGACATATTGTATCCCCGTGTCAACAAAAAACTAGCCGTAATCTCAAGACTGGCTGTCAGAATCTCCCCGTCTCGCCGGGCATGGCCGGGCAGGATTAGGCCTGCTCCTCCAGGAGCCGGGCCAGTTGCTCACGCAGGCGGCGCAGCGCCTGGCCGCGGTGGCTGATGGCGTGTTTGCGCTCGGGGCTCATCTGGGCGGTGGTCATGCCGGCCTCCTCGACCCAGAAGTGGGGATCATAGCCGAAGCCGTTGGTGCCCAGCGGGGTGTCGATGATCCGCCCTTGGACAACGCCTTCCGCGGAGGCCAGCACCTGTCGGCCGTCTGACAGCACCACCACGCAGCGGAAGCGGGCCGTCCGCCGCTCCGGGGGGACGCCGGCCAGTCGCTGGATCAGGAGAGCGTTATTGGCCGCATCGTTGCACGGCTCGCCGGCAAATCGGGCGGAGAAGACGCCCGGCTCGCCGCCCAGCGCGTCCACCTCCAGGCCGGAGTCGTCGGCAATGGTCCACAACCCGCTCCAGCGGGCGTAGTGATGGGCTTTCATCTCGGCGTTGGCGGCAAAAGTGGTGCCATCCTCCACGGCTTCCGGCGCGTCGGGGAATTCAGAGAGCAGTCGCCAGCGGATGGTTCCCGACGGCTCGGCGGCCTGGAGGATCTCCTGCATTTCGCGAGCTTTCTTGGGATTGCCGGTGGCCAGCAGGATCTCACGCATCTTCTTTACCTTGAGAGCTGACAAGGAACAGGCTCCTTCTGAACCGCTCGCCTTGTCTGCTTGTCCCCTTGTCACAATTCCTCACCTGGGCATCGGCGGCATGCCCTGCTGCGGCGCCGGAGTGACCTCGGCGGCCCCCGCCCGTCCGGGCAGCCGCATCAACAGAGCCGGGGGGGCGGCAAACGTGCCGTCGGGAAGACGCTGCTTGACGAACTGGCCGTTTTCCATCTGGTTCTGGAACTCCGCGGGGTTGCGCGCGATGAGGGCTTCGACGCGCGGCCCATACACCATCCGCCCGTCAGGCAGCCGGACCAGATCCGAACTGGTGAAATCGCCCACGTACACAAAGCTCTTGAGCGGTTCGTGGTAATAATAGGCCGGATACCCTCGCCCGCGCAGGTCTTTCACGTAGGCCTCGGCCGCCTCCTTGCGCTGTGTGAACTCCGGGGTGTTGTAAAAGACGGCGATGAGCAGGGAATGGGTGCCCTTGGCCGTGGATGCCTCGCCTTCCGCGCCGGAAGGCGCTGCCGGCTCCGCCGATGACAGCATCTCCGGCGCCGCATAGAAGAAGGGGGGCGATTGGAACTCAGGGGCCGTCAGGCTACGGATCAGTTCGATATCCTTCTGATACTGGACAGGAAAGACGAGCCCCCCGCTGGGTGAACCCTCTTTGGCGTATTGGCCATAGTAGATGGTGCTGCCGGTGGCATCACTGACCACCCGGACGTCTCTGGCCCGGAGGCCCGGGACCTTCCCCAGCAGGTTGGCCAGGTGCCGGGCCGACTCGCGGTGGTTGGGCGATTCGAGCCGCACGCAGCGGATGGTCCATAGCTCCCGTCCGGCCTGAGGGGCGCGGAACAGGCCGCCGCCACCGCTGGAGCCGGTGGTGTTGTCACATCCGCCGGCAATCAGGATCGCCAGCGTCATCCCGCCGATGAGGATCGACCATCTCAACCTTATCCAACCAGGCAGGTGCATGTCGTCATCCCTTTCGTTTGGCCCGTCTTCCTAACGCCAGGGTTTGTATTCCGATCAGTTGGCGGATGCCGGTCCGTGCCAGCCGGAGCATCCGCTCCAGTTCCGCGTGTGAGAATGTTCCCGCCTCGGCGCTGCCCTGAACCTCCACGTACTGCCCGGAGCCGGTCATGGCCACGTTGAAATCCACCTCGGCCCGCGAGTCCTCGGCGTAATTGAGGTCCAGCAGGAGCCGGCCGTCCACCTTGCCGACGCTGACGGCCGCGACCGGCTCCCGTACCGGCGAGCGGGTCAGCAGCCCCTGAGTCTGCAGCCAGGCGACGGCATCGCACAAGGCCACGTAGGCCCCGGTGATGGCGGTTGTCCGCGTGCCGCCGTCGGCCTGAAGGACGTCGCAGTCGAGCCAGATGGTTCGCTCGCCCAGGGCCTCAAAGTCCATCACCGAGCGCAGGGTTCGGCCGATCAGCCGCTGAATTTCGGTGGCCCGTCCGTCCGCGCCCTTGCGGCTGCGTGCTCGTCGCTGGGCGGTGGAGGCCGGCAGCATATCATACTCGGCAGTGACCCACCCGCGGCCCCGGCCGGCCATCCACTCAGGGACCTCCTCGGTTACGGAGGCGGTGCAGATTACGGCCGTATCCCCCGCCCGAATCAGCACCGAGCCGGGGGCGAACTTGGTGTAGCCGCGGATGATCTGGACAGGGCGAAGGTCGGCCGGGCGGCGGCCGTCTACACGTAGGGCAGAGGTGTTCTTGTTTCCAGCCACTGGTATCAGGCCCAATGTCGAATGACGAAATCCGAATGACAAATCAATGACGAAACCCAAATGTCGAATCCTGGATCGGGAGCGCCGCTTTCGTCATTCGGGCTTCGTCATTCGTCATTGTTACGCGGCGGTCCACTATGCTCAACCGGGGTTCGGTTTTCCGAGCAGCACCTCCAGCAGCGCCCGGGTAGTGTGCAGGCGGTTCTCTGCCTGCTGGAAGACGATGGAAGCCGGTCCGTCCAGCACTTCGTCGGTAATCTCAAGGTTTCGATGCGCCGGCAGGCAGTGCATCACCACGGCGGTGGGCTTGGCCCGACGGAGCAGAGCGGCGTTGACCTGGTAGCCGGCGAAGGCTCGCTCGCGCTGCTCGCGCTCGGCCTCCTGGCCCATGCTGGTCCAGACGTCGGTGTAAATGGCGTCCACGTCGGCCACGGCCTCGGCCGGCTCCTCCGTCAGCGTGATGGAGGCGCCGGTTTCTCGGGCGGCCGGCCAGGCGGCATCCACTTGGGCCTTGTCGATCTGGTAGCCCGCGGGGCTGGCCAGCGCAACGGAGACACCCAGTTTCGTGCACGCGTTCAGCAGCGACCGGGCTACGTTGTTCGCGTCGCCCACGTAGGCCAGCCGCAGGCCGGCCAGCCGGCCGAAGCGCTCCTGGAGCGTCATCATATCCGCCAGCGCCTGGCAGGGATGGGCCCAGTCGGACAGGGCGTTGATCACCGGGACGGTGCCGTGCGCGGCCAGCTTCTCGACAATTTCATGGCCGAACACCCGGGCGCAGATGCCGTCGCACATGGAGGAAGTCACCCGGGCCATGTCGCGGATATCCTCACGCGTGGCCACGCCCACCTGGTGGTCCTCCAGGTAGATGGCGTGCCCGCCGAGCTGGGTCATGGCTGTCTCGAAGGAGAGCCGGGTGCGCAGCGAGGACTTCTGGAAGATCATGGCCAGCGTCTTGCCCTGGAGCATGGGCCGCAACTCGCCGCGGCGGAACTGGATCTTGCGGCGGATGGAGAGCTCGATGAGGGCCGTGAGGACCTCGGGGCTTGTGTCCTGGATGGCGAGGAAATGCCTCAGGGTTGAAAGTACGGGGGGGATGTCGCTACTCATGAGGTCACCAGCTTGCTTTCGGCCGCTTGGAACGCGCCGTTCAAGATTTCAAATGCCTCGTCCACTTCCTCTGTGGTGATGGTCATGGCCGGCAGCAGCCGCACGACCGTGTCCTGGGTCACGTTGATGCGCAGGCCCCGCTCCAGGGCGGCCGTCGCGATGGGGGCGCCCGGCAGGGACAGCTCGATGCCGATCATCAACCCGCGTCCACGGACCTGCTCGATAAACCCGAACCGGCTCTGGAGGGCGCGGGCCTTCTCAAAGATATACGCCGACATCTGCTCGACGCGCTCGAGCAGGTTTTCCTGCTCGATGGTTTCGAAGGTGGCAATGGCCGCGGCCACGCACAGCGGGTTGGCCCCGTAGGTGCTGGCGTGCGAGCCGACGGTCAGCGACGCGCCGACCTCCTGGGAGGCCATGGTAGCGCCGATGGGGGCCCCGTTGCCCAGGGCCTTGGCCAGAGTGACGATGTCCGGGGTGACGCCCGTGTGCTGATAGCCGAACCATTTGCCGGTTCGGCCGCAGCCGGTCTGAACCTCATCGAAGATGAGCAGGCAGCCGTTCTGGTCGCAGAGTTCGCGCAGGGCGTGGAGATAGTCGTTGTCGGCGACGTTCACGCCGCCTTCGCCCTGGATGGGTTCGAGCATGACCGCCGCGGTCTCGGGGCCGATGGCTTTCCGAACCGCGTCGATATCGTTGAAGGGCACGTAGACGAAGCCGGGGACGAGCGGTTCGTGGCCGTGGTGCACCTTGGACTGCGCGGTGGCGGTCATGGCCGCGTAGGTGCGTCCATGGAAGCTGCGCTCCATGGTGATGATTTTGTACTTGGACGACGGGGTGTACCGGCGGGCGAGTTTGATGGCGGCCTCGTTGGCCTCCGCGCCTGAGTTGGAGAAGTAACACAGCCCGCCAAACCCCTTCTGGTGCAGAATCTGGGCCAGCCGGGCCTGCTCCTCGGTGTGGAACGTGTTGTCGACGTGAATGAGCTTGCCGGCCTGCTGGCGGATGGCCTCGACCACGCGGGGGTGGCAGTAGCCCAGGAGGCTGCAGCCCCAGCCGGGGAACAGGTCAAGGTAACGCTTGCCGTCGGCATCCCACATTTGCGAGCCTTCGGCTCGAACGATCACGATGGGCAGGCGCTTGTAATTAGGTGTAATGCACTGGTTGTACAGTTCCAGGGTCTCTTGTGTGGTCATCCTTCACTCCAGGTGCGGGCGGCAACCCGCCGGCAAGTGCCGAATGGGGCATTGTACCACTGGGCGGGGCGCGTGCAACGCCGCCGCCGGCTTGTCCCCCGCGCGTTGGGTCCAGCAAAGGATTATGGTGAATCGGCCGGGCGCATCAGGAGGGCGGGCATCCGGCCCGCCTCATCAGGGCACTGAGTGCTGGGAAGGGGAAGTGTGAGAGATGGAGAGTGTGAGAGTATGAGAGATGAGGGGATAGGGCGACACGGGAACAAGGAGACAAGGGGACACGGGGAAGGGGAGGTGGAGAGATAGAGAGATGGAGAGATGGAGCGTGGGGGGACGATTGCAGGCGCTAAATGCGAAGGAATCAGGCGTGAATGGGGTCTTTCAGCGATCAGCTCTCACCTTCCGGGCTATCGCGCGCCCGCTGATTGCTGATCGCTGACCGCTGCCCCTGGGACTGGAGATATGTTTGTCGCTCAGGTCATCGCCGGTGGCCCCGCGAGGGGCCAGGTGAGAGTAGCCACCAGTGCAGCGAAGCGGAACTGGTGGTTGCAAGTGCCCGGCGCACAAGTCCCCGCCCCGGCCGGGCTGGATCAAGCCGGGACTGTCGCGGCACCTGCCGTGGAACAAGAACAGTTTCCGGGCTCCTATCCTTCCGAGCGGTACTGGCCCGAGCGGTACTGACGCTGGAGGGTAAGCCATTCCTGACGGCAGAGATTCAGCCCGTGGACGCAGAACTCGAAATGATCGCTGAGCCGCCTGAGTACGGCGGGCGGGGGCTGGTCCTGGGGTTCGGTTAACTCCGAGGCGATGGCGTAGGAGCGCTTGCCCTGGGCCATGTAGCCACTGAGGCGGTCGCCGAATCCCAGCGGCTTCATCCGCCGGAGGCCCTCCGGGAAGAGGCCCGTCCAGAACAGGGCGAAGTCGCCAATGTGGCGGTGAAGGATGCGCTCCCGCTCTGTCCGGCTGACCGACTTGCCCAGATGGGCTTCGGTGAGGACGGCGGCCAGATCTTCCAGCCGCCGGCCGGCGGCGTCCTTGAAGGGGTAGAAGTCATCCACGTGGATGAACTGGCTCAGCAGATCCGTCAGATATTCGGCGATCTCCGGATCGCAGAGCCCCATGTCCACGTACAGAACGTGATGTACGGTCCCTGAAAACAGCCGACGCAAAGGATGCTCGTTCGGCAAAGACGAGATCATGAAGGCCTCCCACATCCTGACATTCTCCGGCCCGTGGCCGACCTCTTAATTGTAGTTCAGGTCAAGTGGGATTTTCCCCTAGAACAAGACCACAACGCCGGCATCCCGCCGATTGGTCGGGGGATGCCGGCGTTGGTGATGTCCTGCCGGGCGGAGGCCCGGCCAGTGAGTCTGAAGATCATTCACCGGTGGGCGTGGCGGCGACCTCGTCGGCCGGCTGGGTGCCGGCTGGCCGGGTGCCGACGCCGGCCGGAAGGGTGGCAGTACGCGCGGATTGCCGCAGTTTGGCCAGCCGCTCTTTCAGCGCGGTCTGGCGCGCCTCATAGGCCGCCCTCTGGTCGGCGGTGGGAATGGTGTCCAGTCGCTCTTTGAAGCGGGCGAACAGTTCCTCGGTCAGCGGCTTTTCCAGTTCCGCGCGGCGTTCGGTCAGCTTGCGGCCTTCTTCCTTGATCCGTTTCAGGTCTTCCTCTTTGTCCGGATTGCTGGCGGCGAGTTCCTTCTGCCGGGCCTCCAGTTCGGCGAATTCCGCTTTGTGGGATTCGCGGTAGCGGCCAGCCTCCTCGCGGGCCTCGCGCAGGATGGAGTAGGCCGTTTCGCGCTGGCCCTGATCGAGGTTGTACTGATTGATGAAATTGCGGACGTAATAGCCCATGGCGTCCTCGACCTTAATGACGTTGCGGGCCGGGTTCCTTTCGCGGATGCCCACGTCGGTGGGGTGCACGTCGCCTTCGGCCCAGCGCTTCATGGTGCCTTCGTAGTTGTCGAAGGTGGCATGGATCATTTCGAGGTCGCGATCGTGCTTCTTGAGCTGCTCATCGTTGAGGATGCGCCGCCACTGCATGTTGCCATCGAGAATTTCCTGGCGGATGGCGGTGATCAGGGGCGTGGCCCGGGCGGCAAAATCCCTGGCCGCTTCGGGGCTGGGCATCTCCCGGCGGAGCTGGTAATCGTAATACTCGCTCATGAGCGTGCGCACGTCTTTCTCGTATTCCTTAAGGAACTGTTTGACCCGCCGGTTCATGAGCTCGCGCGTGTATTGTTCCTGATTCTCGGTGAGCTGGTAATGACTGCTCATTACCTTTACGTATTGGTCGATGATGGTCTGAACGTCCCAGAAGAGGGGCGACGTCCGGGTGGCCTCCCGCAGCTTGGACAACGATTCCCTGCCGGGAGACTCCTTGCCCCGCGCCGATTCCTGCTGGGCCTGCCCCCACAGCGGCGCACTGGAAACCGCCACCGCCAAAGCTGCGAGCGTCAAAAGTGTCATTTTACGCATGGGGTTACATCCTCTCGACTGATGGTTCGCCGGTCCCCAACTCGAAGCCCGGGACCTCGATCCATGAATAGTTAAGAATTATTCAGGCCGCTGCCCAGACAGCTTGCGCTGAGGCTCTCCGGCCTGCCGGGCTCACGCTCATTATACGGGACGTATTTTCGTCCGGTTGCAGGTATCTCTCGCCGGAGAAGGCCGCGCCACCGTCGGGCGAACCGACGAGCCTCGACAAGTGATACTTGAAGGATAACGCCTGAGGCGGCTGGCCGCAAGTCTCGATGGGCGGCCTCCGGAACTGAACGGTCTGCATCCAGAATTGAATGGTCCTGGCCGCTGGGAGCCGCAGCGATGGCCGGAGGATTTGGGCAGCTCCCAAAGAGCCCTCAGGAGGCCGGATGAGAGCTTCGCGATTCTGAAGTTATTGCGGCCATCAGTGCCCAACTGGGATTCAAGTATTTTGTGCACAATGATTTATGAAATACTAATGTTATACCAATTTGTACCAAATTAGTATTTGCGACCGGGTTGGGTGCCCCGCCTCTTCAGAGGGTGAGGCACTCCGAACGAACGAAGACTCCAACGATCAGCAGCGCGGCGACCAACAACCAGGCAGCAACCTGCCCAAGGGTGCAACGAAAATCGTATGACCGTTCCCGCTTCGTGAGCCGAGGCCGTTCGTCCGGCTTTCAGAAGTAGACCTGGTCGATATTGAGCGTCGAGCGCTTGCCCAGGGCGTCATAATGGTTGTCCAGCCAGGTGGAAGCGGCGGCGTAGCCCACGTCGTGCAGGTGGGTGAGGAAGGCCCATTCGGCATTGAGCTTGCTGGAGACCGACAGCGGGAGGAGCTCCTCCTCTGCGCTGATGCGGTGCAGGAAAGCGCTTTTGTGTCGCTCCGCGTCAAGGCCTTCGGCGTCGATGAGCCTCTTGAGGTACTTGATGGACAGCAGGTCCTTGATCAGGCTGGCGTTGAAGGTGATCTCGTTGAGGCGGTTGAGGATGTCGGCGCTTCGCCGGGGGAGGTCCTGGCGGTAGATGGGATTGATCTGCACGATGACCACATCGCGCGATTGCTCGTCCTCGACCAGCGGGAACAACGCGGGATTGCCCATGTAGCCCCCGTCCCAGTAGGCCTCGCCGTCGATTTCGACGGCCTGGTACATGAACGGCAGGCAGGCGGAGGCCATGACCATATCCGCGGTCATCTCTTCGCGGCGAAACACCTTGAGCTTGCCGGTGCGGACGTTCGTGGCGGCGATAAATACCTTGATGCCCTCCGCGTGCCGCACGTGCTCGAAATCCACCAGGCTCGCGATCAGGTCACGCAGGGGGTTCAAGTTCAGCGGGTTGAGGTCGTAGGGAGAAAACAAGCGCGAGAACAGATCGAACATGATGAAGCCGGGGGAGAAGTCCAGCGTCCATCGACCCAGGAGTCGATCCAGCAGCGTACGCTGGAGCGGAGAGAAGCGGGCGGCACGGCTGACCTCCCGCCAGAACTTCTCCAGCGCCTCGCGGGCGCCCTCTTTACCCTGCCGATCGAGCCCATCCGCAAGCACGACGGCGTTCATCGCGCCCGCGCTGGTGCCGCAGATGGCGCCAATGCGGATCCGCTCGTCCTCCAGCAGGCGGTCGAGAACGCCCCAGGTGAAGGCGCCGTGCGAACCGCCGCCCTGGAGGGCCAGTTCGATCGTCTTGGACCCGTCACGCACGGACTTGCTGTGCGAAACCATCGCGGATCTCCATCATGTACACGGAATGGTCATGCGGGCGAGGTTTCCTGCATTCACGCTGACATTCGCGCTGACGCCGTCGCCGCGAAACAGAAGCGGAGCATCAAATGGCACCGGATACTAGGAAGCCGGTCGGCTGAAGTCTACGGAGCGGCCAACGCTGGTACTAAGAACCTTTCAGCAGCATTGGGAAGTGTCCAGGCCTGTCCGCGCGGCTCTGCCGTCATTACCGGCTGGGCTGGTGCCGTTCCCAGCACACCAGTTTCTCAGCGGATCAGGCGGCAAGATGCCCGCCCTCCGTGTAATTCAGGCGGGCAAGATGCCCGCCCCCCCAGAAGGGCCGGCCGGCGTTATCGGGGGGCGGGCATCCTGCCCGCCTCATGGGCCGAAGCATGCAACTCCTGGACCGGAAAGGGCATTATTGAAAACCGCTGATGACCATTGATCGCCTGGTGGAGCAGGGACGTTGGGCGTCTGGATGCAAGGCTGGTCGACGGTGGGGGATGGCTTGGGCGTCTGTGTTCAACCGCGGGCCAGGAGCTTCCTGAGGCCGTGGAGCGCCCGGCCGGCGGTGTGGCGGACCCGCTTCCACCAGAATTGCCGTTTGAGTTCGTTGAGTTCGGGGTGTTGGGGTTCGGCGGCCAGGCCGCGGTCGATCATGGCCTGGGCCTGTTGCCAGCGGCCCAGGTACATGAGGACCAGGGCCAGCTTGTGCAGCACCAGGGTGCTCTCCGGCTCGATGCGCAGGGCGCGCATGCAGTCGGCAATCCCGCGTTCGTACTGGCCTTCGAGGAACCGGCAGATGGCCAGGTTGTGCCAGGCAGCCACGAGGTGAGGCTCATTGTTGAGCAGGTGCTCGAAATAACCGGCTGCCTCCGTGGGGCGGTTCATTTCCAGCAGGCAGTTGCCCATGGCCATCAGCCCGACGGTGTCCTCGGGATCCTGTTCCAGCGCCAGGCTGAGATGATGGTAAGCGGTGTGGGGATGTCCGCGGCGCAGCTCCACTTCGCCGAGGTGGGCGCGCACGTGCGGATGGTCCTGGTCGAGGGCCAGGGCCTTCTCGAAATGGTCGATGGCCTCATCCAGCCGGTCACCCTGGGCCAGCAGCAGGCCCAGCATGACATGGCCGCGGACCGAGTCAGGCTCCAGTTCGAGGATTTGCTCAAACTTGCCGGCGGCCGATTCCAGCCGGCCCATTTCGATGTAGAGATCGCCCAGTTCGGCCAGCACGTCCAGGTCGCCGGGCGCCTGCCGGAGGGCCTGCAGATAGGCGTTGCGGGCCTTTTCGTAATCACCCAGCATCCGGTACGCCCAGGCGATCCGTTGAGCGGCCTGCGGATAGTTGGGTTCGATGTGCAGGACGCGCTCCCAGCAGTGAATGGCCTGCTGGTACTGGTTCCGGCACATCAGGGATTCGGCCAGGTGGTGGAAGCAGTGCGGGCAGTCTTCCTCGATCTGCTGGGCCAGGTAGAACATTTCCTCGGCTTGTTCGTGTCGGCCCATGCGGGTGTAGGCGGCGATCCGGTGGCAATAGGCGGGTTCGTAATCCGGGTGTTCCCGGGCCATGGCTTCGAGCCGGTCGACGGCTTCCTGGTAGCGTTCCACGCGAATCAGGTCCATGGCCAGGAGGGTCTGGACTTCGAGATGATCGTCGGACAGCGCAATGGCCTGCTGGTAGGCCTCGATGGCCTCTTCGTACCGTTCGAGCTGGTCGAGGATCTGTCCGCGCTGGATATGCCAGTCGGCGTCGTGAGGATTGATCTCAATGGCGGCGTCGAGTTCCCCCAGCGCTTCGGCCCACTGGTGGGCCTCGGTCAGCTCCGCGGCCCGCTCCACTCGGGTTTCCGCATCCAGCCAGTCTCTCATGGCGTCGCCCTTCCGCAATGGCAACGAGCGATAAAAGCTCTCGTTGTGCATATCGGTTTCCGGAGGGCGCGGGTGGCGTTAAATCCAGCCCCACTGGCG
>JAAXZI010000100.1 GCA_012719955.1 Phycisphaerae bacterium | reverse complement strand
GGGCGGGAGCTGCGAGTGGTTTTTGCTCGGGTGCGGGCGTCGGGGCGGCCGGCGTTGGCTGTCCGGCCGCGACTGACGGAGCGGCCGTTGGCGATTCACTGGATGGCGTCTGAGAGGTTTGAGCGCTGTCGGGGGTGGATGATCGGCTGGGAGCCGGACGGCCTTGCCGGTCGCGATCATCAGCGGGAAAGCGAGCTACGAAATCCTGAACGCGCGGGTCCACGCCGGCTTGGTCGGCGGGCTCTTGTGCCGTGTCCGCGGTGGCTGGCGAGGCCGGCGGAACGGGAGCCGGCTCGGCCTGGCGGGCCCGGTAGAGATCCGCCCAGCCGGTCTCGGCCTGCGGACCGCAAGCGGACGGGATCAGAATAGCAAAGACCAGGATGGCGAAGAGGAGAGGAACGGTGGGAAGAAGAAGTGGAAAGTGCTGAGTACTGAGTACTGAGTGTTGGGTCTTGGGTGATGGGTGGTGAGTGACAAGTGATGAAATCGTCTTGCGCATCCATGCTGCCTTCATGTTCGACTCCCGACGGCCTCCGGCCGTTCCTGGGGGGGCGGGCGTCTCGCCCGCCGTCTGATCGGTTCTACCCTCGAAGGCGGGCAGGATGCCCGCCCTCCGATTCCCTCGCTTGCGCTTCGGGCTCAATCCGTTGTACGCGACGGGGCCAAACGCCCTTGCGCTCTCGGCTGATGGCCCGCTCACCTGCCGGCGGCTTGCCGGATGGGTGGCCCACCTCTTTCCGATGGGTGGCCCACCTCTTCAGAGGTGGGTTTGCGATTTCCTCGCCTCAACACCGTCGCTTCGCTCAGGCCTTGAGCCGCGGCCACGGCCTCCGAAATCGCGAGCCCAAGTTCGGAAACCTGGCCTCCCGGCATCTGGCTTACCCGCTGTCCGTCTCTGCCCTCGAAGGCGGGCAAGATGCCCGCCCCCCGATTCCCTCGCTTGCGCTTCGGGCTCAGTCCGTCGTACGCGACGGGGCCCAACGCCCTTGTTTGCGCTCCCGGCTGAGGGCCCGCCCTCCGATGTCATCTTCCGGCCACTTGCCGGGCGCGTTTGGCACGGCAGACGTTGACGATCAGCGCTTCGATGGAAGACTGCACGCTGGCGCCGCCACTCTTGGCAGCCACGTCGGCCTCCAGCAGTTGGCATAACATGCGTTCAAGCTGTGGGGCCGAAAAGGCGCTCAACTCGGCCTGCACGCGCTGGGGATTGCCCCAGATCATCAGCATCTTGCCCAGCTCGTTAATGGAGGCACCCGCCTCCTGAGCCTTCTTGGCGTTGAGCAGTTGCCGGACTTTGTAGGCAATGCCGGCCACGGCACGGGCCTCCGCGGCCTTGTCCGTTTGCCAGACCTGCTCCCAGAGCGTGAGGGCACGCGACTCGTCGCCGGCGGCCATGGCCGACATGATGCCCCAGATCTCCTCTTCGCGCTGGTGGCCGACGAGGGCTTCCACGTCGGCGGTCGTAATTCGCTTGCGCTCGCCCACGTAGAGCGAGAGCTTCCAGAGTTCGCCGTCCAGCAGGCCCAGATCGTTGCCCACCAGATGGACCAGCAGGCTTGCAGCGGCGGAATCGAGCTGAAGACCGTATCCATCCCGGCAGCGGGCCACCAGCCAGCCCCCGATCGCGTTGGCCTTGACCGCCTCGCAAGGCACGAGACCGCCCAGGGCGGCGATCTTCTTGTAGAGCCGGGTATTGGCGGCCAGGCTCTTGCATTCCAGCACGAGGACACCGGTGGCACTGGGATGATCGGCGTACTCCTCCAAGTCGGTGCGGAAGCGCGTGATGAACGTGTCCGCCTCGCGGACGATCACCAGCCGTCGCTCAGCCAGAAACGGGAGCGTCCGCAGATCGTCCATCACCGGAGCCAGTTCCGCGGACGGCCCTTCATATTCGCTCAGCGACAGGGCGCGATCGGCTTTGCCAAGAACCTGGTCGGTGATACGGGCCAGCCCCTGGCGCTTGAGAAACGCCTCGTGCCCAAAGACCGCGTAGACGGGAGCCGGGACGGCAGTGTCTTTTTTCTTGCCAGTTGCCATAGAGCAGGTCAAATCCTGATGCCCTTTCACGCATCCATCTGTCGCCCCCGCCCCGGGGCTGGATTCATCTTGCTGCCTCTTGCCGGGGGAGAGGGTGTGTGCCACTGCTCTTGAGCAGTGCCGGCCCGCGCTCTTCGCTGCGGAAGCCGCATTGTCAGCCCCATCAGGCTTGGCGCCTTGCCCGCTCAGGGAACAGCATCTCAATGATCCCACCCATGCGCCTGTGGCCCGGCCCGTGGCACGCGACGGGGGCGAACTATTCCCTCGCCGACACTTCGGGCTCAGCGGGGGGCGGCGTCGCTGTCGGCGCCGTAGAGTTCCAGCCGGCGCTTGGCCTTTCGGATGATAGCCTCGGCCGTCGGATCCACGGTAGTCGCCTGAAGCCAGTGGGAGCGGGCGGCGGCCGTATCACCCATCATGAACATGGCATCGCCCAGATCAAACCAGGCCTGCGCGTCCTTGTCCCGAAGGGCCAATAGCTTCTTCAGTACGTCGCGCGTCTGAGGATACTGTCTCAATGCCCCGTACGCCAGCGAGGCGCCGCGAAGCGCCGGGATGTACGTGGGATCGCGAGCCAGAATGGAATTGTAAAGCTCTAAAGCCTCGGTGTAGTCCTGCTGTAGATAGTAGATGCCAGCCAGGTCGCACTGAGCGGCCAGCAGGCCGGGGTCGGCCTCCAGGGCCTCGCGGAATCGCTCGGCGGCGACGGCATAGCGGCCGCTCTGGAGGTGAGCGGCGCCCTGGCGGTGCAGATCCTGAGCCTTGAGCCGTTTCTCGATGTCCACGGGGGGCGGCGGGCTGGCGGCGGTGGCCAGTGGAATGGATGCAGTGGCCGGACGGGTTTCGGCCATCGCGGCGGGTTGGGTGGTGGGAGTGCTGGTCACTGAGGTTTTCAACCAGCGATCGATGGGCACAGGGCCGTAAATGCGTTCGACGGCGTGACCGCCGAGATCGGAGACGGTCAGCTTAAGGGCGACTTGGCCGGTGACGCCAACCGGCACGGTCCAGTCATACCGGCCGGTGTTGGGCATGGCCGGGGCGATGGGCTGCCAGTCGCCTTCGACCGAGGATTGGTATGCGAGGGTCACCGGACGGGCGGTCAAGTGATCGTCGTAGGCGGTCCAGCGCAGATGGACGATCCGGCGGGTCGCAAAATCGTCGGCGGCTTCCACCCCATCCCACTGCACCAGCGGGGGAGTGTAGTCGATGAAGACCCAGCGCTGCGGCGGCGTGTGGGGGGCGGGAGCTTGCGGATTGGAG
>JAAXZI010000099.1 GCA_012719955.1 Phycisphaerae bacterium | reverse complement strand
GCTCCGTACCGGCCGTTCTCGCTGGATGGGGGAAACGGCCGGTTCGGAGCCCGGCCGCTACAGACAGGCACAAAACGCGGCTGCCACCCAAAAAATTGCGGATGCACGCAAATCACTGAATTGATCTGCGTGCATCTGCGTATATCTGCGGTTACTCAAGTCAGACCGGCGCGGTGATTACGCCTTGCCGATCTGCTTGCGGTGAGCCCAGACCTTCTCGAACGCGCGGACCCACTGATCGACCAGTTCCGGGGCCTCGCGCGTCAGGTGCGGCAGCTTGATCAGCGTCTTATTGACCTGGTTCGAGCCGGGCAACTCGCCGGGGTTCTCCGGCAGGTGATGCCACCACTTGGCCTCCTGGAACAGGGGCATGGTGTGCAGCAGGACCCACTTGTAGACCCCGACCGGCACGCCCTCGGCCCTCAGGGCCGCCACCGCCGCCTCACGGGACATGCCGGCCTTGGCCTCGTCGATGAACAGGAGGTTGTTGGCATACACGACGCGATCCATGTCCGGGCGGGCATACTGCTCGGTCAGGCCGGGCAGTTGCGTGAGCCGGTCGTTGAGCCGCCGCAACTGAGCCACGCCGGCGGTGTTGTATTCCTTGAGCCGCTTCAACTGGCAGCGGGCCAGAGCGGCGGCCATCGGGTGGATGCGCAGCTTGGAACCGAATGCCGTGCCGTGGTACTTGCGGTACGGGCTGTCCGCGGGGAAGGTGTTGGGCAGATCGTAATTGCCGTACACGGTGGCCCGCTCGAAGTCCTCGCGGGTGTGGTACATGGCCATGCCGCCCTCAATGGCCGGCAGCGGCTTGCCCATCTGCAGGCTGAAAGCCGACATGCGCCCCCAGGTGCCCACCAGCTTGCCCTTGACGGCCGCGCCGTGGGCATGGCTGCAGTCCTCCAGCACGATCAGGTCGTGCTCCTTGGCGAACTCGACGATGCGGTCCATCTCGCAGGGCACGCCGTACCAGTGGACGGCCAAAATCGCCCTGGTGTTCTTGGTCAGCCGCTTCTTGGCGTCCTCCACGTCGATGTTGATCGTGCGCGGATCCACGTCCACGAAGCGCGGCACCAACCCGAAGAACCGTGCCGGCACGAGCGGGAACCAGGTGCTGTAGCTGGCCACCAGGACTTCGCTGCCGGGGGGCAGGTCCAGGGCGAACATCATCGAGGTCAGCGCGCTGGTGCCGTTGAAGTGGGCCTTGGCATAGGGCATGCCGTGGAAGTCGGCCCACTCCTTCTCGAATTCCTTGATGACGCCGTAGCCGGGGTTGCGGACCAGGGCCAGGACCGCCTCTTCCTCTTCCTTGCCATACAGCGGCCAGCGGGTGGCGGCTTCATCTGACAGAGTAACGGCCTTGGGCCCACCGTGGAGGGCGAGCTGCTCGGTGTTCTGCCCGGCCGCAAATCGGGTCCCCGCCGACAGGCCGACAGCGGCCGCCCCGGTGGTTTTCAGAAAATTTCGTCGGGTGCTCTGTGACGCTCGGTCAGCTTTCCTTCGCGGCATAGCTCTGGTCTCCTTGTGCAGGTGTCTGGCCGTTCAGGGTGGCCAGATCGAGGTACATGGCACAGTCGCAACGGGCGGACATGTGCTCCGGCCGGAACGTGCGAAAGCCAAATGACTGATATAAGGTGATCGCCTTCTGCAAAACATGGGCGGTTTCAAGTTGCACACGATTGAATTGGAGCGACCGGGCCTGGGCCAGGGCCCGCTGCAGCATGAGTTTGCCGAGCCCCCGACCGCGAAGATCTTTCCGCAGATACATCTTCCGCAACTCGCAAAGGCCCGCCGCCAGCGGGTACAGACCGTAACAACCGCCGAGCCGGCCATTCTCCTCAATCAGCAACTCGAAGCATCCGCCGCGACCATGGTAATTGCGCTCAATGTCGGTCAAGTCCGCGTCCGTGCAGGCGGGGTCCGGCGACAGGCCGTATTCGCGCAAGACGCCAAACACCAGTTTCCGGACTTCATCCGCATCATCATTAACGGCAGACCGCCACCCTACTATCGGTCTCATACCTTGCTGAATCACTTCCGTCAAGAGGTACGCTCCGTTCATGCTTCCGGAATAGTGGCCGTAAAACGGCTGCCCTGGTCTTGTTTTGACTCCACTTCCAGCGTACCGCCGTGGAGTTTAACGACCTTGAGGGCCATGGCCAGGCCGATGCCATTGCCCTGGATCTTGGTGGTGAAAAAGGGCTGGAATATCCTGGCCTGCAACTCTGCAGGAATGCCCGGCCCGGCGTCGGCCACGCTCAAACACCAGCGACCCTTCACGTCAGAAGGGCCGGCCTCAATATGGACAACCTGCCCCTCGCTGGACGCCTCTACCGCGTTGGTTACCAGGGCGACGATGGCCTGCGGAAAGTGTAGCCGATCCACTCGAATCAGCTCCAGGCCTGGATCCACCCGCACGCGCACGTCCACGCCGGTCCGGTCCAGCAGGGGTCGAAGGGCCTTCACCACGTCATCGAGCAGGTCGCACGGCCGCACCGGCTCGCGCCGAAGCGACTGCGGCGAGAGAGAGTCGCGCAACAGGTTCAGCCAGTTCTCGAACCGATCCACGGTCGCCAGGATGCGCTGCTGGCAGTCGGCCAGGTCTTGATCCGCCCCCGCGTCGCGCAGGATCGAACCGGCCAGCCCGCGGATTTCCTCCAGTGGGGCACGAAGCTTTTCCTGGAGCCGGGTCAGCGTCTCGCTGGCCGCGGCAAGCCGCTCCTGTTCGAGGAGCTGGCCTTGTAACTCCAGCAGCCGTGCGGACATCTGGTTCAACTCCTCGCCCAGCCGGCCCAGTTCGTCTGAATAGCGCGGCGTGACCTGGTATTGCAGGTTTCCCCTGCCGATCTGCCCGGTGGCCGTGCGCAAGTCCGACACCGGCCCGATCACCCATCTGCGCAGTAACACCAGGCCCACGATGCACAGGGTGGCGCCCACCAGGGTGCTGGTCAGCAGAATGGCAATCACCCACTGCTGGACGTTCGCCGCGCGGGCCAGGTGGTTGTAGCGCTGCTGAGCCAGAAGCCCGCTTAACCCATTGAGCAGGCCGTCCAGTTCCTGATGGTTGCCGTGGACCGCCTCCGGCCCGGTGGCGTCCCGCCGGCCCCAGGCGGCCAGCGCCTGCTTGACCGGCAGCCAGGCCCGGGCGGAATCGCCGCCGGCCATAAGCTGCTCGATGGCCGCCGCCTCGGCCTGGATACGCGCTTCCAGATCCGACAACGCCTTGCCGTCGATTGTGCCGTTCCGCAGGAGGTAGCTCTCGCTCCGCAGCAGGGCGCGGATCTGTTCGACACGCTGTTGGGTCTGGAGGTCCTGCCAGGCTTCACGATAGGCCGGCTTCAGGTAAGCGAGTATGCAGATTGTGGACAGCACAAGGTTTGCGCACAGCGACCCGCCATAGCCGGCGGCCAGCAGACTCAGCTTCCAGCGCAATGTGCGGGCGGGACGCATGCCGTCCATTCTATCCGCACCCATGCAAGTCCGAAGCACACAGATGACTTTTTCATCGCTGGTGCAATCCGCAAATCCGTGCCAGAGCCGCGACCACAAGGTATAATCGCCACCATCCCAAGGAGGATCCGTGAGTTCCATAGGTCACACGCCCTGGATGGTCGGATGGACGATGGCCTTGGCCAGCGGCCTGAGCGACGGCGCAGGATCTATCCGGGCCAATCCGGTCGTTCGCTACGATCCCCCCGCCGACGCTGTGCCTCGTCCCACCGATCCCGGCGCGGACGGCCCCACGGACCCGGCCCTCCACCAATGGCCTGACATCCTCTCTTCCGCCCTGGGTGCCTGGCAGCCGGAGGATCCGGCGGCGGATCCCTTCACCGGCCAGTGGGATGTCCAGGGAGGGTTCTTCCGCTTCGACCTGACCTTTGCCGGGGTCGTCAATCCCCCCGGCTCCCTGGGATGCTGCGGCGATCCGGATTTTGATCCCTTCCGCTTCGGCCCCAACCCGGTTTTCGGCTTTATTGAATTTGACGTGGACGCCGACGTGGACACCGGCGGCGAGATCGACTACCCGGAACTCCGTTACACGGGCAATGCGGCCCGATTCGGCGGCCTGCCTCAGGATGCGCGATTCAAGGGCCGTATCGCCCTGGACGCCGGAGCTTTCGATCAGGACCTCACCACGCCGCCCCTGGTGGAACGCAGCGGGGCGGACTTTCACATTCCGCTGTTCGGCTGGGAAATTGACGCGTCCGCCATCACGCGGTCCGATCCGACCGACTGGATCTTCGGCCCCGGCGAGACCTGGCTGGTTCCCGGCTATCTGTTTCAGCGTTCACATGCCTTTCGACGATACAGTTCCGGGTGTTGCCGCTCAGGAGCGCCCCTCGGCAGCTACGAGCCGTACGTTGTGTTGCGTTTTCATCATGATCCGGACACCGACTCGACCACCCTTTCGCTCGTTTATCCCCTGACCAACGAGGCGTCCGCCGCCATGCGCGGCGAATCAGTGACCCAATGGGCGGACCCGTTCTTCACGAACCAGAACAGTGTCCGGGAGGCGCTCATCGAACTGCAGGTCAGCACCTGGCTGGTCCCGCCCGCGGATCGCCAGGAACCCGAGTTCGCTCTCCTGGCCGGCTGGGCATACAAGGATCCCGATACCTGCCTGGACCCCACCCAGTGGGAAGTCGCTATCCTCGTCGGGGGTAGCTACACCGCCCCGCAGTCCGGGCATCTGGTGGTCTGGTCCGATGTCAGCCCTGATGTGCTGGTGGGCGATCTGCAGGGCAACGGTACGGTCGATTGCGTTGACCGAGTACTGTTCCAGCAGTGGATGACGACCAACGACAACCGTCCGGGCGTGGACGGCAGCGCGCAAAACAACCGCGTGCAACTCCTGAACTTCGGGCCGAACTTCAGCCCCTTCGACCTGAACTACAACGGCTGGGTGGACGTCGGCGATCGCCTCGTCATCGTCCGGCAGACCGATTGCCGACCGGGCGATTTCGATGGTGATCAAGACGTGGATCAATCCGATTTCGGAATACTCCAGGCCTGTTTCACCGACGTCGGACAACCCCTCTCCGACCGCTGCGTCATCACGGACATGGATGGCGACCTCGAAGTCGGTCCGGATGACCTGGCGATGTTCATGCAGTGCCTGTCCGGCGACGGAGTGCCCTCCGATCCGGATTGTGATGAGGACTAGAAATACGGAAAAGACCGGACGCATGCTGAATTCAAGAGGACACAGCGCAAGGCGAACAGGCCGCGCCGCCGGCTTCACGCTCGTGGAGCTGCTGATCGTGGTCGCCCTCATCGCGCTCCTGGTGTCGATCCTGGCTGTTGCCCTCAGTAATGTCCGCGCCGCCGCCCGCAAGGTCATGTGCATGAATCGCCTGCACGAGATTGCCTTCCGTTTCAACCTCTTTGCCGACGAAATCCAGCATCCCGACCGCGGCGAAAGCGAAAGGTACGGCCCCGACCTCTTCCGCCTGGAAGATTTTCAGGAGAGCATCTACCAGGTGGATGAATTCTGGAAAGCCGGCGGAACCAGCCACACGGCTCCCGTCCCGGAGGATAATCCGCTGCTCTGTCCGGCGGCCTCCGGCCACCTGGTGAAGACCCGCGGATTGCCGTGCAACCAGGCGGTCGGACCGAAGCAAAGGGTGAGTATCGGCTTTAACATGCGTTTGGATTCGATCAGCGTCGACACTCCCTTTGGCCCCAGGCGACAGGCCGTCCGGCTCACGCCGCGGATTAAGAACCGTCCATGGGTTCCTCTGGCGTTCGACGTGGATGGGGAAATGGCCATCGCCAAAGGCGTGGAGCCTTTCTACTCCGCACCGCCTGCCGGAGTCCCCGGCTGGTACGCGAGCGGGCAATTCTGGTTCCCCGCCACCCGCCATGCCCAGCGCTGTAACGTGGCCTTCATCGGCGGACACGTGCTCAGTTCCACCCATCCCGCACAGGTCGGCGGATGGCAATGGAGCTATCAGCCGCCTCCCAACTGATTCACCGCGCCCAGGAGCACCCGCCATGAAACTCAAACACAAGTTCGGATTGCTGGCCGGCATCTACATCAGTGCGCTGGTGTGCAACTTCGCCCTGTGCGCGTGGTGCATCATCCTGTACTACGACGTGCTGCTGCGACAATTCGGCGCGCCAACGGGGCTGATCGAATGGGTTAATTTCGATCAGGAGGATACCTCCCTGGAGCCGGAATTGCCGCCGCCTGCGGGCGAGGTTCCCGCCGTCCCGGATGTGGCCCCCCCGGCAGTGCCCGCTCACGTTGACGGGACGGCGGACATCCGCAGATGGGTAATCGTCGTCCTGCTGCTGAATGCCGGCCTCTGCGTCGGCGTGGGACTGCTCGGCCCCCTGCTGGTCAGGCGCTGGGTGCTCCGGCCGGTGGCGGACCTGCGAAAAGCCACCGGTCAGATCGCCGCCGGCGACTGGTCGGCGCGCATCCGGCCCCGCTCGAACGACGAACTGGGTCTGTTGGCCGGCGAACTCAACGACACCGTCGCCGCCCTGGTTCGCCTGCAGGAGCAGCTCAATAAGCGAGAACGGCAGATCACCACCACCGAGGCCCTGCGCTGCGTCGTGCACAACATCCGCAGCCCCTTGACTGGTATCCGCTGGTTGGCAGAGGTAATTGCTGTGCGACTGGCCCACGATCCCCAGGCCGCCGCCCGGCAGAATCGCATCATCGCCATTGTGGACGAGGTGATTGGATGGCTGCGCGATCTGCGTCAGGAACACAGCCAGGACCGGCCGCCACCCCCCGACCCCACACGGTGATCACAAGGCCCGCACCAGCCTCAAGTTCACCTGGCGCACGTCCATGACGCAGCGGCCGGGAACGTCCAGCCCCCGCGGCGTGAGCAAGCCCCGCCCCGTTTCGAGCCGGATTCTGCCCAGGTGCAGCGGATGGAATTCCTTCATCCGCGACTCGCCCGCCTGCCGGGGGATAGTGTCCTGGTGGGTATATAGAGGTGGATCCCAGCCCGGCGTCACCCGGTGGTCCCGGGCAAGATCCGGCCGGGCGTCTGTTCAAACTCTGCCCGGACATGGTATATTGACACCGTACACGTTGCACGTCTCACGCAATTGTGTGCGTCCAAGAGGGTCGAAATTCGACCGGCAAGGCGCCGGCCTCAGACAGGTCTCCAGGACGTACCGTTAACAATGGAGGAGAGGCAATGCCCGGCAAAGTGTCCATCTGCCTCAGCATTCTGACCCTCGTATGGTCTGGCCCGGCCTTGGCGGACTGCCCTCTCGTCTGGAAACCGGCCGACCAGATGTCAGCGACGAATGGCGCCGCTCCGCCGGCCAGCGCGATATTTGCATTTGCCCACTACCAGAACGATCTCATCGCCGCCCGCGAAACGTCCCTGACCCGTTGGGACGGCACCGGCTGGCAGGAACTGGTCACCTGGGACAGCGGCCATATCAACGAGCTGCTGGAATACGGCGGCGAACTGATCGCCGGTGGCGATTTCACCACGCAAGACGGCACGCACTACTACATTGCCAGATGGAACGGCCAGGACTGGTTGCCGCTGGACGGTGGAACGGACGGCGCCGTCACAGCGCTGGTGGAGTACCACGGCGCGCTCATCGCCGCCGGCTCCTTTCTCAACGCCGGCGCTCAGCCCTGCAAGCATATCGCTCGCTGGGATGGAAACGCCTGGCATCCGCTTGCGGAAGGGCTCGACCCCGAAATACGCGACTTGATCGTTTTCAATGATAAGCTCTATGCGGCCGGCGCGGGCGGAATCCACGAATGGGACGGCTCCGCCTGGACGCTCTCGACCGACCGGGCCATGGATTGTCTGGGGATCTACCAGGAGCAATTGATGGCCGGTGGCCCCGATGGCCTCTATTTCCGGGCCAGCGATCAGACCTGGCAACCCCATCCCGCCTGGGGCAGCGGAAGAGTCAGCCTCCTTGCAATCTACAATGATTGCCTGCTGGCGGTTGCCAATGGCGGCGGCGGTGCCCCACCCACGTACGTCAACCGATGGAAAGGCCAGCCCTGGACTACAATTGGAACCGCGGATGCGGGCGTGCGCGCCCTGGCCATCCATCACGACCAATTGTTCGTGGGCGGCGAATTCACGGCCATGGAAGGAATGGCTGTCAATTACTGCGCCCGCTACGGGCCGCCGACACTCGACATCACCCAGGGGCTGCAACCGCTCGCCGTGCCCGCCGGCCACGTCGCCACCCTGTCGGTAACGGCCACCAGCGACTCCGGAGATGTTTCTTATCTCTGGCGGAAAGGCGGCCAATCCATACCCATAGGCACTTGCCAGGGCCGGGCGAGTGGATGCACCAGCAACACGCTGACGCTCGACCCGGTCTTGCCCCAGGATGAGGGCACCTGGGACGTGGTCGTCTCAAGCGACGGTTGTTCGCTCACGGCCAATCCGGTCAGGCTGATCGTCCTGCCCGACCCCGACCCGCCGACCGTCGCCATCACCCACCCGGTCAGCGACGCGCAGTACCGCACCTGGAGCCTCAGCATCGACCTGTGGGGAACCGCCACGGACAGGGTTGGAGTTGCCCTGGTCACCTGGACCAACGACCGGGGCGGCAGCGGAGTCTGCATGGGAACGGCGAACTGGTTCGCCGGCGACATTCCGCTGGAAGCCGGCGCTAACCTGATCACCATCACGGCTCGCGACGCCGCGGGCAACGAGTCGAGCGCCACCCTGACCGTCACCAGGGAATGCGTCCGATGGTACGCAGACGCGGATGGAGACGGGTATGGCGACGCATCCAATTGGGTGGAAGCCTGCGTGCCGCCGGCCGGCTACGTCCTGAACAGCACCGACCCCAATGACGCCGACGCCACCGTCTACCCCGGAGCGGCTCCACCCGATACGGATGGCGATGGCGTTCCAGACGACATGGACCAGTGCCCCGGCACGCCTGCCGGCACGGAGGTCAATGCCCAGGGCTGCCCTCTCTCGCAGGAAGAGCCTCCGCTCGCGAATGACCGAGACGGCGACGGCATGGCCGATGAGGCTGACGGCTGTCCGGACGACCCGGACAAAGTGGAGCCAGGCTCCTGCGGGTGCGGCCAGCCGGATACCCCCCGGTGCTCGCAGCCTGCACCGCGAGGTCTGTGTGGCGCGGGAATGGCTGGTGCAACTGCCTGGTCCATGGTGGTCATGGGGCTCGGCCTGATCCGCCGGAAAGGTTGGGCAAGTTGAGAGTTCGTCTCCTGAGTTGAGCATGAGCCAAGCCAGACGGCGCGTGTTGCATGCAATTCAGGAGCTTCGCCTTTCGGCTCATGAGGCGGGCAAGATGACGTCTGATTCTTTAACCTGGTAAGGACGGGCCGGGTAGCGGGTGGCCCACCTTCTGCGAAGGTGGGCTCATGATTTGTGCGTCAGGGACTTCTCCTCTGCATGAATGTTCGCCGTACTCACAGCCCATGAAATCGCAAGCCCAGGTTCGGAGAACCTGGGCCACCCCACTCTGGATACCCCAGTTCTTATTCTTTTGTTCTGTCCTACTCAGCCGGCTTCGGCCGAACTTGCTCACTATGCCCGCTTCAGTTTCGCAGGAGTCATGATGCCCATCCTGCACCAGCGGCGGGCAGGATGCCCGCCCCCCGATGGTGGCGGCCAGAATACCCGTCCCCCGACGCGATGCCTGCCGGGTGGCCCACCTTCTGCGAAGGTGGGCTCATGATTTGTGCGCCAGGGACTTCTCCTCTGCATGAATGTTCGCTGTACTCACAGCCCATGAAATCGCGAGCCCAGGTTCAGAGAACCTGGGCCACCCCACTCTGGATACCCTGTTCTTATTCTTTTGTTTTGTCCTGCGCAGCCGGCTTCGGCCGAACTTGTTCACTATGACCGGTTCGGTTTCGCAGGAGTCATGATATCCATCCTCCGCCAGCATCGGGCAGGATGCCTGCCCCCTTTGCGTGGCCGGTCAGCCCGCGTAGCGCAGCGGGCCAAAACGCGCCTCGTCGGGCATGACCACCTTGTTCAAATCCTCCCCCTGCTGCACGCGCCACTGCCGGAGCTTCTCCCGCAGTCGCTTCAATACCTCCGCGTGGTCCGGGTCCGATGCAAGGTTTTTGAGCTCGTACGGGTCGGTGGCCAGATCGTACAGTTCCTCTGCCGGTCGATGATCGTGACGCTTCACCAGGGCGGCCGCCTGGGGGTCTGTCCTGGCCAGTCGCAGCCACGACTGCCAGTAAGATTCCGGCTCGGCCCCCTTGGTGATGTGCGTGGTATACGGGATTTCCGGGGCCAGGTTGAGGATATACTTGTAGCGCTCGGTCCGAACGCAACGCATGGGCGCGCGATTCATCCCCTTGTCGCCCGTGTGAGAGGCAAATACTTCCTCTCGCAACCGATCCTTGCGTCCCAGGAGCACGGGCAGAAAGCTGCGCCCGTCGATATCGCCCGGCGGCGTGCCCCCGGCCGCCTCGATCATGGTGGGCAGCAGATCGATCAGGCTGACCATGGCCCGGGTCGTGGTCCCCGGGCGGACCCGCCCCGGCCAGCACGCCAGCAGCGGAGCGTGAATCCCCACCTCGTACAGATTCCACTTGGCGAACGGCCACTGCGCCCCCTGGTCGGCCGTAAACATGAATAGCGTGCTCTCCGTGTAGCCGTGGGCCTCCAGCGCGGCCCGCACCTCGCCCACCTGCTTGTCCATCCAGGTTATGTCGGTGTAATACCGGCAGCGGGTCGCGCGCGTCTTCGGCGTGTCCAGCAGGTAAGGCGGCAGCTCGATGCCCAACGGGTCGTATCCCTCGTTTTCCGGCCAGAAGACATGCGGCGAGTGCGAACAGACCACCAGGCACAGCGGCCGGCTCCGATCATGCCCGGCCAACAGGCCTTCCACCGCACGGGTATTCAGATCCGTCCACAGCACGTGGTTCTTGCCCGGCGGCATGATGTTGGAGTCGGGGAGATACTCGAAGGGAAACATCGGTCGGGGGCCGATGTGCGTCTTGCCGGCGATCACCACCCGATAGCCGAGCTCACTGAGGTAGTGCGGCAGCGTCCTGAGCCCGTCGCGTGCCAGGCTGTGGTTGGCATGGGCGCCGTTGCGGAAGGGATAGAGCCCGGTGTAGATCGCCGTCCGGGACGGCGCGCAGGTGGGCGAGGCCGCAAACGCCAGGTCGAACCGCATCCCCGCCGCGGCCAGCCGATCCAGGTGCGGCGTGCGCACGTCTTTGGCGCCGTACGGGCCGCAGTCCAGCCAGGTGTGATCGTCGGCAATGAACAACACGATGTGCGGTCGTTCGCCGGCTGCCGGACCGCCGCGCGGCTCGGCCCCGGCCAGGCCCACGCTCCAGAACAACCCCAGCCCGACGCCGACTGTCCACCACGCGCTGCTCATGTGTCCTTCACTCCCACCGAGCCCCGGCCGCCGGTTGACAGCGGCTCCGGGGTGATCCGCGCTCGTCAGCCGTTGAAACTCCCGCCGATCCAGTTTCCCCCGGGGCTTCGCGAAGGAAAGTCGCTACGTGGGATAGCCCCACTCTTCAAAGCAGCGCCTCCACTCGCTCGCGATCTCTTTACGCAATTCCGGGCACAGGTTCGGCAGGGAATTTTTCTTGTAGCCTCCAAGAGACTCCAGATACTGCTTCACGGCCGGCTCAACGTGTCCGAAGTCCGGAAGGTCGAGGCTCTCGTAGAGCCGCCGCATCTGGTCCACCGGCCTGGCCTCAAGCTCCTCGAAGCCGATTTCGTGATAGTGACCCGCCGGGATCAGGGATCGCTCCTCGAAGAAGATCTCGTACATTTGCCGGTAGGTCCGCAGGACGTAATCCTTCAGACTGTCAAAGCACGGGCGCTGCAGGTTGAACCAAGGCGCCGTCGTCCACAGCCAGTGATAGGTGGACTTAAAGACCTTGAACGGGTTGCGATGGATATGAATGAACCGCGCATCCGGAAACAGTTCCAGCAGCAGCTTGATGCGGCACGTGTTGGGGGGGGACTTGAGAACCAGCGGCCGGTTGTACTTCCAGGTCAGTTTTCTCACGAAGAGGGCCATGGCCGCCTTCCACTCGGCGACGATGTCGTCGGGCACGCCACGGAAGGTCAGCAGCGGATCGTATGTCGCCTGATGGCGGGGAAACACGAAGCCCACGTAAGGCGAGTGCAGGGTCATGCTGCAGGTGGCGTACTCCTCCTCGTTCGGGGCCTGGAAGCTGA
This sequence comes from Phycisphaerae bacterium, assembly GCA_012719955.1. Lineage (GTDB taxonomy): Bacteria > Planctomycetota > Phycisphaerae > UBA1845 > PWPN01 > JAAXZI01. The sequence goes on along the minus strand of JAAXZI010000099.1, from coordinate 13,777 downwards.
CGCGCACCTGGTCCATGGGGCGGGTCCGCGGCAGGAAGAAACTCACCAGCCGGGAACAAGTCGCCTCGGTGGAAAGGAAGGTATGCGGGTACAGGACCTCATACGTGTTCGGGTAGGCGAAGCGGTCGTCGAGAGCCAGCATGTTGTGCAGGTGGGTCGTCCCGCTGCGCCAGTGGCCGAGAATGATGATCGGCGGCTTGATCGGGGTCCGCGCCACCTTGTCGGCGTACAGCCGGTCCTCGTACCAGCTACACGCGCTGTTGAGGAGGCTCCAGAAGGTCGTTGCAACCGCCCGCAGACGATAGGGCGAGTCAATTTCAGCGCCGTACAGGGCCATCAGGCGGCGCCATTGGCGGAAGGTGACGCCACACAGCGGCAGCGGCGGACCGATTCCGGTCAACGCCTTTTCCCGCCATGCTGTGAGATGCCACCTTCCCGGCAGGCAATGGTTTGTTGGACCGAATACCGGCCGCTGGAACTCTCCCACGTCTGAAATCTCCGGATGGTCACCGCTGGACAGCGACCCGCAAAGAGCGCAACGCGCTTCCCCTGTCGGTCCGGGGGGCGCATTATGCCTGGAATCAGACGGAGCGGTTTCCTGCCAGCCGCCTTCCTCCCGCCCTGCCCGACAGTTGTCACCTCATGCCGCCTGCACAATCGGGCGGTGGCCGGTCATTGTACCAGTGCCTACCCGTCATGCCTACCCCACTTGCACGCGTTCTTTTTTCACTTCCGGTTCGAGGAGTGGCAGCGTCTGCCCGGCAGGTTCAGCGTGGGCGCGCGCCCATGCCGGCACGGCCTGCCGATGGCCGCCGTGAGGCCGGGCGGAGAACACTGGCATTCGGCGGCCTGATAGTTTAGGCTTCTGGACCGTTTTTACCGTGTACGGAGATCACACTGGAGTCTTGAGATGTTCGTCCAACACCACCTGCTGTTCGTCGCCCTCGTCATGTTCCCGGTTTCCGCCCTTCACGCCGCCGAATCGGCCGCCGGGCAGCCCTCCTGGGCCGGAGACTCCGCTGCCATCCAGAAGGCATTGGACAAGGCGGCCGGGAGCGGCGGACGGGTGGAACTGGTCGCGGGACGGTACCGGCTCGACAAACCCATCCGCGTGCCCGAGGGCGTGACGCTGGCGGGCGTCTGGGAGATTCCCCACCATGCCCAGCCTAAACGCGGCACGGTGTTCGAGGTCTTCGCCGGCAAGGGCGAGGAGGACGGGACACCGCTGGTCAACCTGAGTCCTTCCAGCGGCGTCCGCGGCATCACCTTCTTTTATCCCGAGCAACGCATCCCCGGCACACACGCCTACCCCTGGACCATTCAGGGCCGCGGCATGCACTGCAGCGTGATCGATTGCACCTTCGTCAACGCCTACAAGGCCATTGATTTCGGCACCCATCCCAACGAGCTGCACTATATCCGTAATTGCTTCGGGTGCCCGCTGAAGATCGGCGTGCACATCGACAAATGCACCGACATCGGCCGTATCGAAAACGTCCATTTCAACCCCCATTACTGGGGCCGGGCCGGCGTACCCGGGGTTCCGGAGTGGAAAGCCCTGCGGGAATACCTGTGGGACAACCTGGTGGCCTTCGAGTTCGCCCGCACCGACTGGGAGTACGTGCTGAACACCTTCTGCTTCGGAGCCAAGATCGGCTATCGCTTCTACATCGACAAGGACGGCACGGTGAACGGCAACTTCCTGGGCATCGGCGCGGACTGGTGCCGCCGGGCGCTGCTGGTCGAGGCCTCCCAGGAGCCGGGGCTGCTCATCACTAACGGCGAGTTCGTGGGTGGCGAGGGCGCCGAAGCGATGATGGAGGTGACCGCCTCGCATCGCGGCGTGGTGCAGCTCTCAAACTGCGCGTTCTGGGGGCCCTGCGAGGTCGTGGCCCTGCTGGACGGGAAAGGCAACACCAGCCTCTCGCAGTGCAACTTCCATAACTACACCGGCAACCCCACCGGCGCATACACCGTCGAGGGCCGTGGCGGCCATCTGATCCTCCAGGCCTGCCGCTTCGGCACCAATCTTCCCGATATCCGGCTGGGTAAGGGCGTGGAGACGGCCATCCTGATGGGCAACTGGTTCCACCGCAGCAAGGAAATCCTCAACGAAAGCCAGGGCGACGTGCAGGAAGTGGCCAACGTGGTGGGCAGGCCACCGGCCACCCAGCCCGCGCAATAGGCAGTGACAGGAAGGAGCGGATCCTGATCTTAATCTTGCTCTTGCTCTGGGCAGCGTTCAGCGGTCAGCAGTCAGCGATCAGCTCATGCCGATGAGATCAAGGGAAAGATAAAGATTAGGATTAGGGAGAAGAGTAAGAGCAAGATTCACCCTGCTTCAACTCGAAAACGCCGGCAGAAACGTCGCGAGTTTTGATCTACGCGGCGATTCTCAGGCCCTCAGCCGCCGCGATCCGTGCGGGCGCGCCCATCACCGGCAACTCCCACGCGGCAGATTAAAGCCATCACACGCCTCCCATGAACTGCTCAGCCTGAAAACACCGCAATATGGCACAACAGCCGACATTCCACACTTGCGAGGCATAGGATTCCATCAGCATTCCAGCAGCCTCGAAAAAATACGGAACCTTTTGGTTCCGGCACGCATCTTCAGGGTGAGGAGATGGGATCATGATCACGAACCAATTGCTTGAACCCGTCACCATCCTGACCGACGAAGAGCTGGTCGAGCGGATCCAATCCGGCGACATGGGTGCGTTGGAAGCCCTGATGCGCCGTCACAATCAACGCCTCTACCGGATCGCCCGCGGCATTCTGCGCAACGACGCGGATGCCGAGGAGGTCGTGCAGGATGCCTATGTGCGGGCCTATCGCGAGTTGCATCAGTTTGAAGGACGGGGACCTTTCTGCTCGTGGTTGAGCCGGATCGTCGTCCGCGAGGCCCTTCAGCGAATGCGCAAGCGAAACAGCACAGTGAACGGCCGCGGCTTTCCGACGGGGGGCGGTTCCGAGGAACTCGACGGCCAGGCTCTCGATCGTGCCCCCGGACCGGCCGAGGCCGCCGCCGGGGAGGAGCTGCGCATGGTCATCCAGTCGGCGATTGACGAGCTGCCCGCACGGCTGCGCTCCGTGTTCGTGCTCCGCTGCGTAGAGCAGATGTCCACCGCACAGGTGGCCGAGTGCCTGGGCATCCCGCCGGAAACAGTGAAAACACGTCTGTTCCGGGCAAAGCTGAGGCTTCGGCGACGGCTCAACCGGCTGCTGCAAAGCGGCGTGGCAGCCTCTTACCCATTCGGGCAAGAACGTTGCGACCGCACAGTCGCAATCGTGATCAGAAGGATCGCGGCCCTCCAGGGGTTGGCCTCAGAAGGGCCGACGTGATCGAACACTACAACGGCCACTTCGGCCTGAACCTCGCGGATCAGGAAAAAGCGGACCCGGTGGAGTTCTTGAAATCACTATGACCTGACAGACCACAGTCTGAAAGGAGGTTCCTCATGGCAGACGCCATTCACCCAACGACCGGTCGTCTGGCCAGTCGGTTCTATTCATCGGATCTGATCCGCGAACCTGCGTACCAGGCCTACCAGATTCTGCATATCGGCTTTACGGTCGCGCCGATTCTGGCCGGCCTGGACAAGTTCGCCCACGTGCTGGTGAACTGGGATCAGTATCTGACGCCGGCCGTAGCCCGCTTGCTGCCCTTCAGCGGTCACAGCTTTATGCTGCTGGTGGGCGTGGTCGAGGTTGTGGCCGGCCTGATCGTGGCCGTGAGGCCGCGTATCGGGGCCTATATCGTGTCGGCCTGGCTGGTGGCCATCATCATCAACTTGCTGCTGGCGGGCGGTTTTTACGACATCGCGCTTCGCGACCTGGGGCTCGCCCTGGGGGCGTTGGCACTGGCCCGGCTCAGTCAGAATTATGATCGCGCCTGATCAGATCGGATGGATGTTCCTGACCCAGTGAGAAAGGCCGCGGGGAGGATGCCCCGCGGCCTTCTCCATTCCAATCAGTTCGCGGGAAGGGATTCCCGCGCGAACCGGTGCGCGAAGAGGTTCTCGCACCAGCGGACTTCTGCACCAGCGTGTGGCACCATCAGCAGGCGGGCAGGATGCCCGCCCTCCCAATGCACCAGCAAAAGGCGGCCAGGATGCCCACCCCCCACGCACCGGCGCCACACTGAACCCTGAACCCTGAACTCTGAACCCTATCCTCCGATGGTCACCGACTGGGTGACGTACCGTGTGTTGCCATGCTCGTCGTGAACGCGGACGGCGATGCGATGCTCACCGGTCTCAAGTTCCTTGACCGTGAAGGTCGCGGCCTCGGCCGGTGAATCGAAGATATCATCGTCGGCGGCCAGGTCGAACCATTTCTCGTCGCTGTCCACGCTGAACTCGGCCCCGGTGATCGACGTCAGCGCATCATTGAAGGTTACGTGCAGCGTCACGCTCCGGCCGCTGACCTCGGACCGGCTGATCCGGGCCTCCGGCGGCGTGTTGTCCACGATCAGGGGGTCGGAAATGCGCGAGACGGACAGGGCCATGCCCTGCGGGTTGTCCGGCGCATCGCTGGCCACCACCTTCACCTCGTAGCGTCCGTCCGGCACCGTGCGGGTGTCCCAGATTCGGAAGGTTTCCCTGAGATCCTCTTCCATGCGGATCCACCGTCCGGCCCCTAGTTCGCGATAGAAGACCTCGTACTGCAGGCCATCGTTATTGGCATCCTCGGCCTTCCACTTGATCACCCAGTAATAGTCCGGATTGCGGGGCGCGTTCTCGCCGCCATAACCGCCCCCGACCAGGGCCTTGACTTTCGGGGAACTGCCGGGCCTTTCGGCCTCCTCGCGGGCCGAGAGAACCTCCAGGGACGGGATGCGCGGCGGGCGGTTTTCCTCGATGCGCGCGATTTCCAGCCGCCGCAGGGTCGGCGTCGCGTCCGGGAGGGTCGTCTCGAACGTCAGCTTGTATTGCAGGAAGCGGGCCCCGACCGACTGCACCTGCTGCGGAGCGGTGGCGTCAATGGGATCCGACCACTCTTCCCATGATTCGGATTCCTCATCCTCGATATTGGAACTGCGCGTCGAGATGGTCAGCCGGGTGCCGGTGGGCACATCCGCGTTCCAGACCATCCGGCCCCACTTGACGATCTGGCCGGCATCCAGCGGCTTGCTGGTCAGCGTGCCCTTCTCGGCGTAGCGCGGCGAGATGCGCACCAGCTTGGCCGTATTGGCGGTACCGATCAGCAGTTCGCCGGAAGGTTGCCGCAAAATGGTTGTCGCCTGGGTCGGCTCGAGTTTGACCAGCGGGATGATCTCGTCCTTGGCCGGCGTGACCGCGTAGATCCGTCCCTCGTTGCCGGTGGCCACGTAGAGCGTTCCATCCGCCTCGGCCAGAGCGAAGATGATGACCGGCATGCGGAAGACTTCGGTTACAAATCCGTTGGTATCAATGCGATAGATGGCATTGCCCTCTCCACCGCTGCCCACCGCGGCCCCAGCGCTGGAACCGCCGGCGGCAGCCATCATCCGGCTGAAGCTCTCGGCCAGCGACACGGCCCTGGGCTGCGGCTTGGCGCCGGCCGGTGCGCTGGCGACCGGCTTATCATCGCTCTCGTCGTCCTCGTCTTCCGTCTCGTCTCCGGCCGGCCGGGTGCCGGGCGACTTCGGCTGCGTGGCCGGCCCCGAGGTTTCCGGCTTGCCGCCCGGCTTGTCCGCAACCGGCTTGCCCGGGCGGGCCCGATCCGCAGCGGCGGTTGAGGCGTAGATCACGCCGTCCTCATCGATGACGATCGAGCTGATCTCCGCCTCTTTGGCGTCGTACATCACGAAGGTTTTGCCGGTCTCGGTGTTGATTCGGTAAATGAGTCCGTCGCCGTCGGTACCCGCATAGAGCAGCCCATCGGGCCCGAAGGCCAGGCAGAGCAGATTCCTGGGTTTGAGATCGGCCAGGACTTTCCCGCTCTTGCCGTCCGGCTCGATCCGGAAGAGCTGCCCCTCGATGCCCGTGGCGGCGTAGATTTCACCGGCCGGCCCGCGGGCCATGGCCCACACGTACGTGACGTCCTTCGGCTCGTAGAAGACTTCGGCGTTGCCCTTCTCGTCAATGACATAGATCCGGGCCTGCTCGCCGCCTCCGCTACCCACCAGCAAACGTCCGTCCTGCGTGAACAGCAGGCTCAGCGCGGTCTGATCCTCCGGCAGGGAGGCAAACTTGCGGACCGTCTCTCCGTCCACCTGGTAGATCCGCCCCTTGGGGCCGGTGGCGGCGTAGATCTTGCCATCGCCGCCGCGGGCCAGGGCGTTGATGACCTCCACGTCCTCTTCAGACTCCAGCAACGTCTTCGTCTGCCGACCAAGCGTCACCTCGCCCAAGGTGCTGACCACCACGTTCTCGAGCTTGCCGGCCGAGAAATCCTTCGGCTGCTCATGCGTCCATTTCGCCGGCTTCACGGCCAACGCCGTCGCACACAACGCCATGATCACCGCCGCTGTCGTCGTCGCCCTGAACTGACCCATCCTGGTCATCCTTCCACGTGAAAGTCTTTCGTGTCCCAAACAGGCATCTTGTATGAAAAACCCGAATGACGAAATCCGAATGACGAATCAATGACAAAACCCAAATGACGAACGCCTGAGCGTTGCGCCTTTCAGCTTCGTCATTCTGGTTTCGTCATTCGTCATTCCTTCGACATTCGGGCTTCGTCATTCATCATTGGCACTCTATTGATCGGCCCTTCTGCTCACCGTGATCCGGAAGCTGCGCTCGCCCGAGACCGCAAAGGGCGTGTCGTGCCGGACCGCCAACGCTTCGGAGTATCTTCGCACGTCCGTCCGGCGACTGTCGGCCAGAATCTGCCGTCGGTAGGAGGGCAGTTCGGGCAACTCGGTCTGATCGACGGCCACGCCGCCCCGCGGCAGGGACAACCGCAGATACACACCGTTGTCCGGGCAACCGCTCAGCCGGTTGAACGCCTTCAGCATCTCTTCCAGACTGTCGGCCTTGAACAGGTGCGGTTTTTCCATCCGCCAGGCCATCAGGTGCGAGCGCGGCGAACACACGCGCAGTTCGTACTCGCCGTCGGGCAGGTCGGTGGGCAACTCGAGCTCATAGCTGGCATTCGTGTAGGCCGGGTTCTGACGGTAATGCATCCACCGTACGCGGACTTCCACTTTCTCGCCCGGCTTGAACACGGTCCGGGGCAGGATCACCTCGTCAAAACTGGCCGCCCGGGCGCCCCTCTCGATGATGACCTCGGCCCGGGCCCGCGTGACCCGGGCTTTGCCGAACGGCGAACTCATCATGGCCATGGTGGGCATCATCAGGTCCGCCGCGACTCCGCCCATGCCCCGCTGACTGGTGAAGTTCGCGCTCTTGAAGGTTCCCAGCCCCTCGAAATCCACCTCCACCGAGTAGCGAATGGTATGCTCCTCGGGCGGCTCGTTGTGCGCGTAGACGCTCTCGGCCGCACCGCTCATCAGCAGCATGGGGGTGAAGTTGTCCTCGCGCACCACCTGGTAGTTGTAGGTCTCCGTGCCCCGCTCGTCAGTGACCACGACTTCCATCGGAATCATGGCCGGGGACGATCCGATGATCCCGAAAATCCCCGCGTTCTCATCCCCGTACAGGGTGCCGACCGTTTCAAGGGCCGCGCCTATCTTGACCGACCGGGCCAATGAGGGAATCACAGTGTGAACGATGCCGGTAGCCAGCGGCAGCTCGATGGAACCTTGCCCGAACATGCTGTGCCCGAAGCCCAGCACCTTATCCCCGATCACTTCCGTGCAGGTCCCCAGCCCCTCCATCATGATGTCGCCGATCATTAACGGCACGCACAGCACCGAGCCGGGCTCCAACTTCACCTGGCCATAAGTATCCCGCGCCGCCGCGGAGACGCCGCCGGAACCCACCGGCTCGAAGCCGAAGCGGTCGGCATACTTCCGGAGCCGCTCAATGGTGCGGCTGCTGCCACCAGAAACCATCAGCGGGATGGTCAACGGTCGAAGCTGGCCGGCCGGCGGTTCCGTGGCCTTCGGCTTATGGGCGTTGACCCGGGCAATCTCATCGTTAAGCACGCTCAGCGGCGAGGCTTCATCGATCGGCTCCGACCAGCGCCGGCCCACGATTTCACCAATCGAAAGGCCCGTACTGCGTGCCGCGGGCTGCTCCTGGCTACCCTTTCCACCAACGACCGGCTGAGTGCTCGGCCCAGACTTCTGGGGCATTCGCACCCCGGAAATCGGCAACATCTGGGTGATCGGCTGAACCCCGCAGATGGGGTCCTTGTTGAATTGCCAGCCGTAGGCCACCGCGCCCATCATGCGGGTCTGCCCTGTCGCCTCGTCCTCCACATAGCACGGCGAGCCACTCATCCCCCCGATAATTCCGGAGTGCTCCAGATTCAGACCGGAGCAGCGCACGAGAATGACGTCCTGTTTGGCGTAGAACGCATTCTTCATGACGGCAATGACTTCGAATCGGAAGGTTTCGATCTGGTTGCCGGACATGACCGTCCGGCCATAGCCCTTCATCCCGGGGCGAACCTCATCGGGGGAGATGTAGCGCGAACGGTCGTAGTCGGCCAGGGCCGGGACAGCAGCCAGGAGAAACAGCACGAGACCCAGCAGACACCTGATGAGCTGGGCACGGCCGAGGACACTGCGATTCGCCATACAGTAAGTCTCCAGTGGGCGGCCAGACCGTAAAATCTGAACCACCAATCTAGGCGGATTGCTTGAGGGCTGCAACTGCATCCTATAAAACCCGCAACAACATTCCTTTATACTTTCCCCGGCCCGCGCAGTTTACTTAATTTGATCCTTTGAGCGGACGAATGTATGATATGGCAACTTTAATCAGGCGGCCAGCGACCTGGACCGGTTGCTGAGCCACCCCTGGCCTGTGGCGAAAGTCGCGCGAGTGGCGCGAGTTTCGCCACCGGCCTGGTCTTTTGAACCAGGTAGCATCGTGACCGAAGCACAAGCCCTGCAAGGCGTGCAGGAGGCGATCGGGTATACATTTAAGGATCCCTCCCTGCTAGCCGCCGCGTTGACCCATGCATCCAGCGCGGACTGTCGTCTTCACAGCAACGAGCGGATGGAATTTGTCGGAGATTCCATCCTGGGGATGGTCGTTTGTGCCGAGTTGTACAAGCGGTTCCCCGATTATCTGGAAGGTGAACTGACCAAGATCAAGTCGGCGGTGGTCTCGCGCAAAACCTGCGCCCAGATCTCGCGCGAGCTGAACCTGCCCCGGTACCTGTTCCTGGGCAAGGGCATGAGCGGGCGGGCCCCCCTGCCCAACTCTCTGGCCGCCGCCGTCTATGAGTCGCTCATCGCGGCCATTTACCTGGACAGCAACGATCTGGAAGTCACCCGCAATTTCATCCTTAAGACGGTCTCGCACCACATCACCCAGGCGGTCGAATCGGAGCATCAGCGGAATTACAAGTCGCAGCTCCAGCAGTACGCCCAGCGGATGATGTCGGCGACGCCCATATACGACCTGCTGGATGAAAAAGGCCCCGACCACAGCAAGTGCTTCGAGGTCAGCGTGGTTATCCAGGGACATCGCTTTACCAGCGCCTGGGGCCCCTCCAAGAAGGAGGCCGAGCAGAAGGCGGCCTACCTGGCCCTGCGCGAACTAAACGCCATCAAGCCCTCGGCGGAGTTTGAGGCCGAAAATGATCTCTACCGGGGCGAGCCGGCATCGACACCCGTGGAAACAATCGCCGAGCCGGCCAGTGACGAATGACCCCGGTTTCGTCATTCGGCTTTTCGTTGTAAACTCCTTCCGTGCGACACCCCCCTGCCATGCACCGCTGGCCGGTATCGCCCAGAAGCGCGCTTCGCATCCAGCAGCGCCTCGCGCCACAGGTGCGGATCGAGCCGCTGACCAGTCCCGTCCGGCTGGTGGCGGGCGCCGACCTAGCCTTCAGCCCCGACAACCAGCGTTGTCTTGCCGGCCTGGTGGTCTATGACCTTGAAACACGCACCGTCGTCGAGGAGACGCTGGCCTGGAAACCCGTTCGCTTCCCCTACGTGCCCGGCCTGCTCAGCTTCCGCGAAATACCGGCCATTCTCGCCGCCGTCCGCAAGCTGCGGTCTACCCCCGACGTCTTCATGTTCGACGGGCAGGGCTATGCCCACCCTCGTCGGATCGGCCTGGCCAGCCATGCCGGCCTGTTGCTGGACCGCCCCACCATCGGGGCGGCCAAAAGCCGCCTCATCGGCGAGCACGACGAACCGCCCTTGGAAGCCGGCTCGTACACGCCACTTGTGCATCGGGGAGAGATCATCGGCGCGGTGCTTCGTACCCGCACGGGGGTGCGCCCCATTTACGTGAGCGTCGGCCATCGCGTCACCCTCGAAAACGCGATCGCCATTGTCCTGAAGTGTGTCACGAAGTATCGACTTCCCGAGCCCACCCGGCTGGCCCATCAGCTTGTTACACGCAACCGCTCGGCCTGATGGCCCCTTGGCCCGCCCGTGGTCGCCGCCTGAGAAGCCGGCGCAATGGGCTGACTACTGACAACGCGGGGGTTGAGGGTATTCAGCCTGCTTGCACGTACTGGCGGAAGAGCGCCCCGCGCTCTTCGTAATTGCTGAACATGTCATAGCTTGCGCAAGCCGGGGAGAGGACCACCACGTCACCCGGCACGGCCGCCGCTCGGGCCTTGGCCACCGCATCCTCGAAGCTGTCGGCTCTCTCCGCACGCCCCCCCGCCGCGGTGATCTCACGGTGGAAAGCCGGCCCGGTCTGCCCATAGCAGATCGTCAGCTTGGCGCGGGCAGCCAGTTGCCGGCTGATGCCGTCCAGGGGGATCTTCTTGTCATAGCCGCCCACGAGCATGACCACCGGCTCGTCAAAGGCCTCCAGCGCAATGCGCGTAGACTCGGGGGTGGTGGACTTGGAGTCGTTGTAATAACGCACGCCGTCGCGCTCGGCCACAAATTCCAGCCGATGCGGCAGGCCGGTAAAGGCTTCAATCCCGCGCTTGATCAACTCATCGGCGACACCCAGCGCCCGCGCGACCGCGATGGCCGCGGCGGCATTGTCGCGATTGTGCCTCCCCGGCAAGCGCAGATGGGACGCAAACTCCTGTGGGAACGTCACTCGCCGCAGCCGTGCGCCGGCGCCGACAGCGGTGACCCGCCGGGCCACCTCGTCCTCGCCCTCATGAACGAACACCACGCCGTCGGCCGACTGGTAGCGCACCAGGTTCATTTTGGCGTCCGCGTAAGCTTCCAGCGTGCCATGCCGATCCAGATGGTTCGGTTGGATGTTGGTGATTACCGCGATGGGCGGACTCCACCGAAGAGCTCCAAGATCCTCCAGTTGGAAGCTGGACAGTTCCAACACGACCAGATCCTCGGAACTCATGGTCTGCAAATCGCCCAGGAGGGAATGTCCGATATTGCCCCCCAGCCATACCCGCGGAAGGGCGCCGGCTTCACTGGCCGTGGTCAGAATGGACCCGATCATGGCCGTGGTGGTGCTCTTGCCGGCCGACCCGGTAATGCCCACCACCCGCTTGGCCGGACAGCGTTCGATGAAAAGATTCATCTCGCTGCTCAGGGGAATACCTCGCCGGACGGCTTCGCGGACAAACTCGGATTTATCCTTGGGTACGGCCGGGCTGACGACCAGCAACTCGCAGCCGTCCAAATCGGCTGGATCATGCCCGCCAAGCCGCTGACGAACCGGAAGACCGTCCAACCGGGACAGGCTCTCGGCCAAATCGGCGGCCGACTTGCTGTCGGTAATGGTGACTTGCGCTCCCTGCTCGACCAGCCAGCGGGTCACGGCGATGCCCCCTCCGAAGTGACCGAGGCCCATAACCACCACCCGCCGCCCTGAATAATTCATGATTCCATTCATCTCGCGATTCCATTCATCAGAGCGGGCCATTGTAACTGCGGATGCCGCCGCCGCCATGGAGTCGATGCCCCCTGCCGGCGTGGCAGCCCAACAGTAAACACATTTGGGGCCGTTTTGACGACAGAAAACAGGCCTCTGGACTTGACAGGAAGCCTCATATTATATAATTTAGTTGTTATGGCTTTTGTGGACTTGCCCAAGGTTGACCAAAATTCGTCCGAACCCCGTTATTTACAAGCTAAGAACATCCTGGCTGACGCGATTCGCCGGGGGGAGTTTCCTGCTGGTTCCAAGTTACCCAGTACCAGTGAGATAGGCGCACGTGTGAATGTGAGCCTGATCACCGCCCACAAGGCGATTCAGTGCCTTGTGGAAGAGGGCTGGCTTCGCCGGGAGCGGGGGCGGGGAACGTTCGTCCGAGGCGATTACGAGGCCTCCGTGGCGGCCCGACCACAGGTCCGCATTGTCCTGGTGCTCCACCCGGGCAATCGATTGAGCGACTTTTATCACGGGGGCCTGATGGAGGGCATCCACCGGGCAGCCGAGGAAAGCGACATCGTCGGCGAGCTGATAATTCGTCGGCGCAGCGCCCTGAGCGACCTTGCCAGCATCGAGGCGGACGGCATCCTGTGCTTTCACCCCTATCACGATGATTTCAGTCGCCTGGAACTGACTGCCCGGGAAAAGGCGGTGGTCGTCGTCGGCGGTTCGCTGGATCGGACCCCGCTGCACTGCGTGGACTCCGAGAACTACAAGGGGATGCGCGCGGCGGTGCGGCACCTGGTGGAAATGGGCCACGAGCGTATTGCGATCGTGAACGGCCCACTCAATTCACCGAACTGCATGCACCGGTTCCAGGGCTACGTGGCCCAGATGGAGGCCAGCGGTCTGAAGGTACGGGACGAGCATGTGTATAACGCGGAGATGGCCACTACGATCGGGCCGGTGCTCGATCGGCTCGGAAAGTCCATGCGTGGCCGGCACCGCCCCACGGCCGTCATCGCCTGCGGCTATTACCTGGCCCTGGAAGTCATGACGCTGCTTCAACAGATGGACCTGTGCATCCCCAAGGATGTTTCCCTGGTCGGCTTCGACGATCCCAAGTCGGCCAGTCTGTTGAATCCTCCGCTGACCACCGTTCGTCAACCGCTCGAAGAGATGGGCGCGCGGGCCTATCAGCATGTAATTCGACTGGTTGATGGCCAGGAGCCGACGCCACGGATCGCACTGTTGCCCACCACACTTATTGTGCGGGAGTCAACGGGGCCGGCGTAAAGGCCGGTTCTCCAGGCGGCGTCGATCCGTGAATACCCTATGGGCACGGGGGGGGCTTGAGAGCAGGTTCTTAACAGAGGGGCCTCTCCTCTTGCCCACACCCCGCAACGCCGGTACTCTGGCGACGTTCCATTGATCGGGACGGGGCCGTGCAAGACGCCGGCCGGTACTCTGGCGCGAAGGATGATTCCTGATGAAAAATCCCTTGCCCAAACTCCTGCAAAGGATGGCCGCCAGCAAATCCACCCCCACGGCGCGATCGCCGGACCGCAACCAACGGCGATGGCAACATCTTTCGGGCTCCCGCGTTCTGGCGGTCCTCAGCCTCGGCATCGTGATGAGCGGCTGCGAGCAGTTTTTCATCCGTGACGCCGACCGCGAGGTCTACCGCCTGATCGAAAAGCGGCAGCGTCAAACCCTGGGAACCACCACCGACGTGTGCATCGACGGGCCGGCCACCCGCGGAAACGACCCCGGCGCCCGCCCCGACGACACCCAGCCCTACGCCTTCGTACCCCACCCGCTGGATAACGATCTGCCGGCGGCGTTCACAAGAGCGTCCACCGCCACGCAGCCGACGGAACTGCCACCCGAACTGGCGGTTACAACCCCGCCCGCGGAGGCCCTGGCCAGCGCTGCGCCGGCAGGCGCGGCCGCCG
>JAAXZI010000098.1 GCA_012719955.1 Phycisphaerae bacterium | reverse complement strand
CCTAAATCCCGAGGCGGGCAGGATGCCCGCCCTCCCGAATCTGAAGGCAGGTAAGATGTCCGCCCTCCTGGTATGGCAGGCGGGTTGGAAGCCCTCTCCCCTGAGGACCTCAGCAGGATGCTGCACAGGATGCTGGCGCCGCGGGGGGCCAGCCAGGTGCGGCCCTGCCGGCCACGGCCGGCGGTCTGGTAATCGGCGAAGACGGCCAGGCCGTCAGCGTCCGGGTCGCCGCTGGAGGCCAGGACGACGTTGTTGGTGCTGTCGGTTTGAGCCAGGGTGATGACCCGTCGGCCGACGCGGCGCGGCGTCCAGCCTTCAAGGAGCTGTTCAGGGGTGAATAGAGGTCGATTCGGATCGGGCAAAGAGTTCCTCCGTTGCCAAGCTATCTCGGACTCATTGTAAACCCGGTTTACGGAGGTAGGATAGCCGGTTAAATTGAGATTGCAGGGTGCGGGAAGGATTCCCCGCGCGAAACGATGCGAGCAGGGGCTTGCGCCGGCAAGGAGCAAGCCTCAATGCCGCGGCCCACAACACGGCCCACCGGCCGTGACAAACAAGCTGATAGCTGACCGCTGAAAGCTGATCGCTAACCACTAACCGCTGAGAGCCATTATGAAAGCTGCTACCTTCAGTTCTGACGCCACGCCGCCGCTCGGTCATCCGTTGTGCGGTGGATGGATTACACCGGCCAGGGAGATCGTTGATCCGCAGTTTGCCAAGGGGGTTGTGCTCGTGCCGGGGGATGAGGCCGGCGCGGGGAGCCGGGAGCCGGTGGTGCTGTGCGCGGTGGACTGGTGCTGGATCCGCGGGGAGTGCCACGAGCGGTTCCGCGAGGCGCTGGCCGAGGCGGCGGGCACACGGCCCAACCGCGTGGCCGTGCAGACGATCCACGTGCATGACGCGGTCATGGCCGACCTGGAGGCGGATCGCATCTCGGCCCGCGAGGGGCATGATGTGCGGACGCTGCAGCCCAAGTGGTTTGATGACGTGGTTCAGCGTTGCGCGGCGGCCGTGCGCGAGGCGGCGCGCCAGCTTCGCCCGGTGAGCCACATCGGCACGGGCGAGGGGGTGGTATCGCAGGTGGCCTGCAACCGGCGGGTGCTGGGGCCGGACGGAAAGGTCAAGTACTGGCGGGGCAGTTCGTGCAAGGATGCCGAGGCCCGCAAGCAACCCGAAGGCGTGATCGATCCGAAGATCAAATGCATCACGCTGTACGATAGCGAGACGCTGATCGCGGCGCTGTACTACTACGCGACGCATCCGATGAGTTATTACGGGCAGGGCGGGGTGTCGGCCGACTTTGTGGGCATGGCGCGGAAGGCGATGGAGAAGGCCGTGCCGGGCGCGGCGCACATCTACTTTACCGGGTGTTCCGGCAACGTGGCCGCGGGCAAGTATAACGATGGGGCGCCGGCCAATCGGCCGGTGCTGGCCGAACGCATGCGCGTGGGGATGGAGGCGGCGCTCAAGGCGGTGCGGCGTGAGCCGCTGCGATCGTTCGACTGGCGGGTGGAGTCGCTCCATCTGCCCATGCGCGAGGAGTACAGCCGCAAGCATTTCGAGGACATGATGCGGGCCAGGGGCGCGAGCTTGGCCGCACAGTGCAAGGGGGCGATGGGGATTGCGGACTGGGACCGGTATGAGGCGGGCAAGAAGATCGACCTGCCGTGCCTGCGGATGAATCGGGTGGCCGTACTGCACCTGCCGGGGGAGCCGTTTATCGAGTACCAGCTTGCGGCGCAGGAGATCGGGACGAGGGGACAAGGAGACAAGGGGACAAGCGGACAAGGGGATGGAGCGCCCGGCAGGTTGTTCGTGGCGGTGGCGGGGTATGGGGATGCCGGGCCGGCGTACATTCCGCTGGCGAAGAATTTCACGGAGGGAGGGTACGAGGTGGGCATGGCGTGGCGCGGGCCGGGATCGGAAGCGATGATCATGGGGGCGATGGAGCGGCTGCTGCGAGACTGAAGTGAGGGGACCCTGCAGCGAAAATGGGCCATTTTCGGTAGCGGCCGGGTGGCACCGGTTCTTTGAACCTGGGTTCGCGATTTTTGCGACAACCAGGACGCTTCCCGCGAAGAAATCGTGAACCCACGTCCGGAGGACGCGGGCCACCCTTGATGCTACTTGGGGGCGGATAAGGGTTCCTCCTCGGCGGGTTCGGCTTCCCGGCCGGCGTCGAGGAGGGCGTTGCGCAGGGAGCGGATGTTGGGCTGGTCGGAGCGGATGGCCAGGGAACGCGCGCAGAGGTCGAGCACTTTCTGGGCATCCGTGGGGTGGCCGGTGTCGCGGTATTTGACCGCGTGGACGTAGGCCAACTGGTTCAGGGCGGGGACCAGGGAAGGTTCGTGGCGGAGGGCTTCCTCAAGAGCGGCGATGGCCTCGTCCCAGCGGGCCAGGGTGGCGCGGATGATGCCCAGGTTGCACCAGGCGCGGGCGTCGGCAGGGGTGAGGCGGGTCACTTCGATGAAACAGCGTTCGGCCTCCTGAAGCTGGTACATGTCCATCGCGACTTCGCCATGGTGGAACCAGGCTTCGGGGATGAGAGCGGGTGCGAGGGCGAACGACGGATTGCTGGTGGGGCGGGATGCCTGCTGGCCGGAGAGGGGGGCGGTGACGTTGCGCCAGGCGGTCAGGGCTTCCTGGCGGCGGCCGAGGGACTGGAGCAGGATGGCGAGGTTGAATCGGGCCCCCTGGTGGTTGGGGGAGACTTCCAGAAGCTGGGTAAAGGCGGCAATAGCCTCTTCACGGTGGTCGAGGCGGGTCAGGGTAACGGCATGACTGTACCTGGCGGCGATGTGCCGGGGGTCGCGTTCGAGGACGGCCAGCAGCAGGGGCAGGGCGTCTTCGTGGCGGTTGAGGCGGGAAAGGGCGATAGCCGCGCCCATGAGCAGGTCGGGGTCGTTGGGATCGTCAAGCAGCAGGTGGTCGAAAGCCCTGGCGGCTTTTTCGAATTCGCCACGCGCCAAATGTTCGGCGGCGGTCTCACGTGGTGAGCCCGGGGGGCTTTTCACCTGATCGCGCCAGTTGTCGAGCCAGTCTTCGATACGTTCAATCAGGTTGGCCTCGTCGGGGATGTCGG
This sequence comes from Phycisphaerae bacterium, assembly GCA_012719955.1. GTDB lineage: Bacteria > Planctomycetota > Phycisphaerae > UBA1845 > PWPN01 > JAAXZI01. The sequence continues at coordinate 54 of JAAXZI010000098.1, read as the reverse complement.
CGGCGGGCCGGGTAGATGGCGAGGCGGCCGGTTGTGGCGCGGTCTGGCGAGTGG
>JAAXZI010000097.1 GCA_012719955.1 Phycisphaerae bacterium | reverse complement strand
CTTGTCCCCTTATCCCCTTGTCTCCTTGTCCCCTTGTCTCCTTGTCCCCTTGTCCCCCCGGACGGGTGGCCCAGGTTCTCTGAACCTGGGTTCGCGATTTATTGGTTACAGGATCGGCGGACGCCACCGCCGGATGCGGCGCTTCAGCCGCAGAAATCGTGAACCCACCTTCAGAGAAGGTGGGCCACCCACCCTCCACGCTGAACTTCGGGCGGGAGCGGTTCGCGCACGGCGGCAGAAAGCGGATGCCCAGACGCAACGCCTCCATCACATACAGAATCTGCGGCAGGGTCGGCGAATGGGCGTAAAAGCCGCGGTAATTCGAGAGAATCGCGGCCAGGTAGTGGGCCGGCCAGCGGAGCTTGAGCCAGGCGCCCTGGAAAGCCTCCACCGCGTACTCGGCCGAGTGGGCCTTGTTGAACATGAAGCCGGAGAATCCTGAGACCAACTCCCAGACGGCTTTGATCTCCGCCGGGGTGCGGCCCAGTCGCAGGGCGTTGTCCACAAACTTCTTTCCCATCTCGGTAATCATGGCCCGATTCTCTTTGTTGAGCGCCCGACGAAGCACGTCGGCCTCGCCGAGATTGAGGCCGGCGAACTCGGTGGCGATTTGCAGGATGTGTTCTTCGAAGACCATGAGGCCGTAAGTCTTCTCCAGCACCGGGCGGACCGATGGATGGGCGTAGGTGGGGGCCTCCCGGCCGGCATGCCGGCGGGCGAAAACCTCTTTCTTGCCCTGGTTGGCCGCGCCGGGGCGGATGATGGCCACGATGGCGGTGAGGCAGTCGATGTCGCGGCAGTTGCATTGCTGAAGCAGGCTGGTCATGGCCGGCGATTCGATGTGGTGCACGCCGCGGGCGTTGCCGGTGGTGATCAAGTCCCAGGTGGCGGCGTCGGAATAGTCCACGTCGCGTTCGAGATCGATGAAGGGCGTGCCTCTCGTGCCGCATTCCACGGAAGCGTTCTCTCCTTCTGTAGCGGCCGGGCTCTGTACCGGCCGTTCCTGCAGGGGGGCTCGCGGAACTATGGAAGTGGAAACCGCCCTGGAACTCGAGGCGGGCAAGATGCCCACCCCCCGGGCTTCGGTGCGCTCGATCTCGGCCACCGCGTCGCGGAGGACGGACAGGCCGGCCTGGCCGAGCAGGTCGATCTTGATGAAGCCCAGGGTCTCGATGGCGTCCATGTCGTACTGGGCCACCAAAGGCCCCTTGGGAGAGGGTTGCACGGGCACCAGATCAGTCAGCGGCTCGGGCGAGACGACCAGCCCGCAGGGATGCATGGCCCAGTGCCGGGGCAGGCCCTCCAGGGCGAAAGCCATCCGCAGGATGGTTCGGTAGGGCTCGTCGTCCATCGGGAGTTCGCGGGCCTCGGGCGAACGCGCGAGATAACGCGGCAAATTGTGGACGGCCGTATAGGGTAGGCGCCGGGTGACTTGATGGACCTCATGGGCGGGTAGGCCGAAGACTTTCCCCAGTTCGGCGATGGCCGCGCGGGCGTGAAACGTGTTGGGCGAGCCGATCATGGCCACGCTGTCGTGACCCCAACGATCGTAGACCCAACGGATCACCTCGTCGCGCCGGTCCCAGGGCAGATCGAGATCGATGTCGGCCATCTTGCTGAACCTGGCCCGCTCGGCGTTGAGGAAGCGGTCGAAGGGCAGGTCGAAGCGGAACGGGCAGGCGTGGCTGACGCCCAGGGCGTAGCAGACCAGCGAGTCGGCGGCCGACCCGCGGGCCAGGGTGGCGATGCCCCGGCTCCGGCAATATTCGACGATCTCGTGGAAGACCAGGAAGTATTCGGCGTAGTGGACTTGGTCGATGATGACCAGTTCGCGCTCCAGGCGGGCCAGGGCTTCATCCAGCGTGGGCCGCCGGCCGCCCATGCCTTTAGGCGGCGGCTGTTCGACATACCGGCGACGGCAACCGGCCACACACAGTTCGCGAAGATGCTCCATGGCCGACCGGCCGTCGGGGCTGGTGAATTTTGGAAAGCGGTTGCGGTCGAGGTCGAGCAGGACGTTGCACTGCTCGGCGATGCGGAGCGTATTGGCCAACGCGTCCGGCCGGCGGCGGAACAGATGTTGCATTTCGGCGGACGTGCGCAGGTGCCAGACACCCTCGGGCTTGTCGGGATGGGGACGGTCCAGCAGCGTGAGCGTGCCGATGGAGGCCAGCGCCCGCAGCATGCGCATCTCTTCGCGCTTGACGCAACGCGATTCACAGGTAGCCACGACGGGGATATTCATGGCGTCGGCCCAGACCGCACGACGGCGGGCGATGGGGACGTCCTCAGGACGGTGGATGGCGAGTTCGATATACAGCCCCCCGGCGAAGGCCTCGCGAAGCATGTGTAGCGGCCGGGCTCCGTACCGGCCGTTTTCTGTCGCCCCCGTGGTGCGCATGGTGGATCCTGTCCATCGTGCAGATGGGAGCGTCTCTGTCGCCCATCCCGTCTTCGGTGCTAAAAATCGTGAACCCACCTCCGAAGAGGTGGGCCACCCGCCGATGATGCAGATGACGTCTTCTGTGTATTCGCACACGTCGGCCGTGCTTGCGCCTTGCAGATGATGGCGCGAGATCAGCCGGCACAGGTGGCCGTAGCCTTTCGGCGTCTGGGCCAGCAGAGTGACCGTGAGGCCGTCGGTCAGGACCATCTCCGCCCCGAAGATCGGCTTGACGCCCGCCGCACGGCATTCCTGCTGAAACTCAACGGCCGCATAGAGCCCGTGCAGATCGGTAAGTGCGATTGCGGGCATCCGCTGCTCACAGGCGAAGGCCGCCAGTTGCACCGGCGTGGTCAGGGCCGTGCCGAAGGAATAGGCGGAGCGGTTATGGAGGGAGACATACATGCTTCTCGCACCGGCCAGGGTTGGGTTCGTTGGGTAATATCTTTTACGGCCATTGAGTTGTTTCCATTGGGGGCTCAATGGGGCTAAACTGTATGTCATGAAGCCAACAATCTACTTGGATTCTTCCGTGCCGAGTTGTTGGCTTGAACAGGGGCCAGATCCAATAGTTCACGCCAGGCACTTGATCACTCGAAAGTGGTGGGCAAATGACTTGCCCCGGTTCGATGTTTACATCTCCCGGGTGGTGCTTGACGAATTGGCTGCAGGCGACCCGGATCGGGCTGCGAAGCGGCTTGAGCTTGTCAAAGATTTTCCATTGCTCAGAACCGTCGAGGAGGTTGAGCAGGCCGCTGAGTTTTACGTCCGGAACTTGGCGATGCTTAGCAATAATCGGCGTGATGCCTTTCATCTGGCTTTTGCCTCGGTGCACGAAATAGAATAGCTGGTGACCTGGAACTATGCTCATCTGGCCAACGCGACTAAAAGGACTCATATTGAGGTTTTGAATCGGCGGTTGCACCTTGTATCTCCGATTATCTGCTCGCCCGAGGAGCTTATGCTGGAGCCCATGACGTAGGAGGCGTTCTGATGAACATTGATCCTGTAGTTGAAGAAATGCGCCGACATGGTGCTCAGATTACCCAGGAGTGCGGCGGGGATATTCATAAAATGGCCGAGCGGTTTCGCAAGGAGGAGGAGCAACATCCTCATCGTGTCGTAGACCGACGCAATCGGTTCAGACCTGTTCATGGCGAGAATCCTCCGTCTCGGCCCACGAATCCATAGACGTGGATTGGCTCGCATGGTGGTAGCACACAACCCTTCATCCCCGCGAGAATACATATTCCTCCTTTGCTTTTCGTTGCCCACGTGACCCCTCGCTCGCGCTCCGCGCTGGTTTCGCTCCATCCCTCGCCCCTCGGCCCTCGTCCCTCGCCCCTTCCAGCACCCAATCATGCGCCCGCATCACCCCGCGCGGGCCGAATTTTTCGCGGATCTGATCGCAGACCATGGCCAGATCGCGCCGGCGTTGCCTGACGCCGAACAGGTCGAGCTGGCTGAAACCCGTGTAGACGTTTGAGAGCCGCACCTGGACCATGCGGATACGCACCCGGCGGTCCCACAGACGCTGCAAAAGTTTCGAGATCAGCGGGTAGACGTCCGCCGCCACATCGGTCGGCTCCTTGAGGCTCATCTGGCCCTGGTGCTCGTCCATGTCGGTGTAGCGGATCTTGACCGTCACCGTGCGGATCTGCCGGCCGTCGGCGCGCAGACGCGAAAAGGCCTCATCCGCCAGGCGGCGCAGCGTGGCATCCACAAACGCCGCGTCGGTGGTGTCCTCCTGAAAGGTCTCCTGATGGCCGTAAGAGAGGGCCTCCGGCGTGTTGGTCACCACCGGGCGGTCGTCGATGTTGTTGGCGAAATCGCGCAGGCCGCGGGCCGATGAACCGACCAGCTCGGAGAGCCATTCCACCGGCATGCGGGCCACCTGGCCGATCCGCGTGAGGCCGGCCGATTGCAACAGCCGTTCGTGGGCCGGGCCGATGCCGGGCAGCCATTTGACCGGCAAGGGGTGCAGGAAGCCCAGCTCCTCGGCCGGGTCGGGGGGGATCACTGTAAACCCCTCCGGCTTGAACTTTTTGCTGGCAATCTGGCAGAGGAGCTTGGTGCGGGCCACGCCCTGCGAGATGGTGACCTTGAGCCAGTCCTTGACGTCGCGTTGCAGTTTCGCGGCGGCCTCCACCGGGTCGCGTTTCAGGCAGCGCGACGTGCCGGTGAGGTCGAGATAGCCTTCGTCCACGCCTTGGCGCTCGACGATGGGGGTGATTTCACCGGCCAGGCCGAAGATATGGGCGGAAAACTGCTCGTACAGCTCGAAACGCGGCGGGACGACGATGAGTTTCGGGCACAACCGCCGGGCGGCCGTCACCGGCATGGGCGTGTAGATGCCGTACCGACGGGCCTCATAGCTGGCCGAGGCGACGATGCCGCGATGCAGCCCGCCCACCACGATGGGCCGCCCGCGCAAGGAACGGTCAGCCGCCTGCTCGACGGAGGCGAAGAAGGCGTCGGCGTCAAAGTGGAGAATGGCACGCATGGTGTTGTGTAGCGGTCAGCGATCAGCGGTCAGCATTCAGCGATCAGCGGTCAGCAATCAGCAGTCAGCAGTCAGCTTTCAGCTTTTGGATGAAGGGTGCGAGCATTTGCTTGACTTCTGTCACATGTGTGGCAAGACGCTCATAGCAGATTGCGTTGAGCAAGTTCAAATCATGGGTCAGCAACAGGAGGTATTCCAACTCGCTGGCAGAGCCCATCGAAATCTGAAGGAAACGCGCCAGTTCGGCATCGCCGCCTCGACCGCAGCCTTCTGCAATGTTGGCCGGGATAGAGACCCCTGCTCGCCGCATCTGGCTGGTCAGGCCGTAAATCTCCTCTCTCGGGAAACCAGTAGTGGCTTTATAAACCGAGAGCACTAACTGGTGGCTCTTCTGCCAGACTTTCAGATCCTTGAAGTCCTTCATCGTGTTCTCCCTGCTCAAAAGCTGCCGGTAGCCAAAGCTGACCGCTGAGAGCTGACTGCTGAAAGCTGATCGCTGACCGCTTACAACTCACCTCACCTTCCTTACCAACGTATGCACCACCCCCTGAACCACCAGCTCCGACAGCGGCACCAACTGCGGCCAGTTGGGGTTTTCGGCTTTCAGATACGGCCGGCCGTGGTGCATGACCAGCCGCTTGAGCGTTGATTCCCCGTCAATCAGGGCCACCACGATGGCTCCCGGGCGTGCTTCCGGCGTGAACTCGCCAATGACCACGTCCCCATCGCAAATGCCGGCGCCGACCATCGACTGCCCGCGAACCCGCAACGCGAACGTTCGCGGCGTCACCCGAAACAGGGCGGACGGATCGAAGACGACACAGCCTTCACTGGCATCCACCGGCCAGCCGGCAGGAATCACCGGTAACTCAAACATGCTGCACCCCCACGCTGCGCGCATGACAACTTCACCACGGAGGACCGGGAGTCATCCCAGATGGAGAGTGTGAGAGATGGAGAGATCGAGAGACGCAAACGATGATCTTTTCCATCACTCACACTCTGTTTCTCTCCATCTTCGATCACTCCCATGCCACCGGCCGGGGACACGACGGACGGAATGCCTGTTCTCTGTGGGCAGGGCGGGCCCAAGGCGCGCGCTGCCGCCGGGATCGGCAAGTTGCCTGTCCTTCCCCATGCACGGGGAATGGCCGTGCAACGCAGGCGGGCGGAATGCCTGCCCCCGGTGCGGAAGGCGGACAAGATGTCTGCCTCCGGGAGTAGGCGAGCAAGATGCCCACCCCCTGAAGGCGGGCAAGATGCCCGCCCTCCGAGATCAGGCGGGCAAGATGCCCGCCCCCCGAAAGGCGGGCGAGACGCTCGCCCTCCGAAAGCAGACAAGATGTCCGCCCTCCGAAGGTGACAGGAGGCCCGTCTCCCGTTTGGTGGCTCCGGGTGGCGCAGGCTCCGCCCGGCCACTACCTGTGTGTATTGGAAAAACCGCAGTCCCTCCTGCGGCGAGGTCGTTTCCACGCCGGATAGATAAGGTGAAGGCTTTATGTGCCCTGTGGGCCTTGCCCGCCCGGTCGGCAGGCCCGGCCCAGATTCACCCCTCCTCAAACGACCTCCTTAGAATATATACCATACAAAAACCGAACATTCAAGCGTAAAATGGATCGGCCGGGAGGATCGGAGGAGTTGAGGAAGGGATTGAAAATGTGAGCCGTGTGGCCGGCGTCCGGGCTTTGGCCGCTGCCAGTGGACCGGTCTGGTGCCGAAGCAGGCAGGATGCCTTCCCCCGAAGGCGGGCAGGATGCCCGCCCCCCGAGAGCGGGCGGACAAGATGTCTGCCCCCCGAAGGCGGGCCGTTTCTGGACCGGGAGGGGGCTAAACTAATGAGGGGAAAATAATTGTGTCGGCTCTGCCGATCCGGTCTGCGGCGGCGAAGGATGCAAGGTGGACGCGCCACGGCTCCGAGCGAGGTGAAAACCTGAGGGCCCTGCGATGTTCAACGAACAGCTTGCTTTCGATTGGGACGAGCCCGGGCAGCCGCGCTCGCCGGTGGCGATCTTGAAGGAGACGGCTCCGCTGGCCGCTCGCATGCAGCGACTGGCCCGCATGGGCGTCTTTGTTGGCACGTCGAGCTGGAAATATCCGGGCTGGCTCGGCCAGATCTATAACCCCAATCGCTATCAGACCCGTGGCAAGTTCTCCAAGAAGAAGTTCAATGACGAGTGTCTCGAAGAGTACGCCAGGATCTTCCCCACAGTCTGCGGCGATTTTGCGTTCTATCAGTTTCCCACGCTGGAGATGTGGCGGCAGATTTTCGCCGCCGTGCCGGCCGATTTTCGCTTCAGCCTCAAGGTGCCCGAGGACGTGACTGTCGAGCGGTTCCCGGATCTGCCGCGATACGGCAGGCGCGCGGGGCTCATCAACCCGCGTTTCATGGACCCGCTTCTGGTGCAGGAAGAATTGCTTCGCCCGCTGGAGCGGTTCTACAGCAAGCTCGGCCCGCTCATCTTCGAGTTCGGGACCATCCGCGAAGGCCCCATGGCCGAACCGCGGCAATTCGTGGCCCAACTCGACCAGATGTTCTCCCGCCTGCCTACCGACCGGTTCAGCTTTGCGGTGGAGGTGCGAAACCCTGATTTCCTCAGCCCCGCGAGCGGTTTCCTGGACTGCCTGCGCGGGCATGGTGTGGCCTATTGCTTCAACAGTTGGACGCGCATGCCGCCGGTGGGGGAGCAGTTGAACATTCCCGGCGTTTTCACTGCCCGGCACGCCGTAGCTCGCTTCCTGCTTCCGCCGGGTCGGACGTATAGCCAGGCGGTAGCGGAACTTGCGCCCTATGAGCGCGTCCAGCAACCCTACCCCGAAGGCCGGGAGGCCATGCAACGACTGATCAAAGTGGCAATGGATAACGAACGTACCCTCTATGTCTTCGTGAACAACCGCCTGGAAGGGAATGCTATTCAGACCATTGATGAAGTGACGGGCCGGCTGGAATAAGCTGTTTTTGCACCGGTATCTCATCGTCCGGTATCATTCTTCCGATAGCTTGCCTGACACCACAGCGCGCGCTCGTAGCGGCCGGACTCCGTACCGGTCGTTTATGGGTCCAACGGCCGGTACGGAGCCCGGCCGCCATGAAAAATGGCTCGCTCTGCGCTGTCGCGCTCAATCGTTAGCTGCTCTGCGGGAGGCGGCACGGTCGTTAATCCGTCACCGTCAGGCCGGGGGGACACTTCGGGAGGTGTCTGTCGCATGAGATCCATACACATACGGCGTCGGGAAGCGTGGTTGGCTGTGCTGGTGGTTCTGGCGGCGAGTCTGCCCGCTGTGGCGCAGACGGCCGGCAGTGCCCGGGAACGGTCGGTGTCCCGAGGGACGGCTTTCGGGCTCAAGGGAACGAAGATTATCAAGACCGATCAGGCCTGGCTCCCGCCGTTCGGGGTGGATATCTGGTTTTCAACCGAAACGAGTTTTACCGTCGGAAGCCCGGATGGCCGGCCCGACGCAGTCACGCAAGTGGGTGGCGGCGACCTGCTGAGCTGGACAGGGCAGGTGGTGCGGTACAACGGTGAGCTGGCGGGCAGGCTGGGGATTATGCCGCCGGTTCCGCCTTTGGGGTTGGATGCGGTGATGCTCGCTCCAGGGGGTGCGATCTGGTTTTCGTTTAAGGAGACGACCGCGCCGATCTGGAGCGAAACACTCTCCACCTGGCTTCAGCACGGCGATTTGCTCTCGGAATCCGGTGCTATCGTGCGCACCAACGAACAACTGCTCGCGAAGTTTGAGCGCATGCCGCCGGTGACGGAAGCGGGACTGGATGCGATCACGCGGGCGCCCAACGGATCCTTTTTGTTCTCGACCACGACGGACTTTTTCTCGCAGCGGCTGGGCGAAGTGGTCAGGCGCGGCGATCTGCTTTCGGATCGCGGCGTGATCGCCCTGCGCAACCAGGACCTCCTGCGTAATTTCCAGATCCACAATCCGGCGATGAAATCGGCGGCCGTTGACTACGGCCTGGATGCGGTGATCCTGCGCTCCAATACGGAAATCTGGTTTTCCACCGAGGTCGGATTCCAGGATGCCAGGTTAGGACCGATCAGTGACGGCGACCTGCTCTCGACGGCCGGCTACGTGGTGGCCCGGAACTTTGACCTGGTGGCGGCTTTTGCGCCGGTCGAGGATGTGGACAGCTTCGGGCTTGATGCCATGGCCGTTGGGCTGCCGGTGATGATTGGCGATCTGGATCTTGATGGCGACGTGGATCAGGCAGACCTGAGGATATTCCGGGCGAATCTCACCATGTCCCCCGGTCCTGACGGGGCGATCAGCGCGGTCGATCCCCTGAACTTCGCCGACATGGACGGTGACGGCCTGGTGAACCTGAACGATTTCGGCATCTTCCAGCGATCCGTTAACCGGCGGGACGTGCCCGTGGCGAATGGCGCGAAGTGACGTTGCGTCGTTCCATCCGGCGGTTGTAGCGGCCGGTCTCCTCCGGCGGCTGTAGCGGCCAGGCTCCTCCAGCGGCTGTAGCGGCTAGGCTCCTCCAGCGGTTGTAGCGGCCGGGCTCTGTACCGGCCGTTCCGGTCCCTGGTCGATGGTCGGTACGAAGCCCGACCGCCACGCAAAAAGCCCTGTGGTCACACGATTCCGATCCGCTGGAGTTCCGGCGCATGGCGGGCCAGCGCGTCGGTGAGTTGATCGAGATCTTCGTAGAACACGTCCACGCCCACCTGGCGCAGAAACTTCGGAAACGTCGGGCCGCTGCTGATGCCGACCACCCGGCAGCCGGCCTCATTCGCCGCGAACGCGAACGGCACTGTGCCGGCCACCGCCAGCGTTCGCCCGCCGCCCATCAACTCGCGGATCGCCGCCACCCGCCGGTCGCTGTCTTGCGGCAGGGCGCGCTTCTGCTCGAAGTAAATCCACACATCGAGCCGGTTGAGCGTCGCGTTGATTCCGTCCCGGTTCTGGCACAGGCTTACCATGTGGCAGACGCCCATGCTCTTGAGCACCTTCAGATTCTCGATGACCCGCGGCTGGAGCTGGTCCAGGGCCATCAGCTCGGTGCTGTTGATCTGCTCGTTGCGAAGGCGCGTGTACTCGGCCACGTGATGCGGCTTACCGTAGGGCACCATCATTCCATCGGGGGCGCCCGTCCGATGCAGCCGCCAGAACTCGTTCTCCGGCGGCCCCTGAAAACCCACCGCCTTGACCGCCGCCTGGTGGGCGGCCCAATAGCGCGGCCGAACGTCGATAATCGGCCCTTCCCATTCGATGATCGTAGTCAGAAAACTCATCAGCTCACATATTCATCCAAATCGTCAGGCCCAGAAGACAGTCTATGGCTCCCACGACGATTCCGCCGACCGCCGCGGTCGTGTTGCGGGGGTGCCGCTGGGTGAGAGCCGAAATTCCGACGATGATCGCGATCAGGCCGAAGACGGCCCCGAGACCGAAGCAGATGTTGCCCAGCAGGCCGGCCAGGCCCAGCAGCAGGGCGGTATTGGCCAGGCCCGAGGTGGTGGTGATGGCCGTCGCACTGACCCCCGCCATGGTGAACGGCAGGCCGCATTTGAGGCAGTTGTTCGCGGTGACAGCCGATTCCCCGCCGCAGCGGGGGCACTCGATGACCAGCGTGTCGTCCTCGTGACGAACCAGCCTGGGAGCCATAGCCCCGGCCGCGGCGTAGGCATGAACCGGCGTCGGGTTCTCCCCGTCATCGCCGGGGTCCGCATCGCCCCGGGCCAGACCGGTACGGGGATCCATCTCCGGCACGACAAAGACGGCTGCACAGGTGGGGCACTTGCCGGGCTGCCCGCTTTGTCCGGAGCGGGCCTCCAGGATGGAGCCGCAACGCAGACACTGAAAATGAAACAGCCGGCCACCACTGGTCGAAGGCGGCGGTGGCGGAGGCTGCACCTTGAAGGCATGGTGGCACAAGGGGCATTCAACCGGCTGGCCGATCTGGTCGGGATGCGCGCTGACCTGCTGGCCACAGCCAGGACAGGTCAGAACGAGCATGTCAGCCTTTTCAGCCATGGGGAACCATTTTAACCGGTCGGAAGACTCTTCGCCCGCATCAGTCCGTCAGTGGGCCGACCGTCTGGAAGGGGCCCGCAAGCCGTCGCATTCCAAGGCTGGGCTTGCCCGTACCACCCGCTAACCGTACATTGTCTATTGTCTTATCTGGCTTGGAGATGGTGCGATGTCGTTGCTGAACACGGGCAGGTTGTTCCCGGACCGCAGGCATACCGGAGTCCGTGCGGTCATAACCGGACAGGTGGGGGTGGAGAAGAAACCTTTCTGCGAGCGTGTGGCCGAGATCGCCCGTGCCCATGGCAAGGAGCTGGCCGTTGCCCACGTGGGCGACATGATGTACCGGGAAGCCCCCGACGTGGTGCCCGGGCGCATTCTTGATCTGCCTCGCAACCGGCTGGATGCCATTCGCCGATCTGTCTTCAAAGACATCCTCCGGCTGGCCGACAAGGTCGAGAACCTGCTGGTCAATACCCACGCCACTTTCCGTTGGAAGCATGGCCTGTTCCCCGCGTTCGACCACGACCAGTTGATGGAACTCAACGCGAACCTCTATTTCACCCTGGTGGATAACGTGGATTCGGTCCACCAACGCCTGGTCCGCGACCACGACGTTCCGCATTCGCTGAAGGATATCCTCGTCTGGCGCGAGGAGGAGGTTCTCGCCACCGAGATCCTCTCGCGCATCCTTCGCGGGCATGGGTCGTTCTACGTGATTGCCCGCGGCGTTGAGCGCGACACCGCCGGATCGGTCTACCGGCTCATGTTCGAGCCGCAGCGCAAGCGCGTATACCCGTCATTCCCCATGACCCACGTGATGGACATGCCGGGCGTGCTGGCTGAGATCGATGCCTTCCGCGACACGCTGGCCGAGCATTTCATCACCTTCGACCCCGGCGACCTCGACGAAAAGCGGCTGTTGTTCGAAGCCGGAGCGGCCACCCAGCGCGGCGAGAAGTCGTTCAGTATCGAGGTCCACGGGCAGCCGATGACCCTGCAGGTGGACGAAGTGACCGCCGTGGCCCATGACATCGACGCCCAGATTTACGCCCGCGACTTCAAGCTGATCGACCAGTCGGACATGATCGTCAGCTATGTGCCGGAGATGCCCAACGGCAAGCCGGGCCTCTCCAGCGGCGTCGAACGCGAACTGCACCACGCTTACGAAACCACCAAGGAGGTCTACGTGGTGTGGAAGCCCAAGGTCGAACCCTCGCCGTTCGTAACCAAGACGGCTAACGACGTCTTCCCGTCAGTCGAGGAGGCCCTCAAGTGTTTCCAGAAGAAGGGGTACCTCGCTGACTACCAGCTCCGCTTCGCCCCGGTCACCAGTCCGCGCGAGCGCGGCAGGCACGGATAAGAGGGCTGGCCGTTGGGCAATTGCCGTGGTGGGCGCCTCATCAGACCGATCGGACCGATCGGACGGATCGGACGGATCAGACCGAGAATGGGCAGCGAACGCAATTGGCGAGGGGGCACAACCGGGAGGCTTACCATGAGCAGCCCTCAATCAGACCGATCGGACCGATCCGTCCGCTCGACCACCCCAAAGACCTTGCGACCCAGCGGCGGCTATCGCAAGCTGCGCAGTTTCCGGGCGGCGACGGTTATCTACGACGCCACCGTGTCCTTCTGCGAGCGGTTTCTGGATCAGCGCTCGCGGACTGTGGATCAGATGGTGCAGGCAGCCAGGAGTGGTCGGCAGAACATCGCGGAAGGCAGCCGGGCCTCGGCAACCTCAAGTCAGACCGAATTGCGCCTGGTGAATGTGGCCAGGGCCAGTCTCGACGAACTGCTTCTCGACTACGAGGACTTCCTCCGCCAGCGAGGTCAGGCCCAGTGGGCGAAAGACGCCCCGCAGGCCCAGGCGGTCCGGGCAGTCGCCCGCCGGCTGGATCGGACCGATCCGACCGATCCGTCCGATCCGACCGATCGGTCCGACAGCGATCTCTACGCTCCCTGGCTGACGCATCCTGACCCCGCTGTGGTGGCCAACGCGATCATCTGCCTCATCCACCAGGCCAACTACCTGCTTGACCGGCAGATCGCCGCCCTGGAGCGAAGCTTCATCCACGAGGGCGGCTACAGCGAGCGTCTGGCGGCGGCCAGAATTGAGGAGCGTCGCCATCAAGTCCACCCCCTGGGCCGGCCCCGATACAAGCCGCCAGTCCGGTCAGAGCCGCCGGTCAAGCCGGAAGGACCTGTACCCCTTTGCCCTCATTGCGGCCAGTTGATGCGCTGGCGGATAGCCCGAAAGGGGGCCCGCGCGGGCGAGCCATTCTGGGGTTGCCCAGGTTACCCCGCGTGCCGGGGGACGCGCCCGGCCAGTGGATCAGACCGATCAGACCGATCCGACGGATCGGACCGATCGGACCGACAAAGCCTGCTCAACCCCAAACGAGGATCACCATGACCCCACAGGAACTAGCCTCCAAAATCGACCACACTCTTCTCAAGCCCGAGGCCACGCCGGCGATGATCGACCGGCTCTGCGATGAGGCCCTGGAGCATGGCTTTGTGGCCGTGTGCGTGAACCCGATCTGGGTGGAGCGCTGTCGGGAACGCCTGCTTGGCTCGCCGGTGCTGATCGCCACCGTGGTGGGCTTCCCGCTGGGGGCCAACGTGACGGCCATCAAGGCAGAGGAGACTCGCCGGGCCATCGACCACGGCGCGACGGAAATCGATATGGTCATCCGCGTCGGCGACCTGATCGCCGGCAACACGGGCCTGGTCCGCGACGACATCGCCGCAGTGGCCCACGTGGTACATACGGCCAGCCCCCAGCACACGCTCAAGGTGATCCTGGAGACGGCCGCCCTTACCAAAGAGCAGATTATCGCCGGCTGTCGGTGCGCGGCCGAGGCCGAGGCGGATTTCGTGAAGACGTCCACCGGTTTCCATCCGGCCGGCGGGGCCACGGTCGAGGCCGTGCGGCTGCTGCACAAGCACTCCGCGCCCGTCAAGGTCAAGGCGGCCGGTGGCATCCGCGACCTCAAGACGGCCAAAGCCATGCTCGAAGCGGGCGCCAGCCGGCTGGGCTGTTCGGCCAGCGTGAAGCTGCTGGAGGAACTGGCCGGGAGTGAATGACCGGCCGATAGCTGATACATTGGCCGGCATGGGTGAGCAGCCTCCCATTCCTGCTCCGAATGCACAGGCGGGGGGTGCTGATCTCTACTGCCTGCAGTGCGATTACGACCTGCGCGGTCTCTCCGGCGATCCCTGCCGCTGCCCTGAATGCGGTTTTCTCAACCCGGTCGAGGATTTTCCCGTCCCTGATACCTTCGTTCGTGAGCATCTCAGGCAACTCAAGACGACGCCGATGTTATGCCTCGTCGTTTGTCTGTTCGGCATCGTTTTAGCGGCGCCGATATTGGTTGCCGGGTTCATCGTGAGCCGCGCCTTCCTCCTCGTGGCCATCATCTTTCCCTCCCTGTGGGTTTACGGAATGCTGAAGTTCCGTTCGTCCTGCCGGGCACGCCTTGGTTGGGCGTCCGCGTTCCTGCTCTATCAGGTAGTTGGGCTGCTCCTGTGCACCTTCGTGGCAGGCCAACTCGACGGGATTTTGAGACAATGGGGATTCCGGAATCAGTCATTGGCCGTCATGGCCGTTTTTCTGGCCGGACTCGTTCTCAATTGCCTTTTTCTAAGTCGCGGACTGGATTGGCTCGGCCGCCTGCTGGATCCGCTTTTCAAGACCGAGGCCCTGCACCGGGCGAGGAACGAATTACGAAAACAGAAGGGACAGGCTTTGATGCTCGCGGAAGCCTCCTCGAAAAAGATGTCGGAGTTCGACGTTGCTTCATGCGGGGGCGAGAATTGAGATGAGCGGCGAACCCAATCCATAACCTGCCCGGAAATCGCAGGACGACATCGACCTCTACTGCCTCGAATGCGGCTACAACCTGCGCGGCCTCTCCGGCGCCCCGCGCCGCTGCCCGGAATGCGGGTATCTCAACCCGATGGGCGACCTGGAACTGCCGGCCGAGATTATCTCCGCGCAGCTTCACCGTATGGAAACCGCCCCGGCCGTGTGTGTGGGGATGGTGCTGTGCGCGATCCCTTTGCTGATCCTGATAGTCTTTACTATGGCCATGGAGAGGGGGTTCGATTCAGGAGTATTTGTCTGCATGGGGGTGCCCATGGTCGTTGCCATGATGATTTGGGCCATCTCCATGGAGCGGTTCCGTGCATCTTGCCTGGGCAAGCCCGGCTGGAGCGACGCCTTACGGCGTTATCATCTCTACGGCCTGGGATTGTCGGCGCTGGTGGCGGGCTTGCTGCTTTCACCCTGGTTCTTGCATGAATTGGAGATTCTCGGCCGACTTCCAGCCGAGCGAATCTTGCGTCCGGTGATCACAGGCCTGAGTTTCGCCGGAGTTGCGGTGGTTATCGGGTTGATCGGCCCGAGGGTCCATCGCCGCCTCAAGGAGATCCTCACGCCGCTGCAACGCGAGGTGGCGGTGACACTGGCCCGGGACGTGCTGCGGAGAAAGCTGCGATCAAGTCGGCGGTGGTAGCCGGCTAAAGCTTCATTTCTCGATTCCACGAATCGGCCACACGCTGCCAGTCCTGTGCGGTGAGACTGCCGAGCTTTGCCCAGAGTCTCTGATGGCTCATGGTGACCAGCTTGTCCAGGCGGGCCGTTGATGGTGAACGCAGACCGGCGGCCTGCCAGTCAATCAGGGCGACATCTCGTGGAGTTCGTGGAACTGCAGAGGTAACGACCGCGAGCACCGAATCCTGATGCTCTGTGAAAAGAACCAGCACGGGGCGAGGTTTTGACGTGTGCCGTCGGCGAACTCCACTTGGGCCAACCAGATCTCACCGGCGCGGGTAGTCGTCATAAATGGCATCCCCGGGGCAGTAATACTCTGAAATGCTTCGCGCAGCGACACGATCCCAGTTGGCCTTTGTGTCGGCCTCATCATCTTCCAAGAGGAGGATGACCCTGGCGCGACAGCCCGTTGGCAGGGAGCCTGCCGCTTCGTCGGGGATTCTGAGTTGCCCTGAGGAGTCGATCCGAGTCTCGAATTCTATCGCACGCATGACCATGAATTATAAGAACATCGCAGGTCCTATGCGAGTGTCAGAGTTCCAGCAGGATTCGCACCCGGTCTTCTACCGCCGCCATCGTCTGCGGCGAAACCCGGCCCCATAGACTTCCGAGCCGCTCTTTGGCGATTGACCTGATATCCTCGCACCGGATGTAGCTTGTCTTCCTCAACCCGCCCTCGGGCGGCTGCACCTGAACATGCGAGCGAACCCCTTTGGGCTGACTGCTCAAGGCAAGCACGATCACCAGATCAGCGGTACCGCGATTGAACAGGTCAGCGGACAGGATCAAAACGGGCCTCTTCCCACCTTGTTCGTGTCCGCGGATCGGGTCCAGATCGGCCGTCCAGATCTCCCCTCTTGATGGTTGCGGCACGATCAGTACTCCTCATCCAAGCCGTCCATCAAGGTGGTTTCCCAGAGACGCCGCTCCTCGAGTTCTTCCGCCCATTTCACAGGATCCTGCCGGAGCTTGGCATAGTCCTCATTGACCCCTTCGAGGAATTTTTGTCTTCGGTATGCCTCCAGCGCGCCCTCGATTACCGCGTTGAAAGAAACCCCCATTTCCGTTGCGAGTTGCTTGAGCTTCTCGTGCGTTTCGACGCCGATTCGAATGGTGGTGGTTGTGGCCATGAAACCTCCTCTGTCTACATTTTAGTATACAGAATTGTATGCGGATCTGCAACTGTTTTGTGCCGGGGTGAAAGCGAAACGGGGGGTAAATCCCCTCACAATCCTGTGCCCCCGGCTATAATCACCCACTATCGCTTGGAGAACTCAGGTAGAACTTGTCTTGGCAAGCCTGCCCGGCTCAGGTAGACTATTGCCCGTGATGGCGGAAAGAGTGCCCCTCGACGAGCCGGCCAGGACGGTCCTGCTTTTCTGCCGGGCATGGAGGTCCCTCACTGATGTTCCTTAAACGTCTGACCTGCCAGGGCTTTAAGAGCTTTGCCGACAAAGTGGACTTCGACTTTAAGCCGGGGGTGACCGGCATTGTCGGTCCCAACGGCTGCGGCAAAAGCAACGTCGTCGATGCCATCAAGTGGGTGCTTGGTGACCAGAGCGCCCGGAGCCTGCGCGGCAAGCAGATGCTGGACGTCATCTTCAACGGCTCCGGCACCCGCAAGAGCGCCGGCATGGCCCAGGTGGACCTCGTCTTCGATAATTCCGACCGAAAATTGTCCTGTGACACCGATGAGGTGACGATCACGCGCCGGCTGTTTCGCTCCGGGGAGAGCGAATACCTCATCAATAACGAGACGGTCCGCCTCAAGGATATCCGCGAACTGTTCATGGACACCGGCATCGGGGTGAGCGCCTACAGCATCATCGAGCAGGGCAAGGTGGATGTGCTGCTCCAGGCCAACCCCCAGGAGCGCCGGCTCATCTTCGATGAGGCGGCCGGCATCAGCCGGTACAAGGCCCGCAAGCGTGAGGCCGAACGCAAGCTCGAACGCGTCGAGCAGAATTTGCTGCGCATCGAGGACATCGTCGAGGAGCTCGAAAAACGCCTGCGCAGCATCAAGTATCAGGCCGGCAAGGCCCGCAACTTCCAGGAATACGACCGCCAGCTTCGCGAGAAGCGGGCGGCGTTCTCGCTGGCCGAATACCACCGGCTCACGCAGCGTGGCGCAGAGCTGGAGGCCGAGATCGCCGGCCTTACCGATCAGAGTACGGCCCTGCGGACGAAAATCAGTGCGGCCGAAGCCCGCTCCGCCGCCTTGGACGGCGAGATCCTCAATCTGGAGGCCGACCTGCGCCAGGTGGAGCAACAGCAGCTCGCCAACACCTCGGAGATGACGGCCAACCGCGAACGGATCCAGGCCGCCCGGCAGCGGCTTGATGAGCTGGCCGCCGCCCGGGCCCGCGCTCAGCAACGCCTTGCCACCGAGCGTCAGCGGGCCGCACGGCTGCGCCAGCAGATCGAGGCCGAAGAGGACGGCGTGCAGCAGGTCGAGACCGAGCTTCAGGCTGCCCACGCCGCCGTCGATGCGTTAACGGTGGAGGACCGCGAACTCTCCAGGGAGATGAACACGGTTCGCGCCGCCAGCGAGGAAGAGAAGGCTGGCATCATCGATCTCATGCGCCGCAGCGCCACCCTGCATAACGAGGTGACCGCCCTGGAGAGCCGTCGCCAGCGGCTCGAAGACGACCGGGGGCGGCTCGCGACCCGGGCCGAGCAGATCCGCGCCGAACTGGACTCGCTGCTCAAGATCAAGGCTGAGATCGAGGAGCGGGCTGCCCAGATCGCCGACCAGATCGCTGCCCGGACTCAGCAGCTCGAAGAGAAAAAACAGGAGGCCCTACGCCTCGACGCCACCCGTGCAGAACTGAACGGCCAGCTTGCCGCCGCCAAGGAGTATCGCAGCGGCCTGCTGAGCCGGCGCAACCTCCTGCTGGATCTGGACCGCAAGCGTGAAGGCGTGGATGCCGGCGTGCGCGAACTGCTGCACCGCAAGGAGCAGGACGCGACCGGCCAGACGTTCTCTTACGTTCGCGGCATGGTGGCCGACCTCATCGCCGTGGACGTTTCCCACGCGGTGCTGATCGAGACGGCCCTGGGCGAGTTCGATCAATACCTGGTGGTCGACGACAGCCAGGCCTTCTTCAACGACGCCGATATGCTGGCGGATTTCCCCGGCCGCGTGCAGGCCGTCTGCCTGGACCGCCTGCCGCCGTTCGTCAACGGGCGCGACTTCACCGGCCAGGATGGCTTCGTTGCCTACGCGATGAACCTGGTGAGGTATCCGGCCGAGGCCGAGCACCTGGTGAAGTGCCTGCTGGGCAAGACCATCGTGGTGCGGACGCTGGCCGACGCCCAACGCATGGCTGCGAACAACCCGCCAAGTTACCGCTACATCACGCTGGCCGGCCAACTCCTCGACCCCGCGGGGCTGTGCCAGCTTGGGCCGGCCGGGGCCCGCACGGGTCTGATCTCGCGGAAGAGCGAGCTGCGCGAAATCGACGCCCAGATCGCCGAAGTGGACGAGCGGATCGCGGTCATGGCCCGGCGGTTGCAGGAGACCACCGACGAGATCGCCCAGGTCGAGCAGGCCCAGGGCCAGCTTCGCCAGGCCATCTATGAAACCCGCACCAGCGAGGTGGAAAACAACGCCGCCGCGCGCAACAACGCCAGCGCGATCAGCCGTCTCATGGAGGAGCAGCCGCTCGTTGCCCGCGAAGCCGAATCCATCGAACTTCAGCTTCGCGACGCGGCCGAGCGCTGTGCCCGCAACGGCGAATCGCTGGCTCGCCTGGAACAGGACAAGACTGACCGCGAGGCGCGGGTCCGGGAACTGGACGAGAAGATGGCCGGCGTCACGGCGCGCCGTACGCAACTCAACGAGCGGATCACCGAAGCCAAGGTAGCGGTGGGGCAGCTTGCCCAGCGGCGCAGCATGCTCGCCGACCGGCTCCGCGGCCTGCGCGAGTCCCAGCAGGCCAGCAGCGATGCCGTGCGCTCCTCCGCGCAGGAAGCCGAGGACGCCGCCTATCGGATCGTGCAGGCCGAGCGATCCATCCTGACGGCCGAAAGCCGGCTCGCGGAGCTGTTCGCGCTCAAGGAACGGCTCGACAAAGACATCCTGGCCCGCCAGCACACCCGCGAGCAGATGCGCTACGAGATGGAGCAACTGGCCGCCGCCATCAAAACCGATCGCACCGGCCTGGCCGGCATCGAGGAGCAACTCCACGCCCGGCAGATGGATTCCCAGGAGGTGCACATCCGCCTCGATGAGCTGACCACCCGCGTCCGCGACGAGCTGGGTATCGAACTCGCGGAGGTCTATCAGACCTACGAGCACACCGAGCAGGATTGGGCGGCCCTGGAGGCTCAGATCGAGGAGCTCAAAGAGAAAATCCGCCGACTGGGCAACGTCAATCTGGACGCCATCACCGAACAGGAGGAGCTGGAGAAACGGGCGGAATTCCTCGGAAATCAGCGCGACGATCTGCGCACCGCCAGGAAGCAGCTCCAGGAGCTCATCGAGCAGCTCAACCAGGAATGCCGCCAGCGGTTCAGCGAGACGTTTGAGACGGTCCGCGGCCACTTCCAGGAGCTGTTCCGCAAGCTCTTCGGCGGCGGCAAGGCCGACGTCATGCTCGAACAGCCGCCCGAGGGCCAGCCGTTGGACGTGCTGGAGGCCGGCATCGAGATCCAGGCCCGCCCGCCGGGAAAGGAAGTCCAAAGCATTTCGCTCATGTCCGGCGGCGAGAAGACCATGACCGCCATCTCGCTGCTGTTGGCCATCTTTCGCAGCCGTCCCTCGCCTTTCGCCGTGATGGATGAGGTGGACGCCGCTCTGGATGAGGCCAACAACGAGCGCTTCAACCGCATCGTCCAGGAATTCCTGGACAAGTCGCAGTTCCTCATCATCACCCACTCCAAACGCACCATGACCATCGCCGATGTCCTGTACGGCGTCACCATGCAGGAGGCCGGCGTCAGCAAGCGGGTAAGCGTCAAGTTCGACAGCGCCGAGGATCGAAATGAGGCCGCAGTGGCCTGAACGTCGAATGACGAAATCCGAATGGCGAAAGAAACCCGAATGATGGAGTCCCAGTGACGAAGCAAGACGGCTGCTCTGTCCTTCGGTATTCGTCATTGACTCATCATTTGAGCTTCGTCATTCGTTATTTTTTCAGGGCATCCTCCCTAATGGCAGGCCTGCTCTTGCCTGCTTCCCTGCTTCCGCATACAGTAACACCAGATTCTTAAGCTTTCTTAACAGGTGCGATTATGTCAGAAACGGCCAACCCCGCAGGGCTTCCTCTTCGTCAGCGCGTTCAACAGGTCATCGATATGATTCGTCCCGCCATCCAGAGTGACGGCGGCGATGTGGAACTTGTGGATGTGGACGACCAGGGCGTCGTTCAACTGCGCATGCACGGTGCGTGCATCGGCTGCCCCTCCGCCACCATGACCCTCAAGATGGGTATTGAGCGTAACTTGCGCGCCCAAGTGCCCGAGGTCAGCGAGGTCGTCTGCGTCCGTTGATGGCCTTGGCCTCGGGGTTCTGATCACAGATTCAGCAGCAGCCCGATGAGCAACAGCGGCAGCAGCGCCAGCGCAATCATGGCCGCCAGCGGGCTGACAAATGCCAACGCGACCACCAGCAGCAGTCCGCCTAACAACGCTCCCAGACTGACCACTACCACGTTTGCCTTGAGAAACTCAGTCACCTCAACGGCCGGGAGGGTGGTCGGCTGCGTCGGGGTGCCGTTGCCGCCGTTACCGCCATCGCCGTTGCCTGGCGTTTCGACCACCAGCACGGTAAACCCGGGCCCGGCTTGCACGTTGGCCTGTGTGGCGCTGCCCAGACTGCTCGGCAGCAACACGTTAGCTTGCGAATTGCTGGCAATTCCGACACGGTACGATCCCAACTGGGTGGGGGCCAGCAAACGCCCCTGGCCGATGGTGACCTGCTGATTCGTGCCGATGCCCGGTGTGACCGAGCCGCCGGTGAGCGTGTCCTGACCGCCCCCGATCTGGACCAGGTCGTCGCCTTGCGGAATCCCCAGCGATTGAATGGACGTAAAGGACTGCGCGATCACCGGCGAGAAGCTGTCCAGCGGGGGCTGCTGAATGCCGAAATCCGTGGTGACACCGATCGAAAAGAAGGACAGGCCGTTGTTGTCCACCTGGCCCGGGTCGTCCGAGAACACCTCAACAAGGATCTGGTAGGGAATCTCGGCAGCGCGCCCAACCGTGATCTGTGTGGCGCTGGGGTTGCTGATCGGCACAATGTCAAAGCGGACTGTCGCCGCGCCGGCAACGCCGGCAGTCGCTGCGATCAAACCCGATACGGCCAGGATTCGTGCATTTCCGAGCATGGGAAACTCCCCGCCGCGAACGGCGTACCGTCATCCATGTGCCTGGAACGCGGTCCTGCGAGACTCCGGGACGCCGACGCTGCCTGGGCCGGCCGGCGTCCCCGTCGCCGATTCGCCTACCGGGGTGTGAAATCAGTCTTGGCGTCAATCCGGGCGACGGTCTCGGCCAGCAGTTTGGCCGCGTTCTCCAGGTCGGCCAGGCTCACCACCTCGACCTGGGTATGCATATATCGGTTCGGAATGCTGATCAACCCTGCTGCAACCCCTGCACGCGAGATTTGAATCGCATTGGCATCCGTTCCCGTGGCTCCGGGGGCCGCCGCAATCTGGTAGGGGATCTTCTTGCTCTTGGCGGTCTCGATGAACAGTTCCCCCAGGGCCGGGTTGATATTCGCGCCCAAGTCAATTACCGGACCCTTGCCCAGGGCCACGTCGCCGGCCAACTTCTTGTCGGCCCCGGGGTTATCCGTGGCGTGGGTGACGTCCACGGCAATACCCACCAGCGGGTCGATGCCGTAACAGCTCGTCCGGGCCCCCCGAAGGCCCAATTCCTCCTGGACCGTGGCCACCGCGTACAGCGCGCATTTGATCGTCCGCTCCGACAGCAGGCGAAGGGCTTCCATGACGACAAACGCGCCCACTTTATTGTCCAGCCCCGGCGAAGTGATGAGGTCGTCCCCCAGACGCTCCAGCCCCAACCGATAGGTCACCGGGTCGGCGACGGAAACCCGCTTGAGCGCCTGCTCCTTGTTGGCCGCCCCGATGTCGATCCACAAGTCCTGGATCTCGATCTTGGCTTGCCCGCGCTCTTCCGGCTTCATCAGGTGGATGGGTTTGCGGCCGATCACGCCCTCGACCGGCCCCTTGCGGCTGTGAATCGTGACGCGAGCCCCTGGCAGGACCGTCGGATCAATCCCGCCGACCGTCCCGAAGTAGATGTAACCTTCGTCATTGACCCACTTAACCATCAGGCCGATCTGGTCGTAGTGGCCCGCCAGCATGACCCGCGGCTTGCCCTTGGGATTGAGCGTCACAATGGTGTTGCCGTGCACGTCGGTGGTGATCTCGTCGGCATACCGCTTCATCCGTTTGCGAATCACTCGCCCGACCGGCTGCTCAAAACCGGATACTGACGGGGTCTCTTCCATCGTCTTGAGGAACTCGAACGATTCAGGCTGCATGCTATTCCTTTCCGTGTTTATAAGCCGAGCTCTGAAAAACCTATGATAGCTGGACCCTGCTCCGGCTGTGCGGTATTATGGTTATATAATTTTCCGCAAAGAAGGAGAGTTCCGATCATGGCGGCTTCCAAACAACAGCTCATCAGCTCTACCGAGACGGCCTGTGCGCTGGGACCCGCGCCCTGCATCGTAGTACCGCCGCCCGGCCCCAAGGCGGCCGACGCCGTGGCTCGTGACCGGCGAGTTACCTCCCCGTCCAATACACGCTCCTATCCCCTGGTCGTTCACCGGGCGGCCGGTTCGGTTGTGGAGGACGTGGATGGAAACCGCTTCCTCGACTTTACCGCCGGTATTGCCGTTTGCTCCACCGGCCATTGTCACCCCGCCGTCGTCCGGGCGATCGAAGAACAGGCCGGCAAATTGATTCACATGTGCGGCAGCGATTTCTATTACGAGCCCATGATCGCTCTTGCCGAGACGCTGGCCCGCATCGCTCCGGGCCCGGATCCCAAGCGCGTGCTCTTCACCAACAGCGGCGCCGAAAGCGTTGAGGCCGCTATCAAGCTATCCCGGCATCATACCCGCCGCAAGATGATCATCGCCTTCCATGGCGCATTTCATGGCCGGACCATGGGGGCCCTGTCACTGACCGCCAGCAAGGCCCGCCAGAAAGAACGCTTCGGCCCTCTGGTCCCCATGGTCGAACACGTGGACTATGGCGACTTGTCGGCAATTACGGACAATCTGTTTAAACGCATCTGTTCTCCCGATGAAGTGGCGGCCATCTTTGTGGAGCCACTGCTAGGTGAGGGCGGCTACGTCGTCCCGCCCCCGGAGTTCCTGCCGGGTCTGCGGGAGCTCTGCGATCGGCACGGCATCCTCCTGGTGCTCGACGAAATCCAGAGCGGCATGGGCCGAACCGGCCGGATGTTCTGCTGCGAACATTACGGCGTCGTGCCGGATATCCTTCTGCTTGCCAAGGGGGTAGCCAGCGGGATGCCCCTCGGCGCGGTCGTCGCGCGAGAACCCATTATGGACTGGCCCCAGGGGGCCCAGGGTTCCACTTTCGGAGGCAACCCGGTGAGCTGTGCGGCCGCCCTGGCCACCATCGAACTGCTCCAGAATGAGATGATCGTCAACGCCGCCCGGCTGGAACCCGTGGCCTTGACCCGGCTGGAAGCCATTGCCAAGCAGCATCGCTGCGTTCGCGCCCCGCGCGGGAAAGGCCTGATGTTGGCCGCCGATTTCGTGCACAGCGAAACCGACCAGCCCGACCCCGCCCTGCGCGACCGGGTCGTGGAAGAGGCCTTCGCCCGTGGTTTGCTCCTGCTGGGCTGCGGCGAAACCAGCATTCGCTTCACGCCCCCGCTGTGCATTGATCGCGCCCAGCTTGAGAAGGGCTTTGACGTACTGGCCGAGGCGGTAACCGCCGCTGAGAAGTAAGCAACCTGCAAAAGCTCCAGCCCCGGCCCCGGCAGGATAAAATCCGGCACGGTATCTGGAGTCTGCGCCAGGACATCGTACGCCTTCAGCGGGAGCGCCTGCCTCGCCAAATGCGCGGGTGCGCAAGGACGCGTCACTTCTTCAAGAGGCAGGGCGGGTGCCGGAACCCGAACGAACGCTGGCTTGGGCGGCTTCAGACCGTGAGGTCTTCATCCCTCTCCGTCAAAGGGCCTCCATTGGGTAGCCAGACAGGAGCTTTGCATGTCGGCCAGTTTGATTCTGACACAACTCTTGGACCGTCTGTGGGATAACTACTGCCGCCGCGTTGAGTACGCCCGCCGTTATCGCGATCTGGTGCTGAGCAAGGGCGGCCGGGTGGTCAACGATCACATCGCTTTCCGCACCTTCAATGCCCCAACCGGCGCTCAGCCGTCGGGCATCGAGGCTGTGGCCCGGGTCATTACGCGTCTCGGATATGTCGTTGCCGGTTCTTACACTTTCGAAGATAAGTTCCTGACTGCCCGTCACTACGAGCACTCCGACCGCCTCTTACCCAAGATCTTCATCAGCCAGCTTGAGGTAGACGCTCTTCCGTCAGAGGCTGCGGGTGCCATTAAGGCTGCCGTCGCGGATGCGTCGGACCTGTTGGATTCCGTTGATCTGGCCCGGCTCGAGCGTGTGGCCGGCTTGCCCAAACAGGAGCAAGCCGCCCTGGTGGACCGCCTCTACCGTTTCATCACCCAGCGGCCCTGGAAAGCACCTCCGCGCGAGACCGTGCTGGAGGTGAACAAGGCCAGCCAGTACGCTGCCTGGACGTTGCTGCACGCCAACAGTGTTAATCATTTCACCGCATACATTAACGAGCAGCAGGTTCCCGATTGGCCGGATATCGAGGCCACCGTGGACGGCCTGCGGGCCGCCGGCATTCCCATGAAAGACACCATCGAGGGCGAGCCGGGCAGCAAGCTCCGCCAGACCGCGACGGCGGCCGTGGATGAGGACTGCGAGGTGACCGAGGCGGATGGCCGTCCTGGACGGCTGCGGTGGTCTTACGCCTACTATGAATTGGCGGAACGTGGCCAGGTGCCGGGACCCGACGGGCAGCCGCAACGTTTCAACGGCTTCCTGGGGCAGCAGGCGACGCATCTGTTCGAGATGACCCGCCGCTAAGTGTCTGTGTGCAGTGTGTGTCACAGCTCTTGTGCCGTGCGGGAACAGCTCTGGCAGGGGGGACTGCTCCAGAGCCGCGGCGCATACGGGGTGGCGGCGCACCCCCGGGGACAGTTTTTGTCGCCTGCAACCCAGCAACGCTGAAACTCCACGGCCCGACTGTTTGTCGTAGTGGGGTAAGTTGTCGTGGCGGGGGCAAGCGTGTTAAGGTGAAGCCAGACCGGGGCTCATCATCAGGCGGGGCATGGTTGAGGGACTCTCGTGTCTGAGCTTGAATACGTGCGGATCGTACCGCAACCTCTCTGTACCGCGGCCGTCGATCTGCACATGAACGAATCAGGTTACATCGTACTCGCCCTCGGTGACCCCGGCGACCGGATCTTCGGGACGCATGAAGCGTGAATCGCGAAAGCACGAAAACATGCAACGGAGTCGCGTGCTTGTTGATGAGGGCAGCGGCTACGACAGCAGCGTGGGCCGGCCGGGGCCGGCTGGTGTTTGCCATCCATTGGACTTGGTGGTTATCAGGAGATAATCGATGCGAATGACTACACGTGCGGTGATTGTGGGGGCTTTCCTGTTTGGCGCGGGGTTGTACGGAACCGCCGTTGCCCAATTGGCCACCACGGACCAGATTATCGTATTTCGCCTCGATGGTCCTATCCCCGAGGCCCCGCCCGAGTTTCAACTGTTCCAACTCGAACCGCGCAAAACGCTCCATGAATTGATCGATCGTTTCCGCCGGGCCCGCAAGGACGACTCCGTGAAGGCGGTGGTGCTCACCATCGACCAGCCGCAGATCGGCTGGGCCCAGTTGCAGGAGCTGCGCCGCGCCATCGCCGATCTGCGCTCCGCCGACAAGGAGGTCTATGCCTACGTGGAGACGGCCAATGCCGTCACTTACCAGCTTGCCGCCGCCGCTTCCAAGTTGGTCATGCCGCCGACCGGCGAACTGCGCATCATCGGTCTCTATACGGAGCATCCCTACTTCAAGGGTCTCCTGGAAAAAATCGGCGTTGAGGCCGATATCGAGCACATCGGCTCCTACAAGACCGCCGGCGAGCCGTTCACGCGCACCGGCCCCTCCAAAGAAGCCGAGGAAATGAATCAATGGCTCCTCAATGACCTCTTCGATCAGATGGTGCGCACCATCGCCGATTCGCGCCAGTTGACCCCCGAGCGCGTCCGCGAACTCATCGACCAGGGGCCCTTCACGGCGAAAGAAGCCCTCGAAGCCAAGCTGATTGACGAAACCGGCTACGTCGAGGACTTCGTCCGTTCGTTGCAGAAGCGCTACGGCCAGGACATCAAGATGGTCTACAACTATGGCGCGAAAAAGGCCCCCGACATCGACCTCTCCAGCCCCTTTGCCATCTTCAAGCTTTTCGGTGAGGCCATGCAGAAGTCCAGACGCGACGAGAAGGCCTCCATCGGCATCGTCTATGTCGATGGCATCATCGTCCCCGGCAAGACCGAACCCGGCCTTTTCGGCGACGCCGGCATGGTGGGCAGCACCACTATCCGCCGCGTGCTCAACAAAGCCCGCGACGATGAGAGCATCAAGGCGGTGGTCCTGCGGATCAATTCGCCCGGCGGATCCGCCATGGCCAGTGACATCATCTGGCACGCGGGCAAGGAACTCGCCGGCAAGAAACCGCTCGTGGTCTCCATGGGTAACGTGGCCGCCAGCGGCGGCTATTACGTCTCCATGGGCGCAGACACCCTCTTTGCCGACCCCGGCACGCTCACCGGCTCCATCGGTGTGGTCGGCGGCAAAATCGTCACCAAGGGCCTGTGGAATTGGACCGGCATTAACTGGCACGAATACAAGATTGGCAAGAACGCCGCCCTGATGAGCACGAACCGCCAGTGGGACGAACGCGAACGCGAGCTCATCCGCAAGTACATGCAGACCGTCTACAACGAGTTCGTCGACCGCGTGAAGCAGGCCCGCGGCGAACGCATCAAGAAAGACATCGAAGAGCTTGCCGGGGGGCGCGTCTACACCGGCAAGCAGGCCCTGGCCCTGGGCCTGGTGGACAAACTCGGCGGCCTGCAGGACGCAATCCGGTTTGCCGCCTCCAGCGCCAACGTGAGCGACTACGAGATCAAGCTGTTGCCGGAGCCCAAGAACATCCTCGACCTGATGCTCAAGAGCCTGATGGGGGAATCCCCCGATGATGAGCATATTAACCTCCGCGCCGTGGCAGGCGGCCACCAGCCGGGCCAGCGCTTTGGCTGGACGCTCCAGTCGCCGGCCATCCGCGAGCTGCTGCCGGCCATCAACGCTATGGACTCGCTGAAGGCCGAGACTATCCTGCGCTCCCTGCTGCGGATCGAACTGCTCGCCCGCGAGGCCGCGCTCCTGGTGCTTCCCACAGAGATCAACGTCCGGTAATGGCCGGCGGGAGAGGTGTTTGGCCCAGTCTGCAAGGGGAATTCTCTCCCGCATCAACTGACAGATGATCGGCAGGCGGCCCATCCGACCGGGCCGCCTGCCGCGTTCTTCATCCCCGATGCGGATTCCAAATGAACCCTGTATGTCGGGAAACCCGCCTCTTCTGGGTGCCCGGCCTTTTCAGAGGGTGAGGTACTCCGAACACGCGAAGATTCAACCGATCGGCAGTGGGGCGACGGACAACCAGGCAGGAACCTGCCCAGGTTTGCAACGGAAACCGTATGAATTGTTCATAAGCGACAGATTGGCCGGATGTTAAGTAATCGGCCGGCTCGGCTGCGATCCGTCATTTGCCACGGAGAGCCCCCGTAACGACTCCCCCCTCGAAAGCGACCGGGGCATCAAATGAGCAACCGATCATCAGGTGCGTTTCGCGGGCCAACCCAACTTGACAGATGCCCCTCACCCCCCGAGAATAAAGAACTCAGCGAAACGCTGAACAGGTTTGGCCCGTGGTGCAATTGGCAGCACGTCTGACTCTGGATCAGAAGGTTCCAGGTTCGATTCCTGGCGGGCCAGTTTCCCCCTGCGGCATATGTTTGGAGCACCCCGGCGCGCCTGCCGTCTGCGCGGGCTTCGCCTGAGACGGGCTTTCTCCCCAGGTACATCTTGTGCGTTGGGTGCCCCGCCTCTTCAGAGGGTGAGGTACTCCGAACACGCGAAGATGCAAGCGCTTAGCAGCGGGGCGGCCGACACCAGGCAGGAACCTGCCCGAGTCCGCAACGGAAACCGCAGGAGGCGGGTTCTCCCCAACCGAAAACAGGCTCTCCCCAAATGAAAGCGGCCGGCACGTGGACCGACCGCTCAAGACGCTCCATATGTAGCGAACGGCTGGATTGACCTACCGGCTGATCAATTCGGCGATCTGCACGGTGTTCAGGGCCGCGCCTTTGCGAAGCTGGTCGCCACTGACGAACATGTCGATGCCGCGCCCATCCGGCTGGCTGATGTCCTGGCGGATTCGCCCCACGAACACGTCGTCCTGGTCACTCGACTCCAGGGGCATCGGGAAGTGGTTGTTCACCCGATCATCCACGATTTTCACGCCGGGGGCCGCGGCCAGAGCCTCGCGAACCTGCTGCTCGGTGACCGGCTTGGAGAACGTCAGGTTGATGGACTCGGAGTGGGCCCGCAGGATCGGCACGCGAACACACGTGGCCGTGATCTGCATGTTGTCGTCGTGGAACATCTTGCGGGTTTCCTTCACCATCTTCATCTCTTCTTCGTTGTAGCCATTCTCGCTGATCTTTGAATTGTGGCTGAAGAGATTGAATGCAATCTGGTGTGGCAGGACCTTGGGCGTGGGTTTCCGCCCGGCCAGCACCTCGCGGGCCTGCTCTTCGAGCTCGACCATGGCCTGATATCCGGCCCCGCTGGCGGCCTGGTAGGTGCTGACCACCATCCGCTCGATTCGACAGAGCTTATAGAGGGGCCAGACGGCTACCACCGCGATGATCGTCGAGCAATTCGGATTGGCGATGATGCCCTTGTGCTTGAAGGCGTCGTCCGGGTTGACCTCCGGCACCACCAGCGGAACCTCGGGATCCATGCGGAACGCCGAGGAGTTATCCACCACCACCGTGCCGGCCTTGACCGCAATGGGAGCGAACTTACGGCTGATGGAGGCCCCGGCCGAAAAGAGGGCGATATCGACGCCTTTGAAGCTCTCTTCCGTGAGCTCCTGCACCGTGTGCGTCTGGCCGGCGAACTCGATGGGTTTGCCCGCTGACCGCGAAGAGGCCAGGAACGTGATCTTGCTGTAGGGGAACTTCCGCTGGGCGAGTACACGGATAAATTCCTGACCGACAGCACCGGTGGCTCCGACAACCGCCACATGTCCGCTCATTGTTGATGAACTCCTTTGCCGGCCGGAACTATCACGATCGAGCCGGCTTGCCTGTTCCGTAGCGGGACCGGCATGGCCGGCCTGAAGTCCGCTAACCCGCACAATCTGCCTGAGAGTGCCCAGGAGGGTCAAGGAAAATATTAGCCGATCTTAGCCTCCCGGGCAACCGGCCGGGTGTTAAGAACAGTCCCGGTCGGAATGAGACGATTTGAGGATGGGGTAGTTGTGTGCATCCGATCATTCCAGGAGTTATCGCAATGAAGCTCAGCCGTATTGTGGGGATTGCAATGCTGGTGGCGACAATGCCGGCGGCGCCGGCGGCCGCGCTGGTGGAGATGTATTTGAAGGATGGCCAGGGCGATCCGAAACAGGTGCAGATCGCGCCCGGCGAGAGTTTCACCGTTCAACTGGGTATCGGCCTCCTGGAAGACGTGGTGGGCATCAGCTGCTGGTTGACCATCTCCGATAACGGCAGTGGGAAGTTCTGGCTGACAGATCGCGTGGTGGATCCGGCGTGTCCCTATTCGGATTTGAACACCAGTAACAGAGACCTGCTGGCCGCCGAGAACGCGCTCCTGGACCCGTACAATGAACGATGCCTGGGGGGCATCGCTGAGAGTTTTCCCAATAATCCTCCCTTGGGCATTTACCCCATTGCAATGATCACCATCGCTTCCAGTCCCGACGTGCCACCGGGCGTCTACACCCTCTCTACCATCGGGCAGTCAGGCTCCCGATTCGTGGGAGACCCCAGTAAAGCCGACGTCGAAGAGGTGGAAATCGCAGGTAGCTCATACACGGTGGTCGTAGTGGCCGACGGCGGGGGCGGCGTTGACCCTGACGAGGGCGAGCCGGGTGACGGCGGGTCCGGCGACGGCGGGACGGGCGATGATTCCGTGGATGATCAGACGGACAACCCGCAGGATGATTCGAGCGTTGATGACGACCGCTCCGGGGGTGGATCTAACGAGGAAGGTAAACACAATCGGGTGCCTATCGGGTGTGGAGCGGGCGTTGGCGGAGTTGCCGGAATGGTCGCTCTTCTGTGCCTGGGCCTGATCCGCCCGACGTTCCGACGCGGATAAGATCCGGTGGTTCCGGACCGTTGGGTCCGCCGCGGAAATTCCGTCGCATGTCAGGAAAAAGATCGTACCCTGCGCCCTGCCCCTGCCGGCGGGGCGTTGCTTTTTGCAAGGCCTGCGCCTGCCCATCGACGCCGCCCGCAAATCGCGCTGTGGGGGAGTGCGAGATGGCCGGACAATCCGCTACAATTCCGCCATGGGTGCACCCTTTGTGCACGGAAAGGCCTGTGTATGTCCGACCTGGTGAGATTGAGCTTGTCGCTGGAAAAGCCGCTGCTGGACCAGCTCGAGATGCTGGTCAAACGCAGCGGCTATACCAATCGCTCAGAGTTTGTCCGCGATATGATCCGCGAGCGGCTGGTGCAACGGGAATGGGACGAGGATCGCGAAGTGGTGGGGGCCATTACGCTGGTCTACGATCATCACGTCAGTGGGTTGAGCGAGAAACTCACCGATGAGCAGCATCACCATCACCGGGTCATCCTGACCACCACCCACGTGCACCTCGACAAGTCCCTCTGCGTGGAGATGATTCTGGTCAGGGGCCGGGCCAGTGAAATCGCCGCGCTGGCGGGTCGTCTACGGCAGTACAAGGGCGTGCTGCACGCAGGCCTGTCCACGAGCACGACGGGAGCGCACATCAAGTGAACGGGGCCGCCGGCGTCATCGCCTGACGCGAGCCATGCCCACCGCGTTGGCCACCCACTGGAAGAGAATCAAGCCTATCAGGTAAGCGACAATGCAAATCCCGCAGACGCGTACGCCTGTGCTGGTGTTGGAATCGGCCGGGTCGAGCAGCAGCGTCAGGAAGGCCACCGTTCCCAGGCCTGCCAGAATCAGCGTGTAGGCCCAAAGGACTTTTCGGGGCCAGCCGGCGGAAGACCGCAAGGTAACCGAGACGGGGATGGCCATAGTGCCGGAGAATATCGCCACAAGCAGGAAAAACGTGTTGTAGGTTAGGAAGTATACGACCGCGAAGAGGGCTCCGCCGCCCAGGCATACCGCCAGCCAGTTGGCCGCGGTGATTTCCTCTTGCGAGAGGGCCAGCCGCCCGAACCGGTTGAAGCGCAAAAGCAGATTGAACAGGGGCGAACCGATCCAGATGAGCAGGACGAACAGCATGTACAAGCCCAGCAGCGGAAAGACGTACGGGGCCAGAACCGGGTTGGCTTTGGCTACGCCGTTCAGCACCTTGGCAAGAACATAGAGTCCTATGATGATGCCCCACTGGGCCTTGCCGCTGAGACGTGCCATCCACAGGAAGTAGCCCAGCAGCCATCGGTAAATGATATTGCGCGCCTTCATCGCCTCGACGATGCCGGCCCGGGCGAAGTCCAGGCTGGCATCGAGCCGCAGGGCCTCGCGGAAATGTCCCATGGCCTTATTGGGATCACCGCGGTGCAACAGGGTCCAGCCCATGTTGGCGTGCGTGATCGCGTTCTCAGGATCTCGCTCCAGCGCGGCATCGATCGTCGCGTTCGCTTCCGAGTTGCGGCCGAGCTTCACCAGGGCCATAGCCCGGACATTCGTGCATTGGAGGTCTTCAGGGTCGAGCTCGAGTCCCTTTTCAGCGGCCGCAAGCGCCTTGGACCAGTCGCGCCGACTGAGCTCAATAGTGGCCAGGAGGCCGAAGTGCTCCGCGCCACCGGGTTCGAGGCGGATGGCTTCCTGGATGGCCTCGCGGGCCTCCTCGAGCCTCTCGCGGTCGTTGAGCACATAGGCGAGGGCGTAGTGGCCCAAGGGCATGTCGGGAGCCAGGTGAATCGCGTGGCGGGCCTCGCTGGTCGCCTCTTCAAACCGCTCCATATCAGACAGACACATGGCCAGTATGGCATGTGCGGGAGGGTGATGGGGATTGGTGACCAGAATCTGACGCAGTTCCTTTTCGGCCAGATCGAGGCGGTCTTGCCGGTACAGGAGGATGGCGCGTTCAAGGTTTCGGCTCATATCAGTTTCAGATACTTGAGAATGTCGTCGTAAAGGCCGGCCTGGTTGGAATACACGGTGTAGTTACGGGCAGTGGAGAACCACTCCTTGGTGGATGGTTTGACGCCCTTGGCGGCGGCCATGAGATCCCTGGTGGCCAGAGGCTCGGGCACGCCGGTCTTCATGGCCTCGCGGAGTTTGGCCTCGACGGCCTGATCCACAACGGCTTTGAGATCCGCGCCGGAGAAGTCGCTCGTCTTCTTGCCCAGGTAGTCATAGTCGATATCTTTGGTCGGCTTTCCGCGGCAGAGGACGCGGAGAATCGCCGCGCGGGCCGTGGCGTCGGGCGGCGGGACGAAGATGATGCGGTCAAACCGGCCAGGACGGCGAAAGGCCGGATCGAGATGCCAGGGAGCGTTTGTGGCCGCCAGGATGAGGACGCCCTCATTGGAACTCTGAACGCCGTCCAACTCGGCGAGGAACTGGTTGATGATCTGCCGGCCGGCGCTCTGGCGCATGTCGCTGCGGCTGGCCCCCAGTGCGTCCACCTCGTCGAAGAAGAGCACACAGGGGCGGCTGCAGCGCGCCTGCTCGAAGATTTCGTGCAGGTTGCGCTCGCTGCTGCCGATCCACATGTCGAGCACCTGGTTGATGCCGACCGAGAGGAAGCTCGCATGGATCTCGCCCGCGGTGGCTCTGGCCAGATGGGTCTTGCCGCAGCCGGGCGGCCCGTAAATGAGAATGCCGCCGCCGATCTGCTTGCCGTAGGCCTGGTAGAGCTCCGGATGAGCCAGCGGAAGGATGATCTTCATCCGGATCTCATCCTTCAGGTTGTCCATCCCGCCGACGTCGGCGAAGGTCAGCTTGGGGCGCTCCAGCGTGGTATCGGCCGGTTCGCCAGGCTCACCGGCGGCCGTCCGCAGCCGGCCGTCGATCAGGTCAGAGGCGTCCTCGTCCGCCCCGATGCCAAGCTGATCGGCCAGTGTGGGATCGGCTACTGAAGGGTCGAGATCGATCGCCTTCTTATACTGCCGGACCGCCCGGTCAATGTGGCCGCTGCGGATGAGCAGACGGGCATGCAGCACGTAAGCAGCCGGCGGAGTGTCGGCGAGGCGGAGCAGCTCCTCGACAACGACCAGGGCGTGGCTATTCTTGTTCTGCTGGTAGTAGGCGTTGGCGAGCCCGACCTTGAGTCTCAGGTCGTGCGGGGCGATGTTGATGGCCTCACGATATTCCTGTTCGGCCTCGGCGGGTCGGCCGTGGCTCAGCAGGGTGGCGGCAAGATGTTGGCGCAGAGGAATGTTCTCAGGCGATAGCCGGAGAGCCTCGCGCAAGGCCTGAATAGTCTCATCGCTGGATGACATGCTTCCTCCAAGACGAGGACTACCCAAATGGATGAGGTGATGATAAGCATAAGAGGGCGGGACCGACAACGAACCGCTTATGACCATGGGGCCTGCTGAATAGAAGTGAGAAGTGAGAAGTGAGCAGTGAGAACGCGCGGTTGAGGGTTGAGGGTTCAGGGTTCAGGGTTCGGGGCCTGCCTGCCTGGTGTGCTGCACTTCTGCGGGAGGGCACGCCATGAACGGATGGTTTGTTACCGGAACCGATACCGGCGTGGGCAAGACAGTGATCGCCGGCGCCCTTGCTCGTTTGGCGCGGGAGGCCGGCAAGCGGGTCGGCGTGTTCAAGCCGGTGGCGACCGGCTGCCGGCGGGACCCCCGGCTGGGGCTGGTGTGCGCGGACGCGGAGTTCCTCGCCCACTGCGCCGACGCGCGCGAGAACCTCGAAATCATCAATCCGGTGCGCTATCGCGGCGAGCTGGCCCCCATGGTTGCAGCGGAACGGCAACGCCGGCCGATTGACTGGCCGGCCATCCGCCGAAGCTGGGAGCAGATCCGGCAGGTGGACGTTGTCGTGGTTGAGGGCGCCGGCGGGCTGCTCGTGCCTATCGACCGCGAGCACAGCATGGCCGATCTGGCCAAGGAGCTGGGGCTGCCGCTGGTGATCGTGGCCCGGCCGGGACTCGGAACGATCAACCACACGCTGCTGACTATCGAGGTGGCCCGTGGGCGCGGATTGCCCGTCGCCGCGGTGGTGATCAACAAGTACCGGCCGGATTCGGCCACCCTGGCCGAGGAGACCAACCCGGAAGTGATCGGCCGGCTGGCCCGCATGCGGATTCCGCTGATCGTGCCGTTCGATCCGCATACGCATGTCGACACCGGCCAGCTCGGGGAGTCGGTGTTGTATCCGCTGCGCCAATTCGTGCGCGAGGCGATACGTTGACAAGTCTCTCGGCCGCTTGTCGATCGCCGGCTCGCACGGTCGTTCCATGTCCGCTGTAATCGTCAGGCATTCCGCGACTTATTGCTAACAGCAGCAACTCCTCACAGCCTTTCTCCGGTAAAGATCTTTTTTTTATTGCAATCACGGACACACGGGATATACTGCTTTGCGCCAACAATTCTAACGCGTCTCTGTTAACCACTTTTCGACGTTTGTTGGCGTTGTTAGTTTTCCATCGTTCTTGTCGCGACCATTGGAAGGTCCGGCTCCTGCCCGGCCGCTGTTCCCACGGCGGGCACAGTGGGCGGCGCATCTCTTCTTTGGCTCCGATCGCTACGGAAGGCTG
The DNA here is from genome assembly GCA_012719955.1 of Phycisphaerae bacterium. Lineage (GTDB taxonomy): Bacteria > Planctomycetota > Phycisphaerae > UBA1845 > PWPN01 > JAAXZI01. Next base: position 8,377 of record JAAXZI010000097.1, on the reverse strand, counting down.
GTTGGACTCCTGCGGAGTATAGCGTTCCACGACGTCAGTGGAACGAAGGTCCCTCTTGATGTCCGCGCAGCTCCGGCTGCTCGGAGAGGAGAAGGTCTATGCGCGCATGGCAGTTCTCTGGTTGTGTCCTGGTTGCGATGGCGGTGACGACGACCGCGTGGGCCGATCGTCCTGACGGCCTGGATGTTTCGTACTGGCAGGGGGAGATCACGCAGGCCGAATGGAATCAGATCGCCGGTTCGGGGAAAGTGTTTGGTTTCTGCAGGGCCAGTGCGGGCATCGACTATGCGGATTCGACGCTGGCTGACAACATGAGCCGGGCGGCTCAAGCCGGTCTGGTCATGGGGGTCTACCACTTCGCGTATCCCCAGTACTACAGCGCGACCGCCGAAGCGGATTGGTTCGTCAGCGTGGCCGGCGCCTACATGACCCCCGGCCACTTGCGGCCGGTCCTGGACCTGGAGCAGGGATCCAACTTAAGCACGGCCGCGCTTTCGAACTGGGCCAATACCTTCATGAACCGGGTCGAGGCCCTGACTGGTGTCGAGCCGCTGATCTACACGAACACGAACTACGCCACCTACGAGCTTGATTCCTCGCTGGCCAATCGCGACCTCTGGATTGCCCAGTACTGGACCTATCCGGATCCGGAGAACGGTCAGCCGAACATCGGGATCTTCAACAACTGGGTCTTCTGGCAGTGGACCTCGCACGGAAAAGTTCCCGGCATCCCGGGCGATGCGGATCTGAACGTGTTTAACGGGACCCTGGCCGAACTGGAGAACTACATTATTCCGGGCGGCACGATCACGCCGCCGTACATCGTAGAGAGCCGCTCAGGTGGCCAGAACTACAACATGTATTCGGAAACCGGGACTTGGTCGAACGGCGCGTCCAAGAGCAGCGCCACCGGCACAACGCCTGGCATCGGCCACCGGTGGTGCACGCTCGGTGGAGCGGCTACCGCGACATTCCGCTTCACGCCTTCGACCACCGGTACCTACGCCATTTTCACTACTAACTGCACCACCAGCAACAGCGGCAATCCGCTGATCCACAAGGTCAGTCACGCGGGCGGGACCACCAGCGTCGGGGTCTGCCAGAACACCACCTGCGGCCAGAACGCGGTGAACGTCTGGTACCCGCTGGGGCAGTATTACCTGTACGCGGGCACGCAATACACCGTGGTGCTGGACGGCTCCACCGCGGCCGGGTCGGGGCCGAGTGGCAACGCCGGCCGGTCCGACGCCATCAAGTGGACCCTGATCGATTCGGGCGATCCTCCGCCGCCGGCGCCGCATATCGTGGAGAGCCGCTCGGGTGGACTCAACTACAACCTGTATTCGGAGACCGGGACCTGGTCGAACGGCACCCCCAAGAGCACCGCGTCAGGCACGACGGCGGGCATCGGCCATCGGTGGTGCGTGATCGACGGCACGGCCAAGACTGCGGTGTTCCGGTATACCCCGACGGTTACCGGCGTCTACAAGGTCTACACCACCAACTGCAGCACTCAAAACAGCGGTAACCCCATGGTCCACAAGATCACCCACGCGGGTGGCACGGCCAGCGTGGGCATCTGCCAGAATACGACCTGCGGAACCAATGCAGTCAACAAGTGGCTCCTGCTGGGCCAGTACACCTTGAACGCCGGCACGCAGTACACCGTGACGTTGGACGGCTCGACCGGCGGCGGCTCCGGCCCAAGCGGTAATGCCGGGCGATCCGACGCCGTCAAATGGGAGTTTGTCCAGTAGGAGTTTGTTCAGTAGCTGTCTTCTCCAGCGGGCACTGGCGGGCGCAGTCGTTAATCGGCCGATCAACCTCGCCCGCCGTGCCCTTTTTCGGGGAACTGTGGCCCTTGCTTCACGCCGGCAGGGTATGATCTGGCATGAGGCGTTTACGGCCAATCTGCCCGGACCGGCGCGGCGGCGGGCGCGCGATAGTCCGGCTGAGGTGGTGGGTGGTCGGTTGCGCTCTTCTTGTGAGTGCCGCCGGACTGGAATCGCGGGGCCAGTCACAACCCGGGGAATCCGCCGCCGAGACGGCTGAGCTCCAACAACAGCGCCTGGCCGCCGCACGCAAGGCGGCCGAACTTGCCGATCAGATCGCCCAGACGGGCCACAGCCATTCTTTGTTCGTTCGCGCCCGGGTCGCTACGCGTCGTTATCTCGTATGGGCGAGCCGGGATGTCCTGCCGCCGGCCGAAATGGAAGAGTTGCTCAGCGGCCAGGTTCGGCAGCTCCGCGATCTTGAACGTGCCTATGAGCAGCAGGGCGGGAAAGGACGCGCCGCGTCGCGGCTGGATCTCCTGGAAATTCGCTATACGCGGCTTGGCTTCGAGCTGGAGCTGAGGCGTGTGGGCAATGGCCGGAAACCGGCCGGTCCCGCTGCGCAACCAGCGGTGGAGCGCGTCCAGGTTGCTCAGCAGGCTTATGACCTGGCTGGGAAGGAGATGGGGGGACGCTACGACCCGGCCGGCTTCAACAACCTCCTGCTGTGGTCGCGGCGCTGGATGCAGGCGCAACTCGCCGCCGCGGACGACGACCCCCAGCGGATGGAAGCCCTGCGGGCCTACCTGGAACGCTCCCGCAAACTCGAATCTGTCTTTGAGAAACGCAGGGACACGGAGGCGTACGGGCGAAATCTGGCCGCGGCCGAAGCGCAGCGGCTGGAGGCCGAGGCCCTGATCGCCGAGGCGCAGGGCCATGTGGATCTCGTCCGGGAGCGGATGGATAAACGCGCCCGGGATCTGCACCTGGTGCACAAGGCGCTGGCCCTGGCCGCCCAGGTCCCCGATTACGGACGGTTTATCGAAGCCCGGGCGGAATGCTTTGGCGCCGAGTCGGCATTCTTACGTGCGGCCGGGCGGATGGACCTGCTGGTCCGCTGCCATTTTGATTACGTGCGGGACATGCAGGACTGGGAAGAGCTGGCCCGCGCCCAGACCCAGAAGCGGCGCGATCCCAAGCTGGAGCTGGATCTGGCAATCGCGCAATATGCGCGGATCGCGGCAATGCTGGCGATGGAACCGAAGCCGGATCAGCAATGACGAAATCCGTTCCAACCGGCGATGGCCGTCAGTAGCAGATGGGCTGTGGCCAGGACGGTGATCAGGGCCAGAGCCAGCAGGCCGATTCCGTAGCCCAACACGGTCCATACCGTCCCTTCGGCCATGAGCCGAACCGCCGGTCCCACGGCCATGATGGTCATCCATACGCCGATCACCGCCGCGATGAATCCGAAGGGGTTCACGAACAATGCCGAGATCCACGCGCCGATGAACTGCCTGGCCCGCTCGCGGATATGCCCATGCACCGGGCGATTTGGGGAAGGATGCATGTGAACACCTCCCATCCACAAAGCGTCCTTCTCCCTTGTGAAGTATATCACGGATTCAGCTCTAATGAGAGGGGATTAGAGATATTTCCGGGTGTTTTGCGCGTGGCCGGACGTGTCATGCCGATCCCCAATGAATCTTGTGCGTTGGGTGGCCCACCTCTTCAGAGGTGTACGTGTTTAGCGTGTAAAATATGCGATTTCTGCGGTATTCTGGCGGCTGGGAACTCGATATTGTCCTCGAAATCACTCCAGACTGCCGACTCAACTGCATTCTTGGCCTCAACAGCCCCACTCTGCGGACTCCGCACACGCTAAACACGTACTCAGAGGTGGCTCACGAGTTGGACAACCGATGAGGGTGCCGATGGCATCAACCGCAAGCCCGGCTGAAGCAGGAATGCGTCTGAGGCTGGAGATGTGTTTGTCGCTTGGGTAATCGCCCGTGGCCCCGAGAGGGGTCAGGTGAGAGTAGCCACCAGTGGAGCGAAGCGGAACTGGTGGTTGCGAGTGCCTGGTACACAAGCACCCGCCCCGGCAGGGGCGGGGTGAGATGCTGGTGCGTGGTCTCACGCCGCCCCTGCCGGGGCGGCTATCGAGGAGAGATGCGGGCTTTACCAGGGGTTCCGCTTCGCTCCACCCCTGGCTACTTTCTCGCCGTTCCTTCGGGGCGTGTGTCCACCTGAAGGTGGCGGCAAACGCCGGCCAGCTGAAAGCCGGCCACCCGGCCCGCCATTACCCGGTCAGAGAATCAAACGTCATCAGAGGTGGGGACACGAGGATTCACGCGATCAGCAGCGCAGCGGCGAACAACCAGAGGTAGGAACCTACCTGAGTGTATAGCGGAATCCGTGTTACCGCTGGCGCGTCCACTCAGGGCTGGCATACTTGGCGCGCAGCTCGTTGGCCAGTTGGAGCTCTTCCTCGCTCAGCCGGCCGGGCTCTCCGACCGGGCCGTCCCCGACCGCCTCGGCCAGACGGGGCAGGCACGAGATGATGTCGATGTCGGCATACTCTGACGCGGCCGCACAGACCTGTTGATCGAAGCGCGTCTGAAGAATCAGCGAGCCGTGCTGAAGCACGGCGGTGGCGGTCCTGCGCTGGGCGCTGCCCATCAGCTTCCGGCCGTCAACCAGCAGGTCGAACCGGCTGTGGGCCGAGAAGCAGAAAAAGGGGCCGCCATGCGAGCATCCCGCGGGGGCCGTTTTGTCCGGGCGGGTGATGGGCACGCCGTAGTCGCTGAGGATGGTGGCAAAGGCCGAATGGACGCGCTCGTACAGAACGGTTGTTCCCCGATGGTTGAGCCAGGGATGGTCGAGGGGCAGCACCAGTGCGTAGGTGAGTTCCAGGTCGTGGAGGATGGCCCCGCCGCCGGTCTGACGGCGGACAACGGCCAAATGGCCGGCCGGCGGCGGCAGGGCCGCGTAGTCGGCGTAGGCCTGAAAGTACCCCAGCGAAATGGTCGGCGGCGACCAGCGATAAAACCGCAGGGTGGGCGGAGAGATCCCTCGGCCCACGCACTGAAGGATGGCTTCGTCTCGGGCCATGTTGGTCGGCCCGTCGCCAGGCTCATCGATCAACCAGCGTAACCGGGACATGCCTGCTGCGTTCATCAGCGCTCCTTGCCTTACTGCTCTGCCTCAATTCAGCTTCGCCATTGTATAACGAGGCCCTGGCAGACAGCGAGCGCCCGGCAAGGCTGGTGGAGTCCGGGGGGCTGGCAAAGGATTGTGGTGAAACCGCCGGGCGCATCCGGGGGGCGGGCATCCTGCCCGCCTTCTTGAATCCAAACGGGGGGCGGACATCCTGTCCGCCTTATCAGGACACTGAGTGCTTGAGAGGGGCCCGGGGAAGTGTGAGAGATGGAGAGATAGAGAGATGGAGCGTAGAGGGGCGTTTGCCGGGCTATGTGCAAAGGAATCAGGCGTGGATGGGGGCTTTCGTCGCTCCGTTCTCACCTTCCGGCCTGCCGCCCGCTGATCGCTGACTACTGCGCCTGATGCTGTGGCTGGCTTATGACTCTTGCGAGACTAAATCGGTAATGGTGACAGGAGGCTGGCTTGAGCCGGGCTTGTGGTTGATGCCATCGCACTCCCATCGGTTGTCTAAATCGTGAACTCACCTCTGACGATGTGGGCCACCTGGTGCATCAGGGGGGCGGGCATCCTGCCCGCCTCAAAGGGGTGCAAAATGCACGCTCTCCGGGATCCAGCGTCAACTTGGCGTTATGCCCGGCGGCGCGATTGGCGACGGTAGGGGGCTGAGCTCAGTTTTGGCCACGATGGCCGCAAATACCTGCCCGGCGCCGCCCGTCTTCAGCACCCGGGCCACTTCCCGCAGGGTCGCCCCGCTGGTGGAAACATCATCAACGACGCACAAGGATGCGCCTTCGACTCGGGCCGCCCGGGCCAGGCGGAAGGCTCCGCGGATGTTGAGATGCCGTTCAGATTCCGGCAGGCCGGTCTGGCGGCGCCGCTTACCGTGCGTGCGGACCAACGGCAGGGCGGGTACGCCGAGCCGCGCGCCCGCGCATTGTGCGATCATTCCGGCCGGATGAAACCGGTACCGCCACCACCCACCCCAGTCGGTCGGCACGGGCACGAGCGCGTCGATTTGGTCGCACCAGGGCTGGCGGCGCACCGCATCCGCCAACAGGGTGCCCAGGAGGCCATCCAGCCGTTGCTGATGCTCGAACTTGAAGCGGCGGACGAGCACGCCCGCCATGCCGGCGTAGGTGCCCACCCGAGCCACGCCGGACAGCGGCCCTCGTGTATGTCGGCACTTGGGACAGCCTGCGGGGGTGGCGAGATACGGTTCGGCGGTCCGGCCGCACCGTGGGCAATAGTCGGATCCGCAGTCGGCCAGCATCCGCTCCATGCAGGTCGGGCAGAAGGGGACGTGCTCTCCCACCAGCGGCCGGTCGCAGCCCGCGCAGGCCCGCGGCATCAACAGGTCGGCCAGCAGACGCAGTGGCGTGGACCAGCGCGGCATGGCCGCCATTTTGGGGTGGGATGCAACGGACTGCAATGATGCAGTTGCCCGGGTTCACGGGGGATCGACTGAGCAGGCTGTTGAACTGGCACCACAGCGCAAAGTGGGCCATTTTCTGCAGGGGCCGGGCTCCGTACCGGCCGTTCTGCCCGCAAAACGGCGGGCACCCAGCTTTCGCCGGGTACCCGGCCCGGCTGCTGCGAATTCGCGCTGTCGTGCCAGTTCCAAGCATAAGCGAGGGGTGTGAGACCAGCAGCGTCCTGACCCGTCGCTTGCGCTCCAAGCCAGTCACGTAATCTGCGAACTGCAGCGCAACGGAGCACTGGTCACCTGGCGAGGCAAACCTTAACATCCTGGCCATGGCTGCCCACGCACTATCGCTTCCGCCCTCCCGCCCTGGTGGTTCGCGCGGGGCCGTTGCCGCCTTGATCGGGGTTTGCTTCGTGGGGCTGGCGCTGCGGCTCTGGCTGGGCTGGTGGATGGGCCATCTTGGTGACATCGAGTGCTGGCAGCTTTGGGGCCTGGACCCTGGCGAGTACGTCAGCCGGCCGGAATACCCCCCGCGGATCGCCAACAACTACCCGCCCATGTACCCGTCCATCCTGCGGATCATGCGGTGGGCGCATCGCGGCCTGGGCCTGCCGGGCGATTACACCCGGCCATTACAGATCTATTTCCATCCCAACCCGAATGAATGGCGGCCGTTGATCCTGTACCTCAAGATCCCGCCCATCTTTGCGGACATGGTGACGGCCTGCCTGCTGTTTTTGATCGGCCGGCATTTCGGGCAGCTCTGGCTGGGGGTTGGGTTGGCGGCGTTCCACTGCCTGAGCCCGGGGATCCTCTACGACGGGGCCTATTACGGCCAGACCGACACGATCCTGGTTATGTTCCTGGTGGCGGCGGTCTGGGCCTGGATTCGTCAAAGGCCCGTCTGGCTGGGGGCGATGCTGGTGGCCGCGCCGCTGATGAAAGCCCAGGCCGTTTTTGCCCTCCCTGTCCTGGGAATGGCGGTTCTGGGACAATGGAGCACCTGGCGCCCGCGCCTGGGGCGAATCATCCTGGGCGGTTTGATAACGCTTGCCATCGTGGCTGGCCTGGCCTGGTGGACCGGGCAACTGAGGCAGTTCTACCACGGCTACGCCCACCTTGCGTCGTACTATCCGCTGGTGACCGTACGCGCGTACAACTTCTGGTGGCTCTTGACCCGGCCCTGGGACAAGCCGCCGCAGCACTACGATTTTCCTCGTGACGACACGTTGCTGCTGGGTTTGATCAGCTACCGGATGATTGGCGTGACCCTGTTTTTCGCGGTCCTGGGCCTGATTCTGTGGCGATTACACAGGGCCCGCTACACGCCTTACGCGCTGGCCCTGGCCCTGGTGGCGGCGGGATGGGCGTTCTTCAATTTGCCCACGCAGATGCACGAGCGCTATTCCATCCCGGCGGTGGGGCTCATGGCTTTGCTGCCGCTGTGGGATCGCAGATGGTGGTGGTCGGCGGGGCTCGTCTCGATCACCTCGATGCTCAACATCGCCCACGTGTGCTACTTCCTGTTTCCCCCCTCGAAGTGGCTCACCGCGCTCGTGAACAAGTTCATTTTTGGGGAGATGCAGGCGTCGTGGGTGGTTTTTGCGGTGATCCACATCCTGATGCTGCCGCTGACGCTGGAAGCGCTGTGGCGGCAGGGAACGCGGCGGGGGAGCGAGCAGCCGAGTGATACGGATTCTGCTGCAAGCCTGGGTAGGTTCCAACCTGGTTGTTGATCGCCGCGCTGCTGAGCGCCTGAATCTTTGCGCCCCCCGCCTCTGATGACGTTTGATTCTCTAACCGGGTGATGGTGGGCCGGGTGGCCCACCTCTTCCAGAGGTGGGCTCACGATTTGGACAACCGATGAGGGTGCCGACGGCATCAACCGCAAGCCCGGCTGAAGCCGGAGTGAGTCTAAGGCTGGAGATGTGTTTGTCGCTCAGGTAATCGCCAGTGGCCCTGAGAGGGGCCAGGTGAGAGTGGCCACCAGTGGAGCGAAGCGGAACTGGTGGTTGCG
>JAAXZI010000096.1 GCA_012719955.1 Phycisphaerae bacterium | reverse complement strand
GTGGATATTGATACGTTCAGCCGGTATGCTGATCCGGGTGTGTCGCGACGGGAGTAAACCGTTCGCATGCCGGACAGTTGTGTGATTGAAATCTTGACCGGGTGGTAAGTAAGAGACGCTCTCGCCTGTTCCACGCGGAGTGTGCAATGCGGCCGGCAGGATCACAACGCCTTTCAGGAAGTCAATCGGGAGGAAGCCGCCCGCCTGCGGGGCGGAGGGGGGCGATGCTGCGCGGTGTGGTGGCCTGTGTGGCCCTCCTGGGTGGAGTGGCGTTGCTGGCGTATGGGGCGATGACCAGGCGGACGGTCACCCTGGAGGAGAAACAGACCATCCTCATCCCGCCCCAACCGCCGGACCCACGGCTGGTGGACGCCAATCTGCGGCGAGGGTTGCCGCCTCCGCCGGGGGAACCGGCCCGCACGGAGGAACGCATCGTCCGCACGCAGACGCTGGACCCGGAATGGCGACTGGTGCGCGACGTGACCGTGGGCGGGCTGCAACTGGGGCCCGAGGGGTTGATGCGGATTGGACTGGGTGATGGGCCGGCGCTGTGCCCGACCTGAGTACGCTGAAAGGAGGGTCATGGTGGCCATGACCGCACCATCCGCCGAAGGGGGGCCGGCCCCGTCACCCGCGCCGATGACGCCGGGCCCGGGCATGGAGCGGCCTCGACAATCTATGGGCTCCACCGGGTCCAAGGGGTTGGTCTCCTTTCTTGCCCGTCGGCGGCAGTGGGTCCAGGTCTGCTTTTTGCTGGTATGGCTGGATCCGTTTCTGCTCCGCCTGCACTCGGTGTGCGGGCCGGTGTTCCACTGTTACTCCTGCCCGATGGCCCTGTTTGCCTGCCCGATTGGCGTCATTGCGAATTTCAGCGCGCTGCATCTGTTTCCGTTCCTGGCCATCGGCACGTTGATGGTAGTGGGGGGCGTGTTCGGGACGTTCGTCTGCGGGTGGGCGTGCCCGTTCGGGTTTCTACAGGATCTGATTGCCAAAGTGCCGGTGCGGAAGTTTACGCTGCCGGCGTGGACGGGATATACGCGCTACGCAGTCCTGGTCGGGCTGGTGATCGTGGTGCCGTACCTGTATACCGAGATGCATCCGCTGTTCTTCTGCCGACTGTGTCCGGCCGGGGCGCTGGAAGGGGCGGTGCCCAACATGGTCAAGACCGCCTTGGCCGGCGGCGCGATCCCGTGGCCCAGCCCGGCGAAACTGGCCATTCTGGGCCTGGTGCTGGCGGCGGCGGTGTTCAAACGCCGGCCGTGGTGTTCCTTGCTGTGCCCCCTGGGGGCCATTTTCGGCTTGTGCAACCGTGTCTCGCTGCTGGGGCTGCGCTACCGGGAGCGGTTGTGTCGGGATTGCGGATCGTGTGAAAAGCTGTGCCCGTATGGGGTGCTGCCGTCGCAGGACCTCAATCATTCCCGGTGCATCCGTTGCCTGGAATGCACCCGGTGCAACGCGATTACGGCCGAAACCGCGTTTACGCTGCCGGCTGATGGCCCCAAGGGGCCGGCGGCGCTGCGTTCCCGCGACACAGGTTGAGACGCACTGCCACGCTGAGTGTGCGGCGGCTCTTCGGCAGTGCGGAACATCTCAGTCGTCCCACAGGGCTCAAGAGCCGTGGCACACAGGAATTACTCTTATCCCATCGCAAAAGCTCCGAGGACCGCTGCGCGGCGGCGTATAATTCTCCACGGGGCCGACACTCCACTTGAGCAAACACACTTTTGGACGCGGAGGTATCTCATGAGCCGATTGGCTGAAAGCACGTGCGAGGCCTGCCGGGCGGATGCGCCGCGGGTGGCGGGGGCCGAGGCCACCGAACTCCTCGCGCAGATTCCCGAGTGGTGTATCGTCGAGCGTGACGGAGTATCGCGCCTGGAGCGAGTCTTCAAATTCAAGGACTTCGTCCAGGCCCTGGAGTTTGCGAATCGGGTGGGGGCCGCGGCCGAAGAAGAGGGGCATCACCCCGCTATCCTGATCGAGTGGGGGAAAGTGACGGTGGACTGGTGGACGCACGCGATCCACGGGCTGCACCACAACGATTTTGTGATGGCTGCCAAAACGGACGAACTGTACGACGCCGTTTGAGAGACTAAACCGGTAATGGTGGGCAAGCCCGGCTGAAGCCGGAGTGAGTCCGAGGCTGGAGATGGGTTTGTCGCTTGGGTAATCGCCAGTGGCGCCGAGAGGGGCCAGGTGAGAGTAGCCACCAGTGGAGCGAAGCGGAACTGGTGGTTGCAGGTGCCCGGCGCACAAGTACCCGCCCCGGCAGGGGCGGGGTGAGAGGCTGGTGCGTGGTCTCACGCCGCCCCTGCCGGGGCGGCCATCGAAGGGAGATGCGGGCTTTACCAGGGGTTCCGCTTCGCTCCACCCCTGGCTACTTTCTCGCCGCCCCTGCGGGGCGTGTATCCACCTGAAGGTGGCGGTCTGCGGTGCGCTCAATGCCCTTTTCTGATTCTGTCCGATTCCGCCAGCTTTGGCCGGGCTTGCGGTTGATGCCGTCGGCACCCTCATCGGTTGTCCAAATCGTGAACCCACCTCTGGAAGAGGTGGGCCACCCGGCCGTTCATTACCCGGTTGGAGGATCAAACCTCATTAGCGCCCTTCCCCTTGACCCGGGCCTTGAGGCCGTTCATCGCCCGGTTAGAGAACCAAACGTCATCAGAGGCAGGGGCGCGAAGATTCAAACGATCAGCAGCAAGGTGACCAACAACCAGGCAGGAAACCTACCCAAGTCTGCAACAGAGACTGTTTGAGGCGGTCCGGGAATGCGTAGGGATAGCCCGGGCCCATCCATGAACATGAGACGATGCCGATAGAAAGCGACAGGGGCCGCCCCGGCGAGTGGGCGGCCCCTGGCTTGTCATAACTCAGATTGTGGATCAGCACGGCTCATTCGCCGTGGCCCCCATCGGCAGGCTGATCAGCTTGCCGCCGGGCGCCGGTTCCACTTCTCGATGTCCTTCCGGATGGCGTCAAAGTCGAAATTATCCGGCACGGGCTCGTCCTGGTTCTTCTTGAGGTCCTCTATGGACGGGGTTGGAGTGACAATCCCCTCTTGCGGAATCTCGCCCTTGGCGATCCAGACGATGGCGTTGAGGACCAGCTTGCGGAAGTCGTTGTGGGCCCACTCGGAATGGAAGTGGCCGCCGGTGAAGCCGAAGCCCCGGCCGCCGTCCTTGCGCTCGGCGGCCCAGGCGACATGCTGGGGCTGCCCGGCCGCCACGGCAGCGCGGACGTGCGGGTTGCCGCTGTGCGGACCATCAGGACGGCTGAGAGTCTCCTTGGGCGCGAGGGCCGACAGGATCGGTGTCACGCCTTCCATGTTCTCCCGGAAGCGCATGTGATAGTACCACTCGTCATAGATGGCAAAGGGCCGTACGCCGCGGGTGATGGGGTGCTCGGGGAGCTGCTTGAATTCGGCCGTCCAGTGCGGATTGACTGACCAGTGGGTCTCGAAGTAGCCGCCGATCCAATCCAGCAAGTAGTTGCCGGGCTCGCCCTTGGGCACTTCAACGCCGTAGTGCAGGCAGGCGATGCCCACGCCTTTCTTCGCGAGGGCGTCCACCTCCTTGAGATGGGGGTTGACCATGTGCCCCTGGCCGCCGTCGCAGTACATGACGATGGCGTCGGCGTTGTCAAAAGCGGTGGGGTCCTGGGGCCAGCCGTTGCGATAGACGGTGGCATAGACGCCCTTGACGTGGGCGTTGAGCAGGTCTGCCAGCAGCTTGCAGCCGGCGTAGTGCTCGTGGGACATGTAGCCGTGGCTGGCCTTGCCGGCCACCATGACGATCTTTTTCGTGTCTTCCATGGGCAGTCGCTTGAGGCGAATGTTGCGGAACTGGACCTTCATGGGCGGCCCCACGTGGACCTGAAGGGCCAACAGGCCGCTCCGGCGGCGCTCGGCCTTGTCCTCATCGGTCACCTCGCACATGAGCTGGCCGTTGATCTCGTGGGTGAAGCGGAAGCCGCGGGCGACGATGCGGTACGTGTTCCAGTCCTCTTTCTTGATCCGCTGGCCGAGCTCCTTGCCGTCGCCGATCTCGCCGACCACTTTGGGCTTGTGATCGTCGCCAATGACGGTCTTCTGGCCGCGCTGGGCGAGGATGCCGCGATAGTGTTCGCCGTAGAGGATGCCGGAGTAGGTGTCGCCGGCCTCGAAGTCGGCCTGGTAGCCGCCGATGGCCCATTTGCCGTTCTGCGGGACCTCGAAGCTGCGATACTGGATGCCGCTGTTGCCGCCGATGATCTTGTACTCGAGCGTCAACTCGAAGTCATCAACTTCGCCCTGGCGCCAGATGAGGAACGTGTTTTTCTTGAGGTTGGTATCGGCGGTGGTCTGGCCGGTGATGGCGCCGTCTTCAACCCTCCAGATGGCCGGATCGCCCTCCCAGCCGTTGAGCGTCTTGCCGTCGAAGATCGGTTTGAAGCCATCGTCGGCGGCCAGCGCGGTCGAGACTGCGGCGAAAGCGAGAACGACGCCTGTTGCTGCGTTGAACACTTTGTAGCGGGTCATGCGCGAGTCCATCCTTTCACAAACGACTGTGGAGTTTGCCCCCGCAGGGCGCGTGCATCAGGGGTTGAGTCTACCGGGTGGCGGATGGAGTGACAACCGTTCCGGCCGGGGCCTCAAAGGCGTCTTCCCGTTCCCGGCGCCGGGCCGGGCGTCCGCTTTTGCCGCCGGGGCCCGATGATTCGTCCTCTTGCAGCACTTCCGCGGTGAACAGGTAGACCTCTGTTTCGGGGTCTTTCCAGGCGTCCGGGGCCAGGCCGGCCTTGTGCGTGCAGCAGTAGGAGAGCATTTCGAGCGCCCCCCAACCCTGTTCGGTGGCCACCTGGGGCAGGAAACAGCCCCCCCGGCCATGATGACGCAGATACACCCCGTGGACGCCGGGCTGGAGCAATTCGGGGGTGTGGGTCCGCTGCATGGGCGAGAGGACGGAAATCTCGATGGACAGCGACGGCACCTCCCGCAGCGTGACCGGGTCCCGGGTGAAGCGCGGGTCGCTCAGGGCGGCGACGGCCATGCGCTGGACGGCGTCGGCGAGCTGATGGCCGGAACGGAATTCGCCGATGCAGCCGCGCAGCCGGTGGGCGTTGCGCAGGGTGACGAACACGCCGCCGTACTCCTGGGGCTCGGGGCCCAGGTCGGGCAGCGGCGGCAGGGCGGCGCCGGAGAGGTGGGCCAGAATCGTGTCCCGGGCGAGTGCAAGCAGGGCGTGGCGACGGGTTTCGTCCATCATGATGCTCCGGAGCCTCCTGGCGCCTTTAGAACAGCTTTATCACCGCGAAGCCCCCGATCAGCAGAAGGACAAAGACGATGCACAGCAGATCGAAATACTTGTCGATCAGCCGCTTCATCGGCGGCCCGAAAACATAGAGCAGGGCCGCCACGGCGAAAAACCTTGTCCCCCGGCCGACGATGGAGACGAGCGTAAAGCCCAGCAGGTTCATGTGGAAAGCGCCCGAGGCGATGGTAAAGACCTTGTAGGGGATGGGGGTCAGGGCGGCGATAAAGACGATCCAGTAGTCGTACCGGCTATACCAGTCCATGACCCGCGCGTAGTACTCCTCGGCCTGATAGAAGGCGATGATCCGCTGCCCGATGGACTCCATCAGGCCGTAACCGATCGCGTAGCCCAGGATGCCGCCCAGCGCGCTGGCCACTGTGCAGACGGCCGCATAGCGGAACCAGCGCGTGCGGGCGCCCATGACGAGGGCGATCAGCAGCACGTCCGGCGGGATGGGAAAGAAGCTCGACTCCGCAAAGGACAGGATAAACAGGGCCGGCAGGGCATAGGGCGTCTCGGCCCAGTGGAGGACCCAGT
>JAAXZI010000095.1 GCA_012719955.1 Phycisphaerae bacterium | reverse complement strand
GGTGAGAAGGTGGGAAAGTGAGAAAGTGGCAAGGGGGCAAAGTGAGAAATGGGGAAAAGGGAGGAAATGGGGAGAATGCGGATCGCAGAGGGGGCAGGTGGAGCTGAGGGGAAGGAGAGATGTGAGGACAGGTGGAGCTGGGAGGCAGGTGGAGGGGGAGCGGAAAGACAGGTGGGCCGTCGCCGGGTGGACCGTCACTGGCAAATCTTCTGCTTGTACGGCCGGGGAAGCAGACAAGCGGCCCCTGCAAAGGCGGCCGATACGACAGTACCCCGGAATGGTGGGTATGAGACGACGGCACCTTGGATTGGCGGGCCGGGAGACGACTGCACCCTGGATTGGCGGGCAGGGAGACGGCGGTCCCTTGGAACGCAGGCACTGAAACGACAGCCCCCCGAAATGGCGGGCATTGAGACTGTGCGCCCATCTCGAAGCGGCCCTTGTTCGCCTGAATGGCGCCCCTTAATTGGAATTGAACAACATTCTTACTGGAATTGAACCGCCCCCTAATGAACTCGGCAGTGGCCGGGTAGCGGGCTATAATACGGCCGGTTCTGACGGCCGATCTGGTCGGGTTTGTATTGAGGTAGTCAAATCGTGCGACGCTACATGTTGAAATCGAAGATCCACCGGGCGGTGCTGACGGCGACTGAGCTGCACTACGAGGGGAGCATTGCGATTGATCAGAACCTGTTGGAACTGGCCGACATCCTGCCTGGAGAGCAGGTTCACGTGCTGAACATCAACACGGGAGACCGCCTGATCACGTACGCGATCACGGCACCGGCCGGCTCGGGGACGATCTCACTGAACGGGGCGGCCGCGCGGATGGGGGCGCCGGGGGATCCCGTTATCATTATCGCCTATTGCGATCTGGAGGACGGCGAGGCCCGGCGGTACCACCCCAAGGTCATCCATGTGGACGAGAAAAACCGCCCGCGGGAGCACGCCTGACCCTCCTGATTCAACCGCCGAGACGCCAGGGACGCCAAGCTCTCCCTCTTGGCGTCCTTGGCGTTTCGGCGGTTTAAGGTATTATTTGCCGGTCTAGACCGGAGAGAACTCGGCTGTGGAACTCGATCTTCAACGCTTTTACAACCTCAACCGCCGCGTGCTGATGTGGATCGCCTTTTTCGCGATCCTGTACCTGCTCCGCGATTTCTTCGCGTTGATGTTCATGACCTTCATCTTCGCGTTCGTGATGCGGAAGGTGGCCCGGTTCGTGACCTACGCCACCCGGGCGCCGTACTGGGCGGCGGTGGTGGTGCCGTACGGGATCCTGCTCTCGCTGCTGGTCCTGCTGATGGTCACGGCCATTCCCAAACTGGTCGATGAGGGGCGGGAATTCTCGGTGCAGTTGCCGGACAAGCTGGAGGGCCTGGCGGAAGAGATCCGCCAGGCGGCCGCGGAGCGCGGGCTGGAACCGGTATTGGCCAAGTACCTGCAGACCGACGACCCGGTGACGATCGGCGGCCTGTCCCCTGCCACGGCCGAAGCCATCCCGACGACCGGGCTGGCGACCCAACCCACCGTCAAGCCCATTACGAATGAGGCGATCATCGACAAGATCGAGGAGCTGCTGTTCAGCTTTCTTCCCGAGAAGCCGGGCCGGGGTCGCAACGAAAACCTGGGCCGCCTGCTGAGAGACTTTGCCGTGGGGGTGGCCGAGGGGACCTTCTCCTTCCTGCTGGCGATCGTGCTCTCCTTCCTGATCGTGCTGGATTTCGACAAGGTGCGGCGTGAGCTGCGGGTCTGGCAACAGAGCCCCGTGGGACGGTTCTTTCACGAGGCCTCGCGGAGCGTGGTCAATTTCTCAGAGGTGGTTGGAACCGCTTTTCAGTGCCAATTAATGGTCGCGGCGCTGAACACGGTGATCACGGCCGTCGGCCTGGTGCTTCTGGGGATCAAGCCGCTGCTGCTGCTGACCACCATTGTGTTCATTTTCGGCCTGATCCCGGTGCTGGGGGTGTGGATTTCGTCCGTGCCGATCGTGCTGATCGCGTTCAACGATTACGGCTGGCAGCGCGCGGTACTGGCGGTGGTGCTGATCACGGTCGTCCATCTGCTGGAAGCGTACGTTTTCAATCCGCGGATCTACGCGGCCCGATTTCATCTCAACCCGGTGATCGTGCTGATCATTCTGCTGGTGGGGCACAAATTGTTCGGCGTCTGGGGCATGTTGCTGGGAATTCCAGTCACGTATTACGTTTTGAATATCGCCCAGGTGCCGCCTCTGCCGCGAAAAGCGAGAGTCAGAAAAGGCTCGCCGGCGCCGCCTGAAGCCAAGTTCTGAGGGCAATCGCCCCCCCACTTCGGCGTCCATCCAGGCCGGGGAATACGGAATCCCCCATTGAGCGCGGCAGCGCACGGGGATTCTGCGACTTCGGAGCCGCGGCACACACGCGGGCTGCACGGCTCAAAAGCCGTGACACCCAGGCCCATGGAATGCGGATGGGTGGAATCCGGGGCGCTCATGCCTTACCATGCGAGCCTGCGCCGATTGGAAAGTTGAACATCTTTGCGAGGGCGGATTGATGGCAGAACCGAATGCCCCTTTGACGTTAGAACCCGAGCAGCCACGGCACTGGTACGACGGCATGACCCGCTATCACTGGTGGGTACTGATCGTCGGGTCCCTGGCCTGGCTGTTTGACACCATGGACCAGCGCATATTTGTGCTCTGCCGCCAGCCGGCCCTTTCTGAGCTGCAGGACCTGGCCGCCACGCACCCGGACGTCATCCGCTACGGGAAATATGTCACCGCGGTGATGATCATGGGCTGGGCGGTTGGAGGGCTGTTCTTCGGGATCATGGGCGATCGCTGGGGGCGGGTCAAGACGCTCTCAATCTCGATCCTGGTCTACTCGTGCTTCACCGGGCTCTCGGGCCTGGCGGTTCACTGGTACGACTTCTGCATCTACCGCTTCATCATGGGCTGCGGGATCGGCGGCGCGTTCGCCACGGCGGCCACGCTCATCGCCGAGACGCTGCCGACCCACTCACGAGCATTTGCCCTGGGCATGTTCCAGGCGCTCTCGGCCATCGGGAACATTACCGGTTCGGCCGTCGCGCGTTTCCTGGTGGTTCCGGACACGACCCTGCATATTCTCGGCTATGACATCTCGGGGTGGCGTCTGCTGTTCTTCTGGGGCGTGGTGCCGGCCTTCCTGGTCGTGTTCATCATTCGGACGATCCGCGAGCCGGAGGCCTGGCTGAAGGCCCGAGCCGCAGCCAAGGAAACCGGCCAGAGCCACGAGATGGGCAACATCGGAAGCATGCTCAGGCACCCGACCTGGCGGCGCAATCTGCTGGTGGGCGTGACCTTCGCGGTGGCCGGCGTGGTCGGCCTCTGGGGCGTGGGTTTCTGGACGCCTGAGCTGATCAATGAGGCCCTGAAGGGCGAACCGGCGAAGCGAGTCGGACAGGTCAAAGCCATGGCCACGCTGCTTCAGGACGTGGGCGCGTTCTTCGGCATGTTCGCGTTCACCGTGCTGGCCACCCGCCTGGGCCGGAAGATCAGCTTCGCCTTCTCGCTGCTGATCGGGTACGTAGTGGTAGTACTGGTCTTCTGGCGGCTGTCGTCGGCCACCGAGGCCTACTTCATGACGCCCATGGTGGGGTTCGCCACCCTGGCCATCTTCGGCGGGTACGCCATTTACTTCCCGGAGATCTTCCCAGCCCGGCTGCGGTCCACGGGCACCGGCCTGTGCTATAACTCGGCCCGCGTTTTCACGGTCATCATCATCCTGGCCAGCACGCAGATCGACGCCCTCTTCCGCAACATGAAGTTCGCCAGCCCGTTCCGGGCCGGGGCGATCGTCATGGCGTCGGTTTACCTGCTCGGCCTGATCGCCCTGATCTGGGCTCCGGAAACCAAGGACAAGCCGTTGCCGGAGGACGAGCCGGCCCAGGACCAGAAAGCACTTGCGGCCGCCGGAACAGCGGATAAATCCGTTTAAGAACACCGGCAGTCGAAATTTCGCTCCGCTTCGCTTAATCTCTTATAGCCTGTATCAGGACCGCCCGGCCCCAGGGGGTGCGGGCGGTCTCCATATAAAGTGAGACTAGATGCCCAAACGCGACGATCTGAAGTGCGTTCTGATCATCGGTTCCGGTCCCATCGTCATCGGCCAGGCGTGCGAATTCGACTACTCGGGCACGCAGGCCTGCAAGGCCCTGCGCGAGGAGGGGATCCGGGTGGTGCTGCTCAACAGCAATCCGGCCACGATCATGACCGATCCGGAGATGGCTGAGCGGACCTACATCGAGCCTATCAGCCCCCAGACCATTGACAAAATCCTCACCCTGGAACGGCAGCGCGGCACGCCGGTGGACGCC
This sequence comes from Phycisphaerae bacterium, assembly GCA_012719955.1. Classification (GTDB taxonomy): domain Bacteria; phylum Planctomycetota; class Phycisphaerae; order UBA1845; family PWPN01; genus JAAXZI01. The sequence goes on along the minus strand of JAAXZI010000095.1, from coordinate 23,648 downwards.
ATCCTGCCCACCATCGGCGGGCAGACGGGGCTGAACACGGCCGTCCAGACCGCCGACCTGGGCATCCTGGACAAGCACGGCTGCAAGCTCATCGGGGCCAGCCGGGACGCCATTCACAAGGCCGAGGATCGAACCGAATTCAAGAACGCGATGCTCCGGATCGGCCTGGACGTGCCGCGGTCGGGGGTGGCCCACTCCTGGGAAGAAGCCCGGCGGATCATTGAGGAAGTCGGGCTGCCGGCGGCCATTCGCCCAGCCTATACCCTGGGCGGCACCGGCGGTGGATTTGCGTTCACCATGCGGGAGTTCGAGACCATCGCCAAGAGGGGGCTCGAATATTCGCCGGTCAGCGAGATCCTCATCGAGGAGAGCTGCCTGGGCTGGAAAGAGTACGAGTTGGAGGTGATGCGCGACCGGGCGGACAACGTGGTCATCATCTGCTCCATCGAAAACTTCGACCCGATGGGCGTGCATACGGGGGATTCCATCACCGTGGCCCCGGCCCAGACGCTGACCGACAAGGAATACCAGTTGATGCGCGACGCAGCCATCAAGGTCATCCGCGAGATCGGCGTGGACACCGGGGGATCGAACATCCAGTTCGCCATCCACCCCAAGACCGGGCGGATGATCGTGATCGAAATGAACCCGCGCGTATCGCGCAGCTCGGCCCTGGCCAGCAAGGCCACCGGCTACCCGATTGCCAAGATCGCCGCCAAACTGGCCATCGGGTACACGCTGGACGAGATTCCCAATGACATCACCAAAAAGACCCCGGCCAGCTTCGAGCCGACCATCGACTACGTGGTAACCAAAATCCCGCGGTGGACATTCGAGAAGTTCCCCGAGGCCGATGAGACGCTGACCACGCAGATGAAGAGCGTCGGCGAGGCCATGTCCATCGGGCGGACGTTCAAGGAGTCGCTCCAGAAGGGCATCCGCTCCATGGAGATCAAGCGCTTCGGCCTGGGGCTGGACAGGAACGACAAGTGGCTCAAGGCCCTGCGCGAGTCCGGAGGGGCGGGCGTTTCTCAGAGTTCAGGGTTCAGGGTTCACGTGTCAGGATCCGGGGGGGCGGGTGTCTCACCGATGTATCCCCAGGATACAGGGTTCGGCATGGCCGCGCCCGGACGCATTCTCGGCCGGCGTCATGGCGAGCCCCCGGCGGATACCAGGGAATCGCACGCCAAAAAGTGGCCCATCCCCGAGGCGATCCTGCGCGACAAGCTCTCCCGCCCCGCCCAGGGACGGCTCTATTACATCCGGTACGCCTTCAAAATGGGCTGGACCGTGGATCAGATTCACGAGCTCAGCCAGATCGATCCGTGGTTCCTGGAGAACATCCGGGAGCTGGTGGAATTCGAGGACAGACTGATCGCGCTTGCGGAAGAGAACGGCGGCGAGGTGAAGGAGTGTTTCAGACTGGCGGCGGAGGAACGCGGGCGGCTGGATCGGCTCGGAGCCGAACGTAAGCAGCAACTGGCCGGCAGTCTGGAGCCATTGGCAAAAGAAAAAGGCTGCCACGCCGTATACATCAAGCTGAAGCTGTTGTTGGAGCAGTCCAAGAGGCTGGGTTATTCGAACGTGCAGCTTTCGCACGTTTTCGGCGTCCCGGCCGATCAGGTGAGGGGCTTTCTGCTGAATGAGGGCATCGTGCCGGTCTACAAGCTGGTGGACACCTGCGCCGCCGAATTCGAGGCGGTCACGCCCTACTACTATTCCACCTACGAGAACCCGCCCGCGCGCGTATCCGATGTGGACGTCTCCACCTCCAACCCCGGCGGCTCGACCGAAGCCTCCCGGCTGCCGTGCGTCGAGCAGCAGCCCGACGACGAAATCCGCGTCAGCGACAAGCCCAAGGTCATCATCCTCGGCGGCGGGCCCAACCGTATCGGCCAGGGCATCGAATTCGATTACTGCTGCGTACATGCCGTCATGGCCGCCCGGAAGATGGGCTTTGAGGCCGTGATGATCAACTCCAACCCGGAGACCGTCTCCACTGACTACGACACCAGCGATCTGCTCTTCTTCGAGCCGCTGACCCACGAGGACGTGCTCAACATCTGCGAGCGGCTCAACGGCGGCAAGCCGCTGGGCGGGCTTGAACATCGCGGGCTGCTTCACGGCGTCATCGTCCAGTTCGGCGGGCAGACGCCGCTGAACCTCGCAAGGGGGCTCAAGGCGGCCGGCGTGCCTATCATCGGCACCTCGCCGGAGAGCATCCACCTGGCCGAGGACCGCGAAGAGTTCGCCAAGGTTCTGCATGAACTGGGCCTGCGCCAGCCGGAGAACGGGATCGCGTTCAGCCTGGATGAGGCGGTCCAGGTCGCCCGCCAGATCGGCTATCCGGTGCTGGTCCGGCCGTCGTACGTGCTGGGTGGGCGGGCCATGGAGAAGTGCCATCTGGAGGAGGACCTGGTTCGCTACATGGAGAAGGCCCTCCAGGCCACCGACCGCACGGCGGCCAGCAGCGATGCCAACCCCATCCTGATCGACCACTTTCTCTCCGAGGCCATCGAGGTGGACGTGGACTGCATCTGTGACGGGACCAAAGCGGCGGTCTGCGGCGTGATGGAGCATATCGAAGAGGCCGGCATCCACTCGGGCGACAGCGCCTGCGCCCTGCCCCCCTACTCGCTGTCGCGGGCCGTGGTGGATGACATCGTGCACCAGACGGAACTGCTGGCCAAACGGCTCGGCGTTTGCGGGCTTATGAACATCCAATACGCAGTCAAGAATGACGTGGTCTACGTGCTGGAGGTGAACCCGCGGGCCTCGCGCACCATCCCCTTCGTCAGCAAAGCCACCGGCGTGCCCTGGGCCAAGCTGGCCACGGAGATCATGCTGGGGCGGTCGCTGGATGAAACCTTCGCCGCCTACGGCCTGACCGAAGTGCCCTGGCCGCAGCACATCTCGGTGAAAGAAGCGGTCTTCCCATTCAACAAGTTCCCCGGCGTGGACGCCGTCCTGGGTCCGGAGATGCGCAGCACGGGCGAGGTGATGGGGATCGACTCGAACTTCGCCATCGCGTTCGCCAAGTCCCAGATGGCCGCCGGCAGCAGCCTGCCCACCAAGGGGACGGTCCTGATCAGCGTGAACGACCACGACAAACCGCTGATCATCCCGGTCGCCCGCGAGTTCGTGAGGATGGGCTTTAAGATCATCTCCACCCGCCGAACCCGCGAAGCCCTGCTGGCCGCCGGCATACCGGCCGAGCCGGTCTCCAAGATTCAGGACCCGAACGGCCCCTACCTCATCGACATGATCAATAAGGGTCAGGTAGACCTGCTGATCAACACGCCGGTGTTTTTCGGCAGCTCGGCCACGGAGAGCCGCATCCGCTCGGCGGCGATCATGCACCACATCCCACTGGTGACCACCATCACCGGCGCCCGGGCCGCCGCTCGGGCTATTCGGGCCCTCCGCTGGGGCGACTGGTCTGTCCGGGCCATCCAGGATTATCTCTCGTAAGCAAGCGATCAGCTTTCAGCGGTCAGCTTTCAGCAGTCAGCCGGAGGGCAGCCTGAGGCTGAACGCTGCGCGCAAAAAAATCGCCGGGATAAGACCTTGGGTGGCCTTACCCCGGCGTTGACGCGGGAAGAGGGAATCGTTAGGAGGTCACTGTCCCGAGGTCGTTGTCAATCGTGTCGTCCGCTTAACGTCCTCGTAACTATGATACGGCGACTTTCCGTCATAGTTCTGAAAGGAGCCGTTTTTTCTCGCTTTTTTGGGGTCGAAACGGCCACTTTGGTAGTATTTACCCCTATGCACCAGCACCTGGAAGAGGGCCATGGGGAAGAGACCCGACGGGATTGTCAGCGTATTGTTGACAACCAACTGCGTAAGTTTAATTTAGCGAGCGGTCCCCTGCCGCTCGGCGAATTGGGGATCAGAAAAAAATGGCAACAGCGAACCGGGCCATGAACCGACACCGGCTCATGGGCCAGGCAACATCTGATCCGCGGGCCGGTAGAGCCGGGTTCGGGGCCTCTTCTGCTGAGGTGTGGAAACGGCCCGGCGCAGTCAGGCTCGGCGGCAAGCGGGCGGGGACGGCGGACACGGCGGCCAACGCCCGTCACAGGGCCCGGCACCGGGGCACAAGGCCGCCAAGAGCGTTGGGTTCGGTATTTCGGGGCATTCGACATTCACCGTGAGGGCATAGCATGAACGATGCGCCTGTGGACTCCGTGGCCTTGCATCGATACTTCCAGCGCGATCGTTTTGCCAGGCTGGTTGGGCTTGAGGTACTGGAAATCGCGCCGGGCTATGCCCGCGTGCGCATGCCCTTGCGCGAGGATCTGCACAACGGGTTGGGTATCGCCCACGGCGGGGCCATTTTCACGCTGGCGGACATGGCTTTCGCGGTGGCCTCGAACTCGCACGGAACGGTTGCGGTGGGCGTGAACACCAGCATGTCATTTCTGGCCGCGGCCAGTACCGGAACGCTGACCGCCGAAGCGGTGGAGGTCTCTCGGGGACGGAAGCTGGCCACCTATACGGTTCGGATCACGGACGAGGCGGGCGCCGTCATCGCGATCATGCAGGGCACCGTCTATCGGAAGGATCAACCGCTGGAGTTGGATACCCCCGGCTCCTGACGCGACCATGCGGCTCGGGGCAATGTCCTGCTTCTGCGTCGGGTGCCCCACCTCTTCAGAGGTGGGGGCTCGAAGATTCAAGCGATCACCAACGGGGCAACCAACAACCAGGCAGGAACCCACCCAAGTTTCCAACGGAAACCGTATCAGGGGCTCGTCGAGAGCGGCGTCGGGGCCAGCAAGCCGGCCACAATCTTCTCCGCGGCCGTCTCCGCCGAATGCACGCAATCGGGAATCCCCACGCCGCCGAAGGCGTTGCCCGTCACCGCCAGGCCGGGCAGCTTCACGAGGCAGGCCTCGATCCGCTTCACCCGATCCAGGTGACCGACTGGATACTGGGGCATGGATTTCGGCCAGCGATACAGCTCCGTAAACGCCGGCTCTCCCCGCACACCGACGATTTCCGCCAGGTCGCGCAGCACCGCCGTACGGAGCGTCTCGTCGTCCATCTCGAACACGTGGGCCTGCATAGCCCCGCCCAGGAACGCCCGCATCAATACCCAGCCGTCCGGCGCCCGGCCGGCAAACTTCACGCTGCTGAAGGTCGCCGCGATGAGCGTCCGGCTCTCCACCACCGGCACCACGAACCCGAACCCGTCCAGCGGATGGGAGACCTGCTCGCGGCGAAAGGCCAGGCTCATGGTGGCCGAAGAGGCGTAGCGAATGGCCGCCAGTTCATCGGCAAGACCGCCATCCACATCGCGCAGCATGTCGGCCGAGGCGTACGCGGGGCAGGCCAGAATCACCCCGTCGGCGCTTTCGTGCGAGCCGTCCGCCAGTTGCACGCGCCAGCCGGCGTTCTCCCGCGAGACGCGCGATACGGGGGCACTGGTCCGCACCGATCCGGCCGGCAGGCGGGCCGCCAGGGCATCGGTCAACGTAGCGATGCCGCGGGCAAAGGACACAAACATGCTGTACCGTGCTCCGCTGTCGGCCGGACCCTTCCGGGGGACGGACGGCGTGCCGGCCTGCGAATGAGCGGGCGTCTGGCCCCCCTGCTTTCCCCCCGTTAAGGGGGAGGGGCGATGAGCGGCTTGAGCCGCCTTGCGCTCCCGGCGCATGGCCTTGATCAGGCTGCCATACCGCGTCTCCATATCCAGGAAACGCGGCATGGTGGCCCGCAGGCTGAGATCGGTCGGATCCGCCGTGTAGATGCCGCTCACCAGGGGCTGGGCCACGCGTTCCAGCGCCTCGCGCCCGAACCGGCGAGTGACGAAGGAGCTGAGGCTCTCGTCTCCATCGGTGCCATGGTCTTTCCGGGGGATGAACAGTTCCAGCCCCATGCGCAGCTTGGCCGGCCAGGAAAACAACCGGCTGACCACAAAGGGCCAGATGCGGGTCGGGGCCAACAGCAGGAAGCCCTCGGGCACCGGATGCATCCGCCCTTTGCGCACCACGAACGTTCGCCGACATGCCGGATTGGTGGGAATCAGTTCGCCTTCGAGCCCGAGCCGTTTGACCAGGGCCAGCCCCCAGGGCTTTTGCGCAATGAATGAATCGGGCCCGCCCTCGATCAGAAACCCGTCGCGCCGGTGGGTGACGATGTTGCCGCCCAACCGCTCGCGGCCTTCCAACAGGGTTACATCAATGGGCAGCCCGTCGCGTTGAGCCAGTTCCACCACGCGATGCGCCGCGGCCAAACCGGCAATGCCGGCGCCGACTACAACAACACGTTTTCGCGAAGTTGAAGATTCGATGGTGTGCCCCACCTGCTAATCCTTCAATGTCTAATGCCTAAATCCTAATGTCTAATGAAGCCCTAAGCCCTAATGTCTAAACACTGACGGGGATCATGCCCTGGTCATTAGTCATTCCGTCATTCGGTCATTCATTAGACATTGGCCATTAGACATTAGTCATTTCCGCGCCGAGTACTCATGCACCACATCCACCAGCGCCAGCACGTGATCCACCGGGGTGTTCGGTAGTACGCCGTGGCCGAGGTTGAAGATGTGCCCCGGCCGGCCTTCGGCTTCATCCAGGATGCGCTTGGCCCGCCGCTCGATCTCGGCAGGCGTCGCGAACAACACCACCGGATCGAGATTACCCTGCACGGCCACATCGTATCCGAGGTAATTCCAGGCCCGGCCCAGGCTCACCCGCCAGTCCAACCCGATGACGTCCACGCCCGTGTCGCGCATCGCGGCCAGCAGCGTGCTCGTGTCGGTGCCGAAATAGATGATCGGAGAGCCCGGCTTGATCGCGTGGATCAGCCGGTCGGTATGCGGCAGAACAAATTCGCGGTAATCCTCTTCGCTCAGGCAGCCCACCCAACTGTCGAAAAGCTGCACCGCCTGGGCCCCGGCATCGATTTGCCCGTTGAGATAACCGCTCAACGCCGGCACCAGCCGCTCCATGAGCGCATGCCAGGCGCCCGGGTCGCGATACATGAGGGCCTTGGTGTTCTGGAAGTGCCGACTGGCCCCGCCTTCAATCAGGTAGCTGGCCACCGTGAACGGCGCGCCGCAAAAACCGATCAAGGGCACGTCCGGCCGTAGCGCCCGCCGGGTCATCCGCACCGCATCGAAGACATACGACAACGCGACCGGATCCACCTCTTTCAGGCCATCCACGTCCTTCCCCGTGCGCACCGGGCGGAGGATTTGCGGCCCCTCGCCCTCGTTGAAAGCGAGGCCCACCCCCAGCGGCTCGACCACCAGCAGGATGTCCGCGAAGATGATGGCCGCATCCACGCCGAGCCGATCAACGGCCATCAACGTCACCTCGGCGGCCAGTTCCGGGCGTTTGCACATCTCAAGGAATGGGACCTTGGCCCGCAAATCACGATATTCACGCAGATACCGCCCGGCCTGGCGCATGATCCAGATCGGCGTGTAGGGCGTCTTTTCGCGACGGCAGGCCCGCAGGAACGCGCTGTCATGCAGCGGATCGAGTCGATGGCCGCAGAGATCCGCCGGCCAGATCAGTTCCACCCGCGAAGCCGTGTTGACGTCCACCCCGGACGCATCCGAGGCCCGCTTGCGGCACAACAACATCTCCGCCGAACGGGCCATGCCGCGTACCAGGTCCCCCATTTTGCCCCGGTCGGGCTCAAAATCGACGCCGATGCCAAGCTGCCGGAGTGCTGCGCTGCACGTCGGGCCGATGGAGCCGATCAGCGTTCGCCGCAGGGCCGCGCGAAACTCATTCTCCAAACCCAGCTCGCCGGCCACCCGGAGCACGTTGCGGACTTGCTGGGCACTGGTGAACAGGAGAATGTCGGCTTCGCCCGCCGCAATCGCCCGGATCGCCTCCTGCAGCGGACCAAGGTCCTCGGGCAAGGCCCAGGCATAAATGGGGATCGCCTTCACCTCGGCCCCACGCTCACGCAGGGCCTCCAGCAGTTCCGGGTTCGATTCTCCGTATTCCTGAACGACCACCCGCCGGCCATTCAGCCCCGCCGTGCGTGCCGGACTCTCGGCGTTGGCCCGGCCGGCAGCATCGATGACCGACACCACCTCGCGCCAGGTGTTGGGCTCAGGGGCGGACAGCGTGGGCGTCACGCCCCATTCCCGCAGGGCCGCCACCGCCTTGGGCCCGCGCGTCACCGTGGTAACCTTCCGTAGTGCATCCACCAGGGCCGCACGCGGATGCGTCTTCTCCAGGGTGGTCATCAGCGCTCGGGCGCCCACCCCGGTGAGAAACACGACCATATCCACCCGGCCAGCCAGGAGCTCTTCGGCAAACTGGTCGGCTTCCGGGCAGTGCGGATCAACAACCTCGCGCATCGAGGGGGCGCGGCGCACCTGTCCGCCCAGCCGCTCCACCAGTCCGCTCATCTCGCCGGAAAAGCGGCTCTCAAAGGTGACCACCCGTAATTGGTTGAAGGTTCGGCCCATATGCCCCCAGCGCAGCCACTATCCGCGAAGCGGATCTCGGTAAGTTCCGGCAGGCAAAGCCTGCCCACGAATCATCACTACAGTCTGGATGGAACTTCCACCCAAGCTTGAGTATAGGAGTTGCCGCCTTGGAGGCACAACGCAGGCATGCCCGCTGCTGAACAGGCACAGGTCGGCCCCGGCCGGCACGCCGGGTTACGGCCCCGGCCTGGAAGCCTATTTCAACTCCACCGTCCGACCGGTCCTGGCTGACTCGTAGATGGCCAGGATGATCTGCACCGCCTTGCGGGCCTCGATGCCGTCGATGGGCGGCCGGCGCCCCTCGTCAACGGCTTTCAGGAAATCGGCAAAGTTCTCCCGATGCCCGTCAGCGGTCAGGCCCGCGGAGGGGTTTGACGCCCCCACCGACACGGCCGGGAATTTGAGATACTTCTCGCGAATCTCCTGGTCGACCGGGGACTCGTCCCGGAACTGCCAGAAGAAGAATTCCTGGTCGGCCATGGCCGCGGTGCCGTTCGTGCCGGACACCTCGACCATGCGGAAATGTCCCGGCCACATGCTGGTAGTGCAGGCAACGGTGCCCAGCGCGCCGTTCTCAAACTCGACCGTGGCCGTAGCCGTGTCTTCCACCTCGATCCGCTCGTGGGCGAGGCACTTGCAGAAAGCCGTAACACGCTTCACCGGCCCCATGAGCCACTGGAGCAGGTCGATGGTGTGAATACCCTGGTTCATGAGCGCCCCACCGCCGTCTATCTGCCAGGTGCCGCGCCAGCCGCCTTTATCGTAATAGGCTTGGTCGCGCCACCACGGACCATAGGCCAAGCCGAAGGTGAGCTTGCCGAATCGCCCCTGCTCGACCGCCTGCTTGAACAATTTGGCCGTGGGCATGTACCGATAATTGAAGATGCCCCCCAGCTTGGTGCCCGCCTTCTCGTGGGCCTCGATGACCGCGTCGATGCGCTCCAACGTGATATCCAGCGGCTTCTCGGCAATGCAGTGCTTGCCGTGCTTGGCAGCGGCGATGGCGATTTCGGCATGCGTGCCGCTGGGGGTCGCCACGGTGATGACGTCGATGTCGTCGCGGGAGAGAAACTCATCCAGGCTGCCGTATCCCCGGCAACCGCACTTCTCCCCGAACTTCTCCGCCGCCCCGGGCGCCGTATCGCAGACGGCCTTCAATTCCGCGTTGGGAAGCTGCCGAACGGCCTCTGCGTGGTACGCACCGATCATTCCCGCGCCGACAATTCCAAATCCGTACTTTTTGGCCATGTGCAGCTCCTCGAGGAAATTCATACCCGTGCCGCCGGCCCACTCCGGCAAGGCGGCGGCCCCGGGGACAATACTACCTCCAGCGGCGTAAAACGGAAACCTGGTGCAAATTCCCTGCTTACCGCTGCACGGCCAGATCGATGGTAGCCAGGACCTGCTCCGCCGGACGGGACAACCCGGGACCACTCCACTGTCGGCTTTCGATCACCATCGGGCGGGCGCCCTGGTAGCAGGCCATCTCCGCCGCTCCACCCCGCACAAAATCACCGCCCTCGAATTTGATCCGGTTCAGCCAATCGGAAACCAACCCGGACCCCGCGACCGGATAGATCAACGCCAACAGGTAGGCCGGCCCCGCGGTGTGTATCTTGGCCAGCTCGACGCTCAACCGGCACGGCGGCGGCTCGTGCTCGGCAAGCTGCACGAGTTGGTGGAAATCCCGCCGGGCATCGCGAACCTGATGCCGGTAGAAGAGCAGGCCGTCCTCTCCCACCAGTGATTCCCGCCCTACCGGTTGCAGTTCCAGGGTTCCGTCCGGCAAGGCGCGATAAATGCGATAGGCCCGCCCGTCGGGAAACCGCGCGGATTCCAGCAGAATCAGGATCTCCTCGGCCGTGTATCCGATGGAGGCGTGTTGGCCGAAGTCGAAGACGTACAGGCCGGCGTACTTCTGCGGGTTATGTAGCGGCGGAAGTTTCATCGCAGCAGTTTATGCGGGCTCTTCATGCCCGATCAACCTGCGCGGTTGGCGGCTACCGCACGGCCAGGCGCACGAACTTGCGTTTGCCCCGTTGCAGAACATCACCGTCCTTGACGGCGACCGAACCCAACGGATCCTTGACGGCCTCTCCGTTCAGCCGGATCCCGCCCTCGTCGATCAGCCGCCGGGCATCGCTGTTGCTGGAGGCGAAGCCCGCCTTGACGACGAGCTTGATCGCCGGCACCTGGCCATCGGTGATGATGTTCGGGGGCAGCTCAACAACCGGCGTATCGGCCGGCACCACCATCTCCCCGGTGGCCGCCTTTTTCTGGTGGATGGCCTCCCACTCGCGTTGCGCCTGTTGGGCGGATTCAAGCCCGTGAAAACCCGCAGTCACCTCAAGGGCCAGGCGTTTCTTGGCCTCCATCGGGTGGGTCTGGCGGGGATCTACCACCTGCCGGATCTCATCAGTGGGCATGGAGGTCAGCAAGGTCAGGTAATTAAGCACGCACTCATCGGGCACGCTCATGAGCTTACCGAACATGTCGTGCGGGCTGTCGGTTACGCCCACGTAATTGCCCAGCGACTTGCTCATCTTCTGTTGGCCGTCCAAGCCGACCAGGATGGGCATGATCATGACCACCTGGGGCTCCTGGCCCGCCGCTTTCTGCAAGTCACGGCCGACCAAATTGTTGAAGGTCTGATCGGTGCCGCCCAGTTCCAGGTCGGCCTTGATCATCACGCTGTCGTAGCCCTGCATCAGCGGATAAAGAAACTCGTGGACGCCGATGGGAATTTCCTTCTCAAACCGGTTGCGAAAATCTTCGCGTTTGAGCATCTGTCCGACGGTCATCTGTCCGGCCAGGCGGATGACGTCGGCGAAGGACAACGTGCCGAGCCATTCGCTGTTATATCGAACCTCGAGTTTCTCCGGGGAGACGTCCAACACGTGGCCGGCCTGATCGAAGTAGGTCTGGGCGTTCTGCCGAATCTGCTCCGGAGCGAGGACCGGGCGGGTTTTGCTGCGGCCGGAGGGATCGCCGATCATGGCGGTATAGTCGCCAATGATCAGCACGGCCTTGTGGCCCAGATCCTGAAACTGCCGCATCTTCCGCAGAACCACGGTGTGGCCCAGGTGAATGTCCGGGGCCGTGGGGTCCAGGCCAAGCTTGATGCGCAGCGGCGCATTGGCCGCGCGGGAGCGTTCGAGTTTGCCGCGAAGCTCGTCCAGGGTGTCAATCCGCTCGCAGCCGCGGGTAAGAACCGCCAATTGTTCATCAACAGAGGCAAACGGCATAACCATGCACCAGGAAACAGCGACGCCACGAGACGCCGGGAGAAGATAGTACAGCGTCGGCTCAGCCAACGGCCATGTGGCCAATCCTAGTCTATCTATCGCGGAAGCGCTGTGCAATGCGCACAAAAAACCGCCGATCGCTTTCGCGACCGGCGGTTTTGCTGGCTTTGACATTGAATACGTGGAGTGCGGGTAGAAACCCGTTCGAGGTTGAACCTCTTGCTATGTGCGGTGCCTCGATCCACGGTGACGACTCGTAAGAGTTCATCATCCATGCGATCAAGCCTTTGGCCATTAGTACCGGTCGGCTTAAGCGATTGCTCGCCTTACACTCCCGGCCTATCGACGTGATAGTCTATCACGGGCCTTCATCCCTTACGGGAACCGAGACCTAATCTTGAGGGGGGCTTCTCGCTTAGATGCATTCAGCGATTATCCTTTCGCGACTTAGCTACCCTGCGCTGCCCCTAGCGGGACAACAGGTACACCAGCGGTCACTACCTTCCAATCCTCTCGTACTAGGAAGATATCCTCTCAAGTCTCGTACGCCCACGGCAGATAGGGACCGACCTGGCTCGCGCCGGTCTGAACCCAGCTCGCGTACCGCTTTAATTGGCGAACAGCCAAACCCTTGGGACCGCCTTCAGCCCCAGGATGCGATGGGCCGACATCGAGGTGCCAAACCTCCCCGCCGCTATGGACGCTCGGGGGAGATCAGCCTGTTATCCCCGGAGTACCTTTTATCCGTTGAGCGATGACCCTTCCACACGGGATCACCGGATCACTAGGACCTGCTTTCGCATCTGCTCGACCCGTCGGTCTCGCAGTTAAGCCGGCTTATGCCCTTGCACTCGACGCGCGATTGCCAACCGCGCTGAGCCGACCTTAGTGCTCCTCCGTTACGCTTTAGGAGGAGACCGCCCCAGTCAAACTGCCCACCTAACACTGTCCCCTGCCCGGATTCACGGGTCAAGGTTAGGATACGAATAGCCCAAGGGTGGTATTTCAACGTTGCCTCTGCCCTGGCCGGAACCAAGGCTTCATCGGCTCCCACCTATCCTACGCATGAGATACTCGTGGCCAATATCAGGCTACAGTAAAGGTTCACGGGGTCTCTCCGTCTTGCCGCGGGTACGTGGTATCTTCACCACGATTCCAATTTCACCGAGTCCGTCCTTGAGACAGTGCACCAGTCGTTACGCCATTCATGCGCGTCGGAACTTACCCGACAAGGAATTTCGCTACCTTAGGACCCTCATAGTTAGGGCCGCCGTTTACGGGTGCTTCGGTTGCCAGCTTCGGGTTGCCCCTGACCGGCTTCCTTAACATTCCCGCACCGAGCAGGCGTCAGTCTCTATACGTCGTCTGTGCGACTTGGCAGAGACCTGTGTTTTTGATAAACAGTCGCCAGTGCCGATTTTCTGCGCCCTCGCCCGCAACATTGCTGCAGCGGAAAAGGGACCCCTTATCCCGAAGTTACGGGGTAAAATTGCCTAGTTCCTTAAGGACTGTTCTCTCGAGCGCCTGAGGCTACTCTCCTCACCTACCTGTGTCAGTTTTAGTACGGACGCGCCACTTGTCCCCATACGCTTTTCTCGGTTCTTCCGCCCCGCACTACCAGGAACAAAGCGCCTGGTGCCCTCTCGGGAACCCTCACGTCTCATGGTGGGCTGCAGCTTGGAAAAACGCACGCATGGTTCAACCGCATGACGCGGCGCAGGAATATTAACCTGCTGTCCATCGACTACGCCTTTCGGCCTGGTCTTAGGATCCGGCTAACCCTGGGCGGATTGCCCTTCCCCAGGAAACCTTAGGTTTACGGCGACCGGGAATTACACCCGGTTTATCGTTACTCATACCGGCATTATCACTTGATCAGCCCGCCACCACTCCTTACGGTATGGCCCGTATCTGCTGATCAACGCTCCTCTACCACTCGTACAAGCCCGCAGGCCGTACGAATCCGCTGCTTCGGTTTTACGCTTAGTCCCGATCATTATCGGCGCTTGGTTTCTCGTCGGGTAAGCTGTTACGCACTTTTTAAATGGTGGCTGCTTCTAAGCCAACATCCCCGATGTCTCGGAAGCCAAACTTCCTTATGCACTGAGCGTAAATTGGGGACCTTAGCAGGCGAGCTGGGTTTTTCCCCTTTCGTCCACGGAGATTGACCTCGTGGACTCACTCCCGGGATAGTCGTCATGGTATTCGGAGTTTGATTGAAGGCGGCAAGCTGGTGGCTCCCGCGTTTCATTCAGTAGCTCTACCCCCATGACGTAGTGGCCCGAGGCTGTTCCAAAAAACATTTCGAGGAGAACCAGATATCTCCAGGTTTGATTAGACTTTTACTCCTCCCCACAGCTCATGCCAGAACTTTTCAACGTTCACGGCTTCGGTCCTCCGCACCCTTTTACGGGCACTTCAACCTGTCCATGGGTAGATCACCTGGTTTCGGGTCTATCCCCAGCGACATATCGCCCATTTCAGACTCGCTTTCGCTACGGCTCCGCACCGGAAGTGCTTAACCAAGCCGCTGAGAATAACTCGCCGGTCCATTATGCAAAAGGTACGCCGTCACTCGGTCCACCCGAAGGTGAACATCGAGCTCCGACCGCTTGTAGGTACACGGTTTCAGGTTCTTATAACTCCCCTAGTAGGGGTTCTTTCCACCTTTCAGTCACCTTACTTGTTCACTATCGGTCGTCGAGTAGTATTTAGCCTTGGAGGGTGGGCCCCCCGGCTTCACACGGAGTTCCACGAGCTCCGTGCTACTCTGGAGAGCAGATGGTAACGCGGGGCAGTTGTTGTCGCGTACGGGACTGTCACCCTCTGTGGTGTGCCTTTCCAAGCACTTCCGCTAACAATGCCTTTGTAACCGCTCTCTGCTTCCGCAACCCCGGGCCGAAACCCGGTTTGGGCTAGGTCCGCTTTCGCTCGCCGCTACTAACGGAATCTCGGTTGATTTCTTTTCCTCCAGGTACTGAGATGTGTCAGTTCCCTGGGTTTGCTCGCACAGGCCTATGCATTCAGCCTGCCGTGACGCCATCTCCTTGCGGAGTGACGCCGGGTTTCCCCATTCGGAAATCTCCGGATCAATGCTCGTTTGACAGCTCCCCGGAGCTTATCGCAGCCTACCACGTCCTTCTTCGCCTCTCGACGCCTAGGCATCCACCATGCACCCTTAGTAACTTGATCGCACAGATGACAGACTCTCGTCGAATCCGCCACCTCGCAAACCAAGGCACCTTCGGCGCAAATGATACGCCTTCGTGCCGATTCTTGCGTGACGCAGTTACGTCCCGCAAGCCTCGCACGCTCAAGAGATTTAACCTCGTTGAGATTGCCTTTCTACCTGCGTTCGTCATCCGCCCGACACCTGGACGCGCCAGATGCCGCCGGATGCGATTCCACGTATTCAATTGTCAAAGATCTTAAAGGTTCTGACGGCTTCCGGATCCGAAACGCCGGCCAGTTGCCTTGCCGACACCGTCGTAATCCGCTTTCCGCCAGAGCTTGGTTATCTTAGCCTCTCGATCCGCGTTGTCAATCCCATTTTTGGGGTCCATTGCGGATCTTTTTTCGACGAGATCCCGCCGCCTGATGGCGACTTCTCTATCGAAAAGGCCGGTTATCTTAGGGCCACAATCCGCCTTGTCAACCCCGTTTCCGGGACTTTTCCGGATCGCGTGTTTCGGCCGTTTCCCGCCCCTTCCGGAGCTGAAGCTCCAAGCCGAAAGGCCGGTATCCTAGTGCCGCGATTTCCCTTGTCAACCCCTCAGCCGGAGGTTTTTTAAGGATCCGATCTTCACCGCCATTCCGCGGCCGGATCCGGCACTCAGGACTGGAGCCGAACGGGCTCGAACCGTCAACCTCGTGGTTGCAAACCACGCGCTCTCCCAGTTGAGCTACGGCCCCGAAAAGCTCTCAGCTTTCAGCACTCAGCTTTCAGCTTGAAGCTCTCGAAGCCAAGGGCTGAACCCAACTCGAAACTCCTCGGAAGCTGGCAACTCCAGCCATCTGCCAGCCGGAAGCCGGCTACTGACCGCTGAAAGCTGACTGCTTCTATGGGCCCGAGAGGAGTCGAACCTCTGACCTCGTCGTTATCAGCGACGCGCTCTAACCAACTGAGCTACGAGCCCGCAAACACTATTTACTTTTTGGAAAGCGACAAAAAAACCACCGGCCCAGCCGCCGATGGTCTCATCACGACCACGCCTGGCTCACCGGCCTACGTCGCCCGACTCCTGTATCGGTTACGATACCTCATAGCCTTCAAATGGCGACACTCCCTGGCAGAGCCCGAAGGCCCCGCCCTGAGCACTTCTCCTCTCCTGGAACGCAATAGTTTATCCGAATCTGAACGGTTGTCAACCGCTGGTAGTTATAGTCCGCTCACATGCATTTGGCAAGCCTCTCAGCCCTTGGAAAAACCTCTCCGCGGAGCGCATAAGATAATGCCAGTTAAAAGGTTATGAACCAGCAAAGCTGACTCGCCCGGCACTTTCGCCCCCTCCGGCGAGCCGACTCCCCCCTCTTCCCCCCAGGGCGCGATTCCCGTACATTGGACGCGTTTTATGGCCAAAGATCGCCCCAACCAGATCGGTGAAACGCCCGCGGACGCCCTCACGCCGGCCATGCGCCAGTATGTCGAGCAGAAGGCCCTGGTGCCGGACGCCCTGTTGCTCTTCCGCATGGGCGATTTCTATGAACTCTTCTACGAGGACGCCCAGACTGCCGCCCGCGTCCTGGGGTTGACGTTGACCACCCGCTCCAAGGGTGACGCGCCTATCCCGCTGGCCGGCATCCCCTATCATGCCCTCGACTCGTACCTGACCCGGCTGGTCCACGCCGGTTTCAAAGTCGCCATCAGTGAGCAGCTTGAAGATCCCCGCCAGGCCAAGGGCGTGGTGAAACGCGACATCGTGCGCATCGTGACCCCCGGCACGCTGACCGAGGACAACCTGCTCCAGCAGCGCGCCGACAACTATCTCGCCTGCGCTCACTGCCGTGGCGAGGAGGTCGGCCTGGCTTTTGTCGAGCTCTCCACCGGCGCCTTCTGGGTGCAACGCACCACGCAGCGCGAGCTGCTGGACGAACTGGCCCGGCTCGCACCCGCCGAACTGCTGCTGGCCGAAGCGCGCATCGACGCAGAGGATCCCTTTGCCGGGCTGGCCAACCTGCTGCGCGGCCCCGGCTCGCCGATTCCCGGCGTGCTCATTACCCGCCGGCCGGCCCACCTGTTTGAGACGTTCCAGGCCGAGGCCCGGCTCAGGAAACACTTCGGCGTGCTCACCCTGGAAGGCTTCGGCATCAAGGAGATGGATGCTTCGCTGTGCGCCGCCGCGGCCATCATCGACTATCTCACCGAGACGCAGAAGACTTCGCTCCAGCACATCACCCGGCTGGCCCGGCGCACGGCCGACGAGTATGTGGCCATCGACCAATCCACCTGGCGGGCCCTGGAAATCGAAAAGACAATTCGCGGCGGCACCACCGCCGGCTCGCTGGTTGAGGCCGTCGATCGCACCTGTACGGCCATGGGGGCCCGCTGCCTGCGCCGCTGGCTCACCCTTCCGCTGCGCAAGGCCGAGGCCATTATCGAGCGTCAGGACGCCGTGGCCGCCCTGCTGGCCGACCGGCCGAATCTCCAGATCCTGCGCGCCCAGCTTCGCCAACTCGCCGACATCGAGCGCATCACCGCCCGCCTGGGCGTGAACCGGGCTACGCCGCGCGACCTGCTCGCCTTAGGGCGGGCACTGTTGATGGTAGATGAGATCTGCGAGCTGATGTCGCGAGGGTTCCGGGTTTCAGAAGGGTTCTGGGATGAGGGGCGAGGGGCGAGGGACGAGGGACGAGGGACGGAGAATGAGGGGCGAGGGGAGAGGGGTGAGGGACAGAAGGCAAATGACGGGCTGCCCCGGTTTCTCCGCGAGCGTTGCACTGCCCTGAGCGGCCTTCGCGAGCTGGGCGATTTTCTCACCACCGCCCTGCATCCAGAGGCCCCCCTGACGATCAACGAGGGCGGGATCATCGCCCCCGGCTTCGACGCCGAACTCGACCGCCTGCGCTCCATCAACACCGACGGCCGGCAGTGGCTCGCCGAGTTCCAGGCCCGCGAGATCCAGCGAACCGGTATCCCTTCGCTGAAGGTGGGGTTCAACCAGGTCTTCGGTTACTACATCGAGATCACCCATACGCACCGCGACCGCGTCCCGCCGGATTATGTCCGCAAGCAGACGATCAAGAACGCGGAGCGCTACATCACCGACGAGCTCAAGCAACACGAGACCGAGGTGCTCACCGCCCAGGATCGGGCCAACCTGCTGGAGGCCGATCTGTTCGAGCGTATCCGCCGCCACGCGGCCGAGCGCATTCCCGCGCTTCAGGCCCTGGCCCTCGCCGTGGCCGAGATCGACGTGGTCGCCGGCTGGGCCTGGCTGGCCGATGAGCGCCGCTACGTCCGCCCGGAGATCGCCGCTGAACCCGTTTTGGAGATTGTCGATGGCCGGCATCCGGTACTCGAACAGACGCTCGCCGAGAAGTTCGTGCCCAATGACTGTTTCTTGGGGACGAGGGGCGAGGGACGAGGGACGAGGGGCGAAGGACAAGGGGCGAGTGAGGCCGGTTTTGAGGCCGGCTTGTGGGGTGAGGCGCTCGAACCTGCTCAAACCGCAATTGGCACGCCGGAATCTGAAAGCGCAGATCCCAGATCGCGGGCCTCAAATCTCAAATCAAAGATTTCAGATGTCAAATCGGAAATCTCAAATTTGAAATCTGAAATCTCGAATGTGAAATCTGAGATCTCAAATTTCAAATCGAGCGTCTCAGATTTCAGATCCGATAGTTCAAACCCCAAATCAGAGATCCTCGCCATCCTCACCGGCCCCAACATGGCCGGCAAGAGCACCTACATCCGCCAGGTGGCCCTGCTGGTGTTGCTGGCCCAGGCGGGCAGCTATGTGCCGGCCGGGCGGATGCGCCTCGGCCCAGCCGACCGCATCTTCGCCCGCATCGGCGCGGCCGACGAGATCACGCGCGGGCAGTCCACCTTCATGGTCGAGATGACCGAAGCGGCCAACATCCTCAACAACGCCACGCGTCACAGCCTGGTGATCATCGACGAACTCGGCCGCGGCACCAGCACCTTCGACGGTCTCTCGCTGGCCTGGGCCATCGCCGAGCATCTCGTAAACCACATCGGCTGCCGCTGCCTGTTCGCCACGCACTATCACGAGCTGACGCAGCTTGAGCAGTACATGGCCGGCGTGGTCAACTACAACGTGGCCGTCCGCGAGTGGCACGACGAGATCGTCTTCCTGCATCGCATTGTCCGCGGCGCCACCGACCGCAGCTACGGCGTGCACGTGGCCAAGCTGGCCGGCATTCCCCCGGAGGTCATTCGCCGCAGTCGCGATCTGCTTGCCGAGCTGGAGTCGAATTTCTCCGCCACCCGCCGGGCCCCGGCCCGCGCCGCCCGCCGAACGCGCAAGGACAGCCAGATCCAGTTGCTGCTCTTCGCCGATCCGGCCGACGAGGTGATCGAAGAGATCGGCAAGGTGGACCTGACCATGCTCACCCCCGAGCAGGCCCTCGATGCCATCACGCTCTGGCAGAAGCGCCTCAAACGGTAATCAGGCCCCGAAAGGAGCTCTTGCCTTGGCCGCTCTGCTTGAATGATCGTGCGCAGTGGGGAGCACATCGCAGGATCGCGCACGGTCATGCAGGGATGAGATAGCGACGGCTTCGTCTGTCTGGAGCAATCCTTCGTTCGGGCTCTGCTCTCACCCCACCGCCGCCAACAGGGCCGGTTCCTCTGCGCGCGCCTCCCGCCCGGTGAGATTGAACAGGATGGCCTGCTGGGCCCCGTATTCGACCTGTTCCGATCGGCGGATATGGTCAATTCGCTCGCACTGCTGATTGAGCGTCTTCACCACCTCGCCATCCAGGGCCCCATCGCGAACCAGCCTGTTGATTATCGCAAGGGCCTCCTCCAGCGACATCCCCTTGCGGTACGGCCGGTCTTCCAGGAGCGCGGTGAACACGTCGGCCACCGCCATAATGCGCGACCCCAGAGTGAGTTCATCACCCGACAGCCGGAACGGGTAACCCTTGCCATCCAGCCGCTCGTGGTGAAAGGCCGCCCATTCGGCGATCTGCTGCATTCCGCCGATGGTCTCGAGGATTCGATACGTGAAGTACGTATGCGTCTTGACGCGCAGGTATTCCTCAGACGTCAGCTTGCCTGGCTTATCCAGGATTCTGCCGGGCACCCCGAGCTTGCCCAGGTCGTGCAGGTAGCCGGCCGCCTTCATGAGATGCAGCTCGCGGGGCGAGAAATGCAGCTCCTCGGCCAGGCTTACCGCCGTGGCCGCGACTCCGGCACTGTGCACGGCCGTCCACGGGCTGGCTGCGTCCACCAGTCTCCCGAACAGCTCCGCGATGGGCTCGATGCTCACTTCGTCGATGATCATCGTCGGCCAGTCGATGTCCTGGAGCAGCACCGAGTAGATCCGCGGGCTGACCGCATCCAGCCAGAAAGCCTCGGGCCGGGACGCCTCGATGAAGGCCTCCACGCAGTCGGGATGAAATGTGCTGCCCGCCTGGCTCTGAATTTTCTCCAGAATGGTTGGGACTTGCCCGAGAACCGGGGCAGTCCGCTGGATGTTCAGCTCGACGTTGTCAGCCAGGGTGATAATGTGGCTGGCCAGCGGCACCTCCCGACCATTGAATTCGCTTCCCCGGCCATTCGCCCATTCCAGGTGGTGGTAACGAACGATCCGGGCCGGCTCCGCGAACAGCTTATGGGTCTTGAGCAGTTCGTAGCCCGTCTCCGAGTGCCAGTTCACGCGTTCCAGGTCCTGCACGCTGACGGCGGTAATCCGGTTCTCGGAGGTGATCAGTCCGATATCGTGGAGTGCGCCCGCGTAAAACACGTCGAGCAGCTCGGAATCGCTAAACCCCATCTGGCGGGCAATGCGCGCGGCGATAAAGGCCGTTCGCTGCTGGTGATCAGCCACGCGGGGGTGAACCTGATCCATGGCCTCTGAAAAGGAGAGAATCAACCGGTGGAGGGGGATCTGCGAATGATTAAGCATGCCACGTCGTTCCGTCACAGGTGCAACACTCTCGCCCGGGCACACACCAAGCTTTGGGCGTAGCTCTGAATCGGCGGATAGGCGACCTTAATTGAGTCCAGAGCTGCGGATAAGCCACGCACCGGCAGCCTTGGTCAGTCCCGCTGGAGAAAAAACGCACGCACCCTCAAGACGAGGGTGGTCCCCCTGCCATCATTTGCAGAGGGACCACCCAGCGCTATTTCGCAAGAAAAAGAGGTTTGCGACACCGATCCGGCCGGCGCCCCTGCCGGGAGGCGGCTATCGCGCCCGCCGGATCCGCCACGACACGACTTGGGACACTACCAACATACGGCCAGCAGCGCTATCGCCGAACGATCCGCACCGCATCGGCGACCACTACGTAGCCCGCGGGCGCCCAGCAGGAGAGTTTCACGTTATTGCTCCCTGCCGCCATGCTGAACGTGCCCAGGCTGTTCCACTGGCCACCGTTCTGCTGCTGGTTTCTGGGTATGCCCGCGCTGCCGTTGACCGAGTAGGGCGCGGCCGACGAGCGGTTCGTGCCCTGACTCCACCATGCATAGACCTCGTAAGTATCCGCGGTGGGGATGGTGAAGGCCCACACGGCCTGATCGCTGACCGCGGCCGTGCTCCGCCACCGATAATCCGCTCCATACTTGTCCGCCGACGATGTGCCGGTAGACCAGTTTGCCGAAGCGGTAAAGCCCGCGCTTGAATTATCCACGATAATCCACGTGGTTTCGTCTTTTTCGGAGCTCAGGGCCGAGGTGTTGCCCTCGGCGTCATACGCGGCCACGCTGTAGGAATAGGTCTGGCCCATGGCCAGGCCCGTATCGGAGTAGCTCGTGCCGGTTACGTAGGTGTGATAGGCGCCGTTGCGGTAGATGTAATAGCCGGCCACGCCCACGTTGTCCGTTGAGGCGTTCCAGCTCAGGTTAATCTGGCTGGTGGAGGCGGCGGTAGCCGTCAGGCCGGTCGGCACGCTCGGGGGCGTGGTATCCGGTCCGGCGTCCGTCACGGTGATAGTCCACGTGATCTCCGGACCGAACCACGTAATTCCTTCCGCGGCGAGCTGGAATTTCTCAACGTAGACTCCCGGCGTGGTCGGCGCTTTGAGGATAAAGGTGAAGCGACCCACCTGCCAGGGCGCTACGCTGCTCTGATCGACCTCCGTCGGCCGGCTGCAACTGATCCAGTTGGGTATGTTGCAGAACGGGCTGGAACGGTCCCAGGGGCTGGAGGTGCCCAGCCGGGTGGTGGCATGGGTCCAGGTGCGCGTGCCACGATTATTGAACTCAACCCACACGATGGCGGTACTGCCGGCCACCATGGTGGAGGGATAGGATTCAGCCCGGAAGGAGGCAGCCCAGGGGGCCGTCTCCCAATTGAAGGTCACATCGACCCAGCCGTTGTTGGTCATACCCAGGTCGATCCAGAACGTGCCATCGGCCAGGTCGATGCCGGCCGGATTCAGCACCGTCCGGCCAAACTGGTCCTTCCCTCCGTTGTAGCCGTCGTAATATGCGGCCTGGGCTTCAGGCAATCCCAGCGGCAAGTCGGGGAACATCGCCCGGGGCTCATGCCAGTAGTTGTCATTCGTGTTCCACGGGCCCACGTCCCAGACCGGAACATTGGTCGCCACAAGTCCGTTGGCCGGGTTGCGAATGGTGACCGTATAGGTGTAACCGCCCTTGGGATTGAGCACCGAGGTCGAAGGCAAGGCGACAAACCGATCGTTCGGCACGATCACATGACCGTTTGCGGTGGTGTGGCCCACCAGGCCTTCCCGCGTCGCGAATACCCGGTAGGTCGGCGGGTCGGCAAAGACAAGTTCGGCACAGAGTAACAAGAGTAATCCGCTGAAAAGCTGGTATGGCATACGAGTGAACACTGCTGATCTCCTTCTCCGCCGGGATAAAAAAGGAGAAGACGCCCGGACAACATTCCGCCGTCCGTGGCGTCTTCTCTTTCAGAACCTGATGTTTGGATGTGAACGAGGGGCATTAACGGCGCGAATCGCCTTAACGCCGAATGATGCGAACCGCATCAGCAACGACGACGTAACCCGACGGCGCCCAGCAGGAGAGTTTCACATTATTGCTCCCCGCCGCCATGCTGAACGTGCCCAGGCTGTTCCACTGACCACCGTTCTGCTGCTGGTTCATGCTGATGACACTGCCACCGTTGACCGTGTACGGAGCGGCCGGCGAGCGATTCGATCCCTGCGGCCACCACGCGTAAACCTGGTAGTTATCCGCGGTGGGGATCGTGAAGGCCCAGACCGCCTGATCGCTGACCGCGGCCGTGCTCCGCCAGCGATAGTCCGCCCCGTACTTGTCCGTAGAGGATGTCCCGGTGGTCCAATTCGCCGAAGCCGTGAACCCGGCCGACGTATTGTCGATGATGATCCAGGTGGTCTCATCTCTGGCCCCGGACTGGGCCGACTCGTTGTTGGCCGCATCGTAGGCCGAGATGCGATAGGTGTATGTCGTCCCCATCGCCAGGCCGGTGTCGTTGTAGCTGGTGCCGGTCACCGAGGTGAGATAGGCGCCGTTACGATAGATCTTGTAGCCGGCCACGCCCACGTTGTCGGACGAGGCGCTCCAGGTCAGATTGATCTGACTGGTGGATGCGGCCGTGGCCGTGGGAGTTCCCGGCACGCTCGGCGGGGTCGTGTCCGGACCCGACGGCGTCACCGTGATCGTCCAGGTAATCTCCGGTCCGAACCAGGTCACCCCTTCGCGGACCAGCCGGAACTTCTCCGTATACGTACCCGGCGTGGATGGGGCCTTGAGGATGAAGGTGAACCGCCCCACCTGGTTCTGGGTCACCGAGGACTGATCCACGTCCGTG
>JAAXZI010000094.1 GCA_012719955.1 Phycisphaerae bacterium | reverse complement strand
GCTCCGTACCGGCCGTTCTGTAGGCATGTCGGCCGGTACGGAGCCCGGCCGCTACAAATGTGGCCCGCTGTGCGCCGTCGTGCTAACGACTTGGCTGGCTGGCGCCTCAGTGCTCGCGGGGCCAGTGGCCGTGCGCGGCCTCACCATCGAGGGCGCCGCCATCG
This sequence comes from Phycisphaerae bacterium, assembly GCA_012719955.1. Lineage (GTDB taxonomy): Bacteria > Planctomycetota > Phycisphaerae > UBA1845 > PWPN01 > JAAXZI01. The sequence continues at coordinate 25,385 of JAAXZI010000094.1, read as the reverse complement.
AGGGAACCTGGTCGGGCGTGACCCCGTCCGGGACCGTGGAGCTGGTCCATGGTGGTCAGAAGAAGGAATTCCCACCTGAGGAGCTGATGCTGCTGCGCTGGGCCGAGCCTCCGTCCAGTCGGCCGGCCACCGCATCCCAGCCCGCGACCGCGTATCTGACCGACGGCAGCATCCTGCCCGGCGCGATTGCCGGCTCGGATACCGGGACGATCACCTTCAACACGCGGCTGGTGCCCGATTTGAAACTCCCGCTGGCCCAACTGGCGGCCGTGCGCTTATTGCCGGACACGCATCCGGCCGCGGCGGAGGCGTTTGAGAAGGCGCGGGCCGAGCGCGATCCGGTCCAGGACGTGCTGCTGGTGGTGCGGGAGGATCGTGTTACCCCGCTGAAGGGCGTGATGGAGTCACTGACCGCCGAAGGCGGCTCTTTCAAGTGGCGCGAGCGCAGTGTGCCGCTCCGCCCGGATACCGCGTATGGCCTCGTTTTCGCGGCGGGCGTGCAGAAACCGGTCGCGCCGCAGGCCCTGGTGGCCCTGAAGGATGGCTCCATCTGGGGCGGACGCCTGGCCGGCGGCGACGCCGACGGGGTCACCATCGAGCGGGCCGATGGATTGCGGGTGAACCTGCCGGTCGCTGAACTGGCTGAGATTCGTTTCCGCAGTGACCGCGTGCTGTTTCTGAGCAGCCTGCAGCCGACGGAGTATGCTTTCGAGCCCTTCGCCACGACCCATTGGCCGTATCGAGTGAACCGCTCGGTGGCCAACCGTCCCATGCGGATCGGCGATCAGCATTTCGAGCAGGGCATCGGCGTGCATTCCCAATCGACGCTGACTTATGACTTGCCGGATGCGTTCAGCCGACTGGCCGCGGTCATCGGCATCGATGCCGCCGTGGCCCCGCGGGGGAACGTGGTGTTCCGCGTGACCGTCGATGGCAAAGAGGTCTTCAACAGCGGGCCGGTGACCGGGCGGGACGAGCCACGGCCTGTCAACGTGCCGATCGAAGGCGCCAGGCGCATTCAGCTCATCGTGGAGTTCGGTGAAGAGCTCGATATCGGCGATCAGGCGAATTGGGGTAATGTGCGCGTGATTAAGTGAGCGCGGCAGGGGGGAAGGTGATAAGGTGGAAAGGTGAGAAAGTAAGAATGTGGGAAGGCGAGAAGGTAGGAAGATAGGAAGGTGAGAAGGTGGGAAGGTGATACGGATTCCAAATGAATCTTGTGCGTTGGGTGCCCCACGTCTGGGGACGTTTGGTGTTCCACCTCCGCCGTTGGGTATCCTACATCTTCCGTCGGGTGCCCCACCTCTTCAGAGGTGGGGGAGTGCAGCCGCTCGAAGCCTGGGATGGCTTCACCGACGACCCGGCAGTAGCACACTCTCCGGCAGTCGTACACCTTCCGGCAGCGGTATACTCTTTGGTAGTAGTACACTTACCGGCAGGAGCACACGCTACAGCAGTCGCATCCTCTCTGCCTTTAGCACACTCTGGATTGTCCTCTCCATGCTGCTGGCAACCCCGGCTGTGGCGCGTGCCGAGGCAGTCTCTTCCGAAGCACTGGTCCGTGTTCAGGCTGCCGAACGCGAGCGCATCGAGGTCATGGCCCGCGCGGCCCGCAGCGTGGTCTGCATCTTCGATGAGCACCGCGCCGGCGGCGGCTCGGGCGTGATCATTACGCCGGACGGCTACGGCCTCACCAACTTTCACGTCGTGGCCGGCATGACGGGGCGGCGCAAGGGCCTCGGCGGCCTGTCGGACGGCCGGCTCTATCCGCTTGAGGTGCTGGGGATCGACCCCACGGGCGATCTGGCCATGTTCCGCCTCTCCGGGCGGGAGACGTTCGATTACGCTCCGCTGGGTGATTCCGACCAGGTGCGGGTGGGCGACTGGGTCTTCGCCATGGGCAACCCGTTCATGCTGGCCGAGGATTACACCCCGACGGTTACCCACGGCCTGGTCAGCGGCGTGCATCGCTACCAGTTCGGCGCCGATACGCGCTCGCTGGTGTACACCGACTGTATCCAGGTGGACGCCTCGATCAATCCGGGCAACTCCGGTGGTCCGCTGTTCAACATGCAAGGCGAGATCATCGGGATCAATGGCCGGGCCTCCTTCGAGACCCGCGGACGGGTCAATGTCGGGGCGGGTTACGCGATCTCCGCCAACCAGGTCAAGCGCTTCATTCCCGGCCTGCGTGCCGGTCTGCTGACCGAGCATGGCTCGCTGGGCGCGACCACTATCGACCTGGGATACCGCAAGGTCGTCTTCGAGAGAATGCTGGAGCCGTCGGTGGCCTCCGCCGCGGGTATCGAAGTGGGTGACGGGCTGGTTCGCTTTGGCGGCCACGAGATCCACAGCTCCAACCAGTTTGCCAACTACCTGGGCACGTATCCGGCCGGCTGGCCGGTCAGCGTTGAGTACCAGCGCGGAAGCCAACGGTTCTCCCGCGTCATCCGGCTTGAGCGTCTGCCGTTGAAGCTGCCCAAGCCCTTCGAGGTGGACGAAAGGATCAACCGGGCCGAGGCCCGGCGGGTGCTGGAGGCCGCCCGGAAACGGCTGGGCGATAGCCCGATACCGGGGACACTCACCTGGCGCGCGGTGCGCAGCATGCCCGGCAAGCTGCTGCCCGAGCAGGTCCAGGTCCGCGAGACCGCCGCCGGACGGGGCGAAGCCCGCGTCATGGACGCCACCGGCACGGTGATCGCCCGCTATGAGTACAACGGCCGGACCGCCCTGGCCGGGGCCGCCGAAGGGTCGCTGACCCCGGCCAGTCCGACAGAGTCGGCGCGGCTGAACCTGCTGATGGTGGCCCGGCAGGTGGTGCACGCGCCGCTCACAGATGAACGGCTAAAACGCTGGCGACACCTCGGCGGCGATGAGTACGAGGGACGGGTGATCGATCTGCTGGAATGTGACTTGGACGAGGGGCCGGACATCCGCGTGGGTATCGACCCCGCCACCCACGAGGTAGTGCGGGTCATGTGGCGGCCGGTGGATGCTCCCAGCCGCGAAGCCCCTGCGATCGAGATGGAGCTGGACGATTATCGTCCCGTGCATGGCATTCAATTGCCGCACCGGATCCGCACGTATGGGGGCGGTGCGCCCGCCGGTGTGGACATCATCCAGGGCTATGAGCTGGAGGCGCAGCCATGATCGCGCGCACCGCTCCATTGTGGATGTTGGCACTCCTGGCCTTTCCGGGGGGCGGGCATCCTGCCCGCCTTTTGGCCGCAGGCGATGCGGTACAGGTTTCCCAGCCAGCCCAGGCCAGCGCCACACCTTCCGCATCGGCACGCGACCTCCCCGCGATCCTCGCTGAAGCGAACCGGCGGGTGGTCAAGCTTTACGGCGCGGGCATCGGCCAGCGGCATGGCTACGCCAGCGGGGTCGTCGTCTCGCGGGACGGGTTGGTTGTGACCGTGCTGGGACTGTTTCTGGAAGCCACCAACCTTCGGGCGGTCACCGCCGACGGCCACATCTATCGCGCCGAGCCGGTCTATCGCGACGAGTATCGCCAGCTCGCCTTGCTCAAGCTGGCCGGTCGCCCTGATAACGTGGACACCGACGCCTCGGTGGACGAACAGATGGCTCGGATCGACCTGGACGCGTTCGATCCGGCGGAGGGCGCCGAGGTCCGCACAGGCGATTGGATCTTCGCGGTGGGTAACAACTTCAAGGTGGCCGAGGGCGAAGAGCCGGTCTCGGTGCTGAAGGGTATTGTCTCCGGCCGGATGAAACTCGACGCTTTGCGCGGCGTCCAGGCGTTTCCCTTCCGCGGTGAGGTACTGTTGCTCGATGCGATCACCAGCACGCCGGGGGCCCCCGGGGGCGCCCTGGTTGACCTGGAAGGCCGATGGGTCGGGCTGATCGGCGAGATCGCGACCGCGCGTCAGACCAACACGTACCTTAACTACGCTTACCCGATCGAAGAGCTCAGGGCCTTCCTCGCGGATGCCCGCTCCGGGGCCGAGGCGGCCACGCGACCCGCGAGCCCCGATGCGCCGCCGGGCTATCACGGCATCCGGCTGTCCAGAATCGCGTACCGCCGGCAGTTGCCGTTCGTCGAGCGCGTCGCGCCGGGCTCGCCGGCCGCGGCCGCGGGCGTCAAACCCGACGACCTGATCGTGAGCGCCAACGGAACGGCCATCTCGCGGGCCAACGTGTTCCATGAGCTGTGCGAACGTTTGCATGCCGGCGAGGAGTTGTCGCTGATCGTCAAACGCGGGGAGCAGCTTATCCCGATCCGGTTCAAGCTGTCGGAACCGCCGAAGTGAGCCACGGAGGGGATGGAGAGTTTGGGCCACAGAGGGCACAGAGGGTTTTACGGCCACAGAGGGCACAGAGGTCACAGAGAGAGTTTTATAGGCCACAGAGGACACAGAGATCACAGAGGGTAGAGAGATGGGTGTGGGTGGACTGAAAGGAATGGTGGCGGCGCTGCTTATGTGTGCCGGCGTGGTGTTCGGCCAAGCGGCCGTTCCTGACAATTCAGACCCGCTTAGCATCCAGCGCGCCCAGCAGGAGGTCTTTCGGCGGGCGGCCCGGCGCGTCGCACCCTGCGTGGTCACCATTGAAACCATCGGCGGCACCCAGCCGGTCGACGAACCGGCGCCCAGGCAGACTCTTCCCAGTGGACCGGGCGACCCTCCCGGCCGACCGCCGGGGCCTGAGCGGGGGCCCGGCTTTATCATCGCCGACGGCCCGACCACCGGCCTGATCTGGTCCGCCGACGGCCTGATCCTGACCAGCGCATTCAATTTCGTTCGCGATCCCTCGGTGATTACCGTCATTCTGCCCGACGGGCGGCGTTTTGTGGGCGAACTGCTGGCCCGCGACGAGGTCCGCCGGCTGGCCATGGTCAAGATTGGGGCCACCGGCCTGCCCGTCCCGGAGTGGGTCCGAGAGGCTGACGCCCTGCGGGTAGGGCAGTGGGCCCTGGCCCTGGGCCGCGGCTTCGGCGGGGAAGATCCATCGGTCAGTGCCGGTATCATCAGCGGCCTCAATCGCAAGGGCGGCGTGGCCGTGCAGACCGACGCCAAGCTCTCGCCGGCCAACTTCGGCGGGCCGTTGATCGACATCCAGGGGCGCGTGCTGGGCATCTGCGTGCCCATGGGCCTGGGCAATGACGCCCTGGCCGGCGTGGAGTGGTACGACTCGGGGATCGGTTTTGCCATTCCCTTCTGGCAGGCGGGCAAATCGGCCGAGAGCCTGGCCGTGGGGCATAATCTGCGGCGTGGCCTGCTGGGTGTGCAGGTCGATCCGCGGTTCAAGGGCGGCGTGCGCATCCGCAACCTCGCCGAGCCCTCGCCGGCTTCCCGCGCGGGTCTGGTGGCGGGCGATGTGATCCTCTCATTCGACGGCAAGCCGGTGCGCGAATTCGCCGATCTTCAGCGGCTCATGTCCGCCCGCGTGGCCGGCGAGAAGGTGGCGGTGCGCGTGAGACGCGAGCAGCGGGAGATGGACTTAACGGTGGTGCTGGGCGTGCCCGAGGACATGGGCCCGATGCCGGCACTGGAGGCGGAGACCGGCCCGACAGAGTCGGGGCCGGACCCATCGCGGGCTCAGGATGATTGATTCGCCTTCACGGACGGCAGGGAACGCCCGCATTCGGGGCATTTTGCGCCCAATGCCTGGAGGCCTCATGGCGCACCGCGGAGCAAACCAAGATGGCGAGCCATGCATGGCTGCATGGCTCGCCATCGTTCAATCTGCGATCTGCAATTTGAAATTGGGAATCAGATCCCCAACTCCACATCATCACCATGCCGCTTGGACGACTGGAGGGCTGCGTCGATGAAGGCCATGATCTCCAGCGTTTCCTCGAGCGCGACCGGTGACTCGCCGGTCTTGAAGAACTTGGCCATGGCCGCGACCAGGCCGGGATAGTAATCGCCCTTGGCGGTGAGCATCTGCGGCGCGCCCTTCTCGGTCAGCACCCAGGCCCCGTAGCCGCCGGCACCCTTGCGGATGCCGCGCATGGTCCCCAGCCGGTTATCCTTCCACGTGCCCACGGCCACGTCGCCATCTTCCGTGCTGGAGCATTCCACCTTCTTGCAGCCGGTGCCCATGAGGGTGTAGAGGATTTCCACCCCGTGGATGCCGTACCAGAACAGCCCGGGGTTGGTGGGCTCCAGGTGGGCGGGGCTGAAGGCGTCGCAGCCGAGCACCTTCCCGTGCTTGTCCTTTTCCTTGTTGAAGTTCACGAACGCGCTGTCGAACCGCAGCGAGGAGGTGCTGAACGCCGGCACCTTGGCTTCCTTGAGCAGACGAACCATCTCCTTGGCGTCGGCCAGGCTGGCGGCAAACGGCTTGTCGATGTAGACGGGCTTACGGGCCTTGACCACCGGCCGTAGCTCGGGCAGGTGCCGCCGGCCGTCCACGCTCTCGATCATGACCACGTCCACCTGCTCCAGCAGGGCGTCGATCGACTCCACCAGCTTCACGCCAAATTTCTCGTTGAGCTCTTTCTTGTACTGGTCCACTCGGTCGGCGCTGGACTTCACGTCCGGACTGAAGGACGGGTACAAGGCCACCACGCGGAACCCGGCCTGGTGGGCCGGGTGCTTTTCGTCGTGGAACATCTGCGTAAAGGCTTTGCAGTGAGAGGTGTCGGCGCCGATCATGCCGATTCGAATAACGTCTGCCATGCCAGGCTCCAGGTATCGGGGTCAGGGTTCAGGGCCTCGCGCCGGTTGGACAGTAACATGTCGAACCCGCGAACGCCTCCGCATCATCCAGCTTATAACGCTTGAATTGTACCCGGGTTGCGGAGCAGGTCCAGAGGCGGGAAGCTTCAAGCTGGTCCGCCACGGGCCGGTGGCAGGAAATTAATTCGCCTGGGTGGCCGTGGGGAAGTGCGTTTTTATGATCTGACGCAGCCGGTTCAAATCGTGCGTTCCGCCTTTGGCTCCCCGGATGATATTGCGATTGACCGTCCAGTGGTCGCGATACCACGTGCAGGCCTCGAAGGTATCGTTCAATTCGGCCAGCCGGCTTCTGAGCAGGCCGCGAAAACGCTCCAGCGTCTCCTGGTGGGCGGGGTCGAGGGCCAGGTTTCTGGTTTGCAGCGGGTCCGCCTGATTGTCGAACAGCAACTCTGCCTTGTCCGTCCGGTAGATCGCATAGGTATAGCGCTTGTCGCGCAAGCCGCGCCACTCATGGCCGTCCTTCCACAGGTAGGTATGGCCCATGCCCTGCAGGAGCGCCGCCTCCGGTTCCGGTCCCGGTTGGCCCTGGGCGAGGTGGCTCAGGTCGAGGCCCTCAACGCCCTTGGGGACCGGCAGCCCCATCATCGAAAGCAGCGTGGGCATGATGTCCGGCGTGCCCAGGCAGGCGTCGCTGACATGGCCGGCAGGGATCCGTCCCGGCCAACGAATAAGGAAAGGAACGCGTACCGATTCTTCGTAGAAGGTCAGCTTTGCGATGCGCCCGTGAGCCCCGAACATCTCGCCGTGATCCGAGGTGAACACCACGATGGTGTTGTCGGCCAGCTTGAGTTCCTCCAGCGCGGTCATCAGCCGGCCGACGTTGCGATCGAGATTGCGGGTCATGGCGTAGTAGACCCGCTGGAAATGGGGGATCCTCGGCTTCCAGAACTCCAGCCAGCGCTTCGGATCGGTAAAACGGTCCGCGCGCGGATCGGGAACGTCCGACCAGGTCTCCGGCAACGGAAATTCCACGTCCTTGAATGCTTCGTAATCTTCGGGCGGCACGTTGTCGCGCGTCCAGGGGTCGTGCGGCGTGCCCACCAGCAGGAACAGGGCAAAAGGCGATTGTCCCCGCGCCTGTTGGCGCAGGAACTCGATGGCCATGTCCGTCTGGCCGTCGGGTTCATAGACGCCTTTGCCCCAATGGAGTTTTTCGGCGGTGTCGCGATGATACCAGTTCTCGTAATAGCGATGATTGAAGTTGTAAGCCGCCCACAGGCCGTCAAAACCCAGCCGATACGGACCGGGGGGCACGAACTGGTTGTATACCGTGTCGTGCTTGCCGGCCTCGTTGGACCACAGGTGCCACTTGCCGATAAACCCGGTCTGATAGCCCGCGCGGGTCAGCACGTGGCCGAAGCATTCGTGATCCGGGCTGAGGCGCAGCTCGTTGACGACCATGCCCGTGCTGCTGGAGTACTTGCCGGTGAACAGCGAGGCCCGGTAGGCGGCGCAGACCGGCGTGCTCGAAACGGCATTGCGGAAGCTCACCCCCTGTGCAGCGAGGCGGTCGATGTGTGGCGTCTGCGCTTTGCGGTCGCCGGCATAACCGACCGACTGATAGCGCAGTTGGTCGGCCAGGATGAACACCAGATTGGGCCGGCGGCCGGAGGCGGTTTCAGCTCCCGCGGACCACTCCACGTGACCGAAGAGGCCGAACATCACGGACGAGAACACGACGCAAGAAAAGCTGTTCTTGATGGGGCGCATGCCGGCATTGTACGAACCCCCTTTTTCGGTTTCAAAGTTCCACGGAGCGCCGCGCAGACAGTCGGTACAAGAAGAAAGGTACAAGCGGAGAACGGCCGGTACGGAGCCCGGCCGCTACAACACGAATAGTACAGCGAGGAACGGCCGCTACAGGGTTTGGAACGTTCCACTGGACGTGGCGCTAAAAGGCCACCGGCAACGGCGCACCCGTGCCCGTGCTGTGCCGGGGCGCGGCGGATTCCCAAACGCCCGGCGTCTCGTGGCGGCATTTCGGGCAGCGCCCGCCGTCCATCCGGTTTTCCTTCACGTAGAAGCCGTACCGACGGATCAGCAGCTCGTCGCAGTTCGGGCAGTAGGTGTTCTCGCGGTTGCCCACCATCCCGGGAAGATTGCCGGGATAGACGAACTTCAGCCCTGCCGCCTTGCCGATGTCATACGCGCGGATCAATGTCTCCACCGGTGTGCGCGGCGGATCGGCCATCTTGTAGTCAGGATGAAACGCGGTCACATGCCAGGGAATCTCCGGCGAGATGCCCGCCAGGAACCGGGCGATTTCGCTCAACTCCTCGTCGCTGTCGTTGAAGCCGGGGACGATCAAAGTCACGATCTCCACCCAGAAGCCCATCGCCTTGAGCCGCTCGATGCTTTCCAGCACGTTGGCCAGCGTGCAGCCCAGTTTGCGGTAGTTCCCGTCGTTGAAGCTCTTGAGATCCACCTTGTAGAGGTCCACGTAAGGCCGGATGAATTCCAGCACCTCCGGCGTCGCATTGCCGTTGGACACAAAGCCGCACACGATCCCTTTTGCCCGGGCCAGTTTGAAAATCTCCACGGCCCAATCCGCGGTGATGAGCGGCTCGTTATAGGTGCTGACGATCACGGGGACGTTTTCCTCTACGGCCAGCTCGACCAGCCGTTTCGGGTTGACCTGTTGCGGTGGAGCCACGGCCCGATCATCCCGCAGGGCTTGGCTGGTGACCCAGTTCTGGCAGTAGGAACAATGCAGGTCGCAGCCGAGCATGCCAAACGAGAGGGCGTCCCGGCCGGGATAGGCATGGTAAAAAGGCTTTTTCTCGATCGGATCAACCTGCACCCCGGCCACGTAGCCGGCCGGAACGCGCAACTCGCCCGCGCGGTTGAACCGTACCCGGCACACGCCGGCCTTGCCCTCTGCGATCCGGCAACGGTGACCGCAGGCCAGGCAGCGCAGCACGCCGTCGCCTTCCGCGCGCACCAACTCGGGCGCGGAGGGCATGGTGTTATCCTCGAGCATTTGCTTCAGCGTCAGGGCAGCCATCTCAAAACCCCTTTCCGAGCTGAAATTAGATGACCGTGCGCGATGGTGAGACGGCCCGGGTCACGATCTATGTGCCCCCGGCTCTTGAGCCGTGCCGGGACGACCCGGGCGTTCCGCACTGCTCAGGAGCAGTGGTACACACAACACGGCGGGACGCCCCAAGGCGTGTCGCAGGATCGCGCCCGGTCATAATGAATCTCAATATTATAGTGATTTCGAGCACTGCCGACTGCCCGGCAGTTCCGGCAACGGTGCCGCTGGATGGCCCGCCGGTGTGCCGGGGGCGTTCTTTTCACGTCAGGCTCAGCTTGTCATGGCCGCGCATTGGTCCATAGAAATCGCGAGAGCCCCGCGCCTTTCGATAGTCGGGGTGGGTGATCCCGGCTGCCAGGGCTTCCGGTCTCAATCACAGGAGGCTGATCATGGCATCAGCGGTCCAGACTGCGCAGTCGGTGAACGGTGTGGATGTGTCCGCCCTGAAACAGACCATCGGCGCGATCCATCAGGATCCTGCCCTGGGCAAGTTCCAATTCCGGGTCCGGAACCGCTGGCTGGGCGCCGCACATAACCAGTCCACAATCCGGGATTTCTACGGCGCCGGCCAGGAGGACAACAGCCGCGAACAGGCGTATGTATTCGACTGTGATGAGCCGCCGGTCCTGCTCGGCCAGGATCAGGGCGCTAACCCCGTGGAGTATCTGCTGAATGCCCTGGCCGGTTGTCTGACCACGGCCCTGGTGATGCACGCCGCCGCGCGGGGCATCCGGATTGAGTCAGTCTGTTCCGAGCTGGAGGGCGACATTGACATCCGCGGCTTCCTGGGGTTGACCGACGAAGTTCCGCGCGGCTTTCAGAAGATCCGTGTGGCCATACATGTGAAATCCGACGCGCCTCCGGAGAAGCTCAAAGAGCTGGCCGCCTATTCGCCGGTGTTCAACACCATAGTGAATCCGACGCCAGTGGAACTCCAGATTCTGCCCGACTGACTGCACCGGGCCGCGTGACCGGATCGGCCGCGAGAGCTTTGACCCGTTTCCGCTTTCGGCGATAATCCGCACATGGGAGCGTGCGGCTCTCTTTCAGACGCGCATCACGTGGAGGAGCGGAGGCTATGTCGAGACGACTCGCGGCCTTTGGGGTTGGCATCGTGTGGGCCTCAAGCGTGCTGTTGTGCGGTTGTGATCGCAACCCGGATCAGGCGCGGCCGGAGACCGGCTCTACCGGGGCAACGAGTGCGGCCACCCAATCCGCGGCGGATCCGGCCCTGCCCGCTGAAACGAGCCGTCGGCCGACGGGGGTTGATCGGCAGGATGACCCCGCGGCGCCGCGGGCACTGCCCAAGACGCATGAGCTGCACGGCTGGATCAAAACCGAACCTGTTCAGGTCTTCCCTCCCGATCGGTTGGCTGAGGCCCTCTTTGCAACGGACCTGGCTGACGCCTTTGGCACCTTTCGTATCCGAAAGGCCGCTCGTTGTGCCTATCGACATGATTCCACCGTCGCCCAGGTCTTGTTGATCGAGGCGGAGTCGGCCAACGATGCGTTCGGCGTGTTCAGCATCATGACGCCGCGGTCGGGAGTATTTCATCCGGCTGACGGCACCATCAGGGTCGTGACCCGGGAATCTGGGGCGGTGGTGGCCACCGGCTGGCAGGGCGATATCGTGGCCCAGATCCGCTGTGTGGTCCAATCCGACGCCGGCGAGACCGCCTTGTCCGCCGAGCAATGTGAAGGCCTGCTGGTGCGCATCCTGTTCAACGTGCCCTCCGCCGAGCCGCCCTGGCTGTTGCGGGCCATCCTCAGCGAGAAGGGCGAGATGACCAAGGTGTGGTTGGTTCGCCGTACGGCGGCGCTGACCGCTGTTGGGCATCCCGTGCTGCGCCAGATCGATCCCGGGGTCATGGATGCCCGCCTGGGGCTCAATGGTGAGGTATTTCTGGCCGTGGCCTCGGTACCGGTGGCCAAGGGCGAGCGGCCCAATATCATTTGGCTGGTCAGGTATGAGACGCCTGCCGACGCCCAGGCGGCCGGACAACGCTACCAGCAGGCCCTCCAGTCCGCCCGTGGCGCCCTGGATGCGAACACGATTACCGACGAGCCCAAAGGCCGGTTTCTGGTCGGAAGTTGGACGGCGGACCAGGAATCCTTGCAGAACCTGCTGCCCAAGTTCAGGACCATCCTGCCGGATTAGGCGGATGAGTGGTGACGAAAACATGCCTCTCTGAGAAGGGGCCCAGCCTTGACCACCGATACACGCCCCCAGCATCTGGCCGCGAGAGGCCGGCAGTCAATTCTGGCCGGTTTGGTGGTCAATATCCTGTTGGCTGCCACCAAGACTGTTGCCGGACTGCTTGGGCATTCCTACGCCCTGGTGGCGGACGGGATTGAGTCTGCCGCCGATGTCTTCAGCTCAGTGATCGTGTGGAGCGGGTTGCGAATTGCTGCCGCCCCCCGGGATGCGAGTCATCCCTACGGCCACGGCAAGGCCGAACCCCTGGCCGCCATGGTCGTGGCCCTGTTGCTTCTGGGGGCGGCGGTGTGGATTGCGGTGCAGAGTCTCCGCGAGATCCGCGATCCCCACCAAGCCCCTGCCTTGTTCACGCTGCCGGTGCTGGTGGGGGTCGTCATTATCAAAGAACTCATGTTCAGATATATAGTTACGGTGGGGCAGGACATCGAGAGCCTGGCCGTCAAGACCGACGCCTGGCACCATCGGAGCGATGCTTTAACCTCCGCGGCGGCGTTCGTGGGCATCAGCATCGCCCTGCTGGGGGGGCCGGGCTACGAGTCGGCGGATGACTGGGCGGCACTGCTGGCCTCCGCCGTCATTGCCTATAACGGGTACCGGCTCTTCATGCCCGCTCTGCACGAGGTGATGGATGCCGCGCCGCAGTCCCACGTGGAGGCGGAAATCCGTCGCTCCGCTGCGCAAGTCCTTCAGGTAGCGGCGATTGAGAAATGTTTTGTTCGCAAAATGGGCTTCGAATACTATGTGGACATCCACGTCGAAGTAGACGGCAGTCTGACTGTCCGCGAGGGGCATGAGATCGCCCACCAGGTGAAAGAGGCTATTCGTCGCGCTCATCCTCGGGTGGCTGACGTTTTGGTGCACATCGAACCGGAAGGCATCGAGCATGAACAGAGGGGGGCCTGACCAGGCTCTCCTGTATTTCGTGAGATGCCGACGGTCTTTCGGGGTGAAGGTGTTCACCCTACGCTGGCAGGCGTTGGCGAGACAGTTGAGGCGCGGTAGGATAGCACCAGGTTTGCCCAGGCGCGGTCTGTCTGCGCTCGGGTAGGGATTGAAGCGCGCTTAAGTTGGCGCGCGCACTTTGCAATCCTCAGGACTCCAACAAATTAAGGTTCACAGCGGATGAGACGCGACACAAGCATCCAGCAGATCGGGGCCGTTATGACCAACCCGAAAATCGGCGCTGCGTGTTTTCACTTTAGGCCGAGCGTGGTGCTGTTGCTGGCCGTCATGGCGGTGGGCCTGCTTGCGCCCGCCACACTCTGGGCTGCCAATCCGACGGCTCGCGGCGTCTACGGATACCTCGAGAATGACCAGACTTATGTGGTCGTAGGGGTCAATGATCCTGACGATTTCGACCATTTGGTGATTGCTAACCTGCTGATTCCAGCCGGTTCCATCCTTCCCGGCAATCCCACTGCCGATCCACCCATCGAACCGATTCCCGCTCAGGATATTTCCATTGTCCAAGTTTGGGACGTCGTCGATCCAGATGATCCCCTGACGTGGGAAGCGCTGATTGTGCTCGACGTGAACCGGGATGATCTCGGGGTCATGAACCTGACGCGGATGAAAGTCTATCTGCAGGACGGGGACGACATCCTGGATGCACGTGAGCTTACCGGCAGTGATGCCTTGACCCTTGAAGTCCATGGCGGCTCCGGGAACGACACTATCTATGGCGGCGACGCCGACGATGAGCTGAAGGGCGACTCCGGCGACGATATCATTTACGGCGGAAAGGGCAGCGACGAGATCGACGGCGGATCCGGTAACGACATCCTCAACGGCGGTGACGATGACGATACGATCACGGGAGGGCCGGGCAACGACTTGGTTCGTGGTGACCGCGGCAGCGACACCTTGAGCGGCGGCGGCGGATGGGATGTCGTTGATTACGCCACCGATATTGGGCCTGGGGCTATTACCGTGAATCTCCCCGAGGGGTCCGCTACCGACGGATGGGGTGACGACGATGAATTGTCGAATTTTTCCGCGATTCGTGGCAAGGATACCGCCGACACGCTGATCGGTCACCGAGATGCCTCCACGACCATCGTCGGCGGCGGGGGTGACGACACCATCATCGGTGGGATAAGGGCAGACTACCTGGTCGGCGACGGTGGCGATGATTTCATCGAGGGCCACGGCGGCAGTGATGTTATCATCGGCGGCCCGGGCAACGACACCATCTTTGGCTTCGTGCATCCGAATACCGCTCCCTTTGATAACGATGTTGACGACGCGGATACGATTTCCGGCGATGGCACTGCTGACTGGGTCAGCTATGTGGATCCTGATACCGGCGTACGCCCGGACGGTCCGGACGGCCTGGAAGACCGGCCCTGGGCCTGGCCACCCATCGGCGCTGAGCCGGTCGTGTCGCCCGAGTTTTGGGGCCGGCTCTTCCCGCCTGCCCCGCCGGGTGTGGAGGATCCGGACAATCCCGGCCACCCCCTCCAGCCGGGTACGGTGCTGTTCCAGAATCTGAGCATCGGAAATGACGCGATCAAGGGCGGCAGCGGCGGCGACCTCATCTACGGCTGCGGCGGCGCCGATCGCATCAATGGCGACGACCCGGGCGACCAGCGAGCCGGCGACGACGTTATCTTCGGTGACTACGACTACGACCTGGATGACGACGGTTACTTCGAGTTCGGCGTCCAACTTCCTAATGACTCGGTCATGAGTTGGGGGGACCGCATCTGGGGTGGCCCCGGGGCGGATCGCATATGGGGCGGTCCCGGCGATGACGTCATCGCGGGTGGAGCCGATGCCATAGAGGGTGGCAAACCCATACCCGGCGGTCCCGGCGACGTCATCTCGGGCAACGCCGGCAATGATTATCTGTATGGCGATGATGCCGCCCTGGATAGTGATGGTTTCGTGATAATCACGAGCACCCCCACCTATCTGACCGGCAGCGCAAACGATACCGTTGACTACACCGCCGCTACGGCAGGGATCGGTAGCCAGTCCGCTCCGCTCCGGCTGGGCTCGAAAGTGAATGCTGTTGCTGGCCGGGGGTCTGACGGCGATGGCGGCACGGACACGCTTTACGGCATCGAAAACTTGATCGGCACGTTCTACGATGACTTTATTCAGGGCAGCGATGACAATCTGCCGACCACCGCGAGCTCCAACCGTTCTGTCAGGGATATCAATGGCAGACCCGTGATGTCTATTGGGGACGTGGTCTTCGTGCCGAGCGGCCTGAACGTGCTCTACACCCCGCCGACGGGCTTTGACAATATTCTGATCGGCGGATTTGGAAACGACACGATTTACGGCGGCATGGGCGTGGACGCCATCATCGGCGACTATCCCCCCGGCTACCTGCGGGTTATGTCCCAGCTGTGGGACCCCGCCGTAATGACTGCGGAGGCCGCGGCGGCCATGTTCGAAGGTGATGACATCCTGTACGGTGACATCGGCGACGGTGCAGTCGGTGATAACGACTATATCAGCGGCTGCGGCGGCGATGACGAGATTCACGGCGACGGGGGGGACGATGTCATCCGCGGCGGCACCGGCGCTGATATTCTCCACGGTGATGCCGGTGTTGACACGCTCGACTACTCGGAGTTTGGTACGCAACTCTCCGCGGTCAGCCCTGTGCGTGTGAACCTCTCCAACGTCGTCGTGGACGGGCAGCCGGCCGATTCCGCCACTGATGGCGGTAGTGAGACGCCGTCCGGGGGCACCATTCCGCCGGCCGTAGATACCATCGAAAACGGCCGGGCGAACCCGCGAAACCGTTTCGAGATCGTGTTCGGCAGTGAGGTCGTTGCTTTGGGTGGAACGGGGCAGGTAGACACACCACCCCTGCCCGCTCCCGACGGCGATGTGCTGGTGGGGCATGAATCGCTTCCCACCGTCATTTACGGTCTGAGGGGGAACGACACCCTCATCGGCGGTGGATACGTGGACAGCGTGAACAAAGACAAGGACATGCCGCTGCCGCTTGTTTACGGCGGCTATACGCTGTTCTCGGGCGACGACTACCTGCATGGCGGCCCCGGCGACGACGTGATCATGCCGGGAACCGGTAACGACAATGTGTTCGGCGGCGAGGGCGGCGAGATAAACGGCGACATGGTCAGTTATGAGAATCTGACCGCGCCGGATCCGGTCACGAAGAGGCTGGGGGTGGTGGTCAGCCTCTTTGACACGCACCCACAGGATACGCGGATCGCCGGGATCGACCGCATTCTGGGGTGTGAGAACCTCACCGGCTCGCCTTTCGATGACGACCTGACCGGTGACGCCCTGCCCAACTGGATCTTCGGCGGCGCCGGCGATGACCTCATCCGCGGCGGCGGAGACGAGGACCTGGTGGTCAATAATCAGAAGGTGATCCGCGAGGATTACCTGGTGGGTGGCGACGGTAACGATACCGCCATCTACGTCAGCGGCAATCCCGCTCTTGTGAGCGTGGATCTGGCCCTTGGACTGGCCGCCAATGACGGTGAGGGTGGCTCCGATCGCTTGTGGGAGATTGAAGACGCGCGTACCGTCAACCCGCCGCTGGTTGTTTCCGCGGGGCCGGATTTGACCGTCTCCATGGGCGGCAGTGTGGTGATCAACGCGTCGGTGACCGGCGGGACCCAACCGTACAGCTACATGTGGGAGCCGGCCGACGGGCTGGACGACCCGAGCACGCCCCTTGTCGGGGACGGGAGCACCCTGCTCCAGCCGACCGCCTCGCCGACCCGGACGACCACCTATAAGCTGACCGTCACGGATGCGGACGGCAGACAGGCGTTGGACTTCGTGACCATTGCCGTGGCTGAGGCGCTGGTGGTTTCTGCCGGTCCGGATCGCACCATCACGCTGGGGCAATCCACCCAGTTGGAAGGCCAGGCGACCGGCGGCGTGCCTCCCTACACCTACGTGTGGATGCCGACCGACGGCCTCTCCAGGGCCGATATCGCCCGGCCGATGGCCTCGCCCAATCACGACATCACCTATACCCTCACGGTGACCGATGGCCTGGGCCGGAGTGCGTCCGACGTCGTGGAGGTGCGGGTGACGACCTCGTTCTCCGTGTCCGCCGGTGCGGATGTCTCCATCCTGCCGGGTGGCACTGCCCTCCTGAACGTGACCGTCAACGGCGGCACGCCCCCGTTCAGCTACCATTGGACTCCTTCGACCGGGCTTTCCGCTGATGATATCCCCAATCCCAGCGCTCGCCCGGCTGCCACCACGGCCTATACCGTGCGGGTGACCGACGCGACCGGCCGCGAGGCCTCCGACACGGTGATCGTCACCGTTACCAGTGCCTCAGGTGGGGACTCGCCGGATGGTGGTTCGGACGGCAGTTCCGGTGGAGGTCAGCGGACCCCGCGCACGTCGCCTCCAGACAAGGACGGCGAGACCCAGCAGGTTTTGCCCGTCGGCTGCGGTAACGGTCTCGGCTTGGCCGTGGCCATGAATGCGCTGGTGTTGCTGGTCTTCCGACGACGCCAGGGCGCGTAAGGCAGCGGTTCGGAGCCGTGGGCTTCGGCTGAAAGATCGACCTGCAAGCGGGCCGACCTTCGAGTCGGTCCGCTCTGCTTTGGGGGGGCACGAGTGACGAAATCGCGTCAGAGTGTTTGATTGTGGCTTCTTAAGCCGATAAGTTATAATGCTGTCAGATTCAAGCGTCTGAATGGCCATCTGGCTCGCGAAGTGACTTAACCTCAGGTGTACCAGTGGCTTCCGTTTGTCTCTATTTCCAGGTTCATCAGCCGTGGCTCCTGCGGCGCTACAGCGTGTTTGACAGCGACACCAACTACTTCGACAGTCGCCGCAACGGGGATCTGTGTCGGGGGGTGGCCCAGCGCTGTTACCTGCCGGCCAATCGCATGATGCTGGATCTGATCAGGCAGCACGGTGGACGGTTCCGGCTGGCCTATTCGATCAGCGGCTCGACCCTCGAACAGTTTGAGCTGTACGCGCCGGAGGTTCTGGATAGTTTCCGGGAACTGGGCGATACCGGCTGCGTGGAATTCCTGGGCGAAACCGACAGCCACTCCCTGAGCTTCCTCTACTCGCGCGATGAGTTTGCCGAGCAGGTGCGGATGCACCAGGAGCGCGTGCGGGAACTGTTCGGACAAACCCCGCGTGTTTTCCGCAATACGGAATTGATCTTCAACAACGATTTGGCCCATTACGTCGAGGGCATGGGTTTCCAGGGGGCCCTGTGCGAGGGGGTGGATCATATTCTCGAATATCGCTCCCCCAACTTCCTGTATCGCGCCCCGGGGACCCGGCGCCTGGTGTTGCTCCTGAGGAACCACCGGCTCAGCGATGACATTGCCTACCGCTTCTCCAACCGCTCCTGGGCGGAATGGCCGTTGACCGCCGAGAAGTACGCCCGTTGGATTAACCAGGTCAATGGCAACGGGTACGTTGTGAACCTGTTCATGGCCTATGAGAGTCTGGGCGAGCGCCAGGCTGCGGAGACGGGGATATTTGATTTCTTCCGCGGACTGCCTGACGAGATCCTGAAGCATCCGGACAACCGTTTCCAGACCCCCTCGGAGGTGATCGCCGCCTGTCCCGTTTCCGGCGAGTACGATGTGCCGCACATGATCAGTTGGGCGGATTCGGAGCGCGACTTGTCCGCCTGGCTCGGTAACGCCATGCAGTCCAACGCTTTGCATGAGCTGTACCGGCTGGAGCGCGAGCTGAAGGCGGTCGGCGGCGGCCCCGATCTGCTGCGCGACTGGCGGCGTCTTCAGGCCTCCGATCACTTCTACTACATGTGCACCAAGTGTTTCGCGGATGGCGAGGTGCACAAGTACTTCAACGCCTACGAATCGCCGTATGACTCCTACATCAACTTCATGAACGTGCTGGACAATCTGCGGATCCGCATCAACACACGGCGCAAGGTGAGCGGGCTTCAGCCGGCGCTGGTCTAAGCATGGCCGCGGTCGTTGGCCGCTTGTACTTGCTGTCTTGACATTGTGTAGTCACGCTGTTATTCTTGGGGCTGCCCGAGCGGCAGAATGTCGTCCCGTCTGCCGAGATAAGGCCTTTCCGTCGAACGCAATCAATTCGTCCGGCCCATGAGAGAGGCGGCGCGGGCCGCGCTCTTGCGGCGGCGCAGATTCTCGCGAGGATGGCAGACCCATGAAGAGGCTGTATGTCGGGAACCTCTCGTTCCAGACGACCGACCAGGAGCTGCGCGAAGCGTTTGCTCCCTTTGGAGAGGTGGTCAGCGTGGCGGTTATGATGGATCGCTACAGCGGCAGGCCGCGAGGTTTCGGGTTCGTTGAGATGCGGGACGATGCCGAAGCCCAGGCGGCCATTGAGGGGATGAACGGCAAGGTGCTGGCCGGGCGCCAACTGGTCGTCAATGAGGCGCGCCCCATGGAGAAGAGGCGTGGAGGCGGCCCGCGCGGCGCTTACGGCGAGCGGAGCTGGGGCCAGGGGCGGGGCGGCGGATACCGTGGCGGGCCTGGTGGCCGTGCCGGCGGCGGCCAACCCGGCGAATATGCCGAGCGCGAGCGTGGCGGAGCGGGGCGCGGGGACCGGCACAACCACGACCGTCGCGGCGACCGGCACAACCACGACCGTCGCGGCGACCGGCACGCTAACTGGTAAAGCCGGCCGAGTTGTCCGGCCGAATTGTGTACGGGTTGTGTACGGACATTCGACCGCGGTCGAATGGATAACCTGCGGAGTTGGGCATTTCCCATGGCAAGAATGAGCGTTGCCCTCGTGGTCGCGGGCCTGTGCTTTGCGCTGGCACCTGCCCGCGGTGAGAACCTGTTGGTAAATCCCTCTGTTGAGCAGGGGGCGGCCGGCCAGACGCCGCCGGGCTGGGGCTTGTATCTTGGCGCGGGGAAGGCCCGGGTCTTCACCGCCACCGACGAGAGCCACTCGGGCAAGGCCTCGGCCTGCCTTGAACTGACCGGCTGGCATGTTCCGAAAGACGCGGCGGATACGCCGGAGAACCGCTCGGTGAGCGCGGCCCTCGTGCTGGCTCCGAACGATGGGTACAGGGGCCGAGGGGCGCTTCCCGGTCAACCGAGCACAACCTATTTCTTCTCCTTCTGGTACAAAGGCACGCTCTCGTCCGCCAAGGTGTCCGTTACCGCATGGCCCGATCTTGAGGCTGATCACACCAAGCGGATCAGCCTGTCCCCATTGATGGAGCCTTTGTGCCCGGGGCCTGCGTGGCAGCGCTGCGCGGGGACGTTTCGTCTGCCCGAGTCGGCGAAGTACTTCGCGCTTTCCGTTCGGGCCGGCGGGCGTCAAAGCGAGAACTTCCGCCTGGGCAAGCTTTACATTGATGACGCCGAGATCACCGCGAGGACCTACCCCGATGGGCAGATGAGAGCGATCTGGTGCGCGCTGCCCAAGGCCATGAATCGCGAGGCGGGGGTGCGCGAAGTGGCCGAAAAGCTCGACAAGGTGAAGGCCGCCGGGCTCAATACCCTGTTCGTCTGGTGCGAGTCCCTCTACCTGGCTTCCCTGAGCCGGCCGGACCTGTCCCAGCCGGACCCCCGGGCGGCTTGGGATGGACTGGGCGAGATGATCCGGGCGGCCGGAGAGCGGGGGCTCCAGGTCCACGCGTGGTATTCGCCCTGGATCTACAAGAACGTTGCCCGGGGGATAGAACTGCGCGAGCATCCCGAATGGGCCGCGGTGAACGCCAAGGGAGTTGCCGACACCAGCGGCATCTGCCTGGCCCGGCCGGAGGTACGGCAGTTCCAACTGGACCTGATCGTGCCGCTGATCGATCGGTACCCCGGCCTGGCGGGAATTCACATCGAGGAGCCGGGCTACAACTGGGGACAGTATTGCTACTGTGACTATTGCAAACGGTTGTGCCGGGAATGGTACGGCCTGGACATCGTCGCCGAGCCGGCCAGGGCCCGGCCGTTGCTGGATCATCTGGCCGCGTCGAGTTGCACGGATTTCATACTCCGGCTCCGGCAGGCGATCACGGATCGACGGCCGGAGATGTGGCTCTCGGCCAACGGTTCCAGCGGAGTGAATGCGGGGGCCGACTGGCGGATCGGCCGCGACTGGATCACCTGGGCCCGACGGGGATACATCGATTTCTACGTGCCGCAGATCTACACGCTTAACGAGGAGGCGTTTTACCAGGGAGGCTTGAGAACCCGGGAAGTCCTGGGGGCGTGCGACCTGGTGACCGGCATGGCGGTGAGCTGGAGCGGGATCTACCCCCGGCGACAAGACCCGGCGGTGATCCAGGCGCAGATCCGCGCGGCCGCGAAGCTGGGAGCCCGGGGATTCGCGGTCTATCACTTTGATCACTTCTTCGATGAGCATTTTCAGGCCATCCGGGAGGCGGTGACGGCCCCGCCGGCTACCGCCCCGGCGGCCCAGTAAAAAGAACCTTCCGGCAATAAGGCGGCCGTTCCTTCGTTACATCCCCAGGTTGGAACGTGTGCGAAAGGTCGAACGCCGAAAGGTCCGGAGCGCGGCATGCGACTGATGAAGAATGGTTCGCTCAGGGCGCTGGTCTTCGCAGGGGTGGTCTGTGGCTCGTTGGGCGCGGGGCCGGGGCCGGTGGAGCCGTTCGAGATCGAGCGTGGATTGGTGCCCGCCAATCGGGTGGACTCTCTGGTACAGGCCGGGCTGAAGAAACGCGGCATCGAGCCGGCCCACCTGTGCTCCGATGCCGTATTTATCCGCCGCGTTTACCTCGACGTCATCGGCGCGCTGCCGGAGCCCGCCCAGGTCGAGAAGTTTCTCCAGAACAAGGCCCCGAACAAGCGCGCGGCGCTGATCGATGCGCTGCTCGAAGAGCCGCGGTACGCCGAGTACTGGGCCATGAAGTGGGCCGATCTGCTGCGGGTCAAGTCCGAATTTCCCATCAACCTGTGGCCCAACGCGGTACAAGCTTATCATCGCTGGATTCGCGACGCGCTCCGCGAAAACAAGCCTTACGACCAGTTTGTTCGCGAGTTGCTGACCTCCAGCGGCAGCAACTTTCGGGTGCCGCCGGTCAACTTTTACCGGGCGGTGCAGGGGCGTCAGCCGACTGCCATCGCCGAGGCGGTGGCCTTGACCTTCATGGGGGTGCGGTTGGAACGCTGGCCGGAGGAGCGGCGGAGCCAGATGGCCAGGTTCTTCTCGCGGATCGCGTACAAGGCGACGGCCGAGTGGAAGGAGGAGATTGTCTACCTGGATCCGACGCCGGCCGGGCCGTTGGACGCGGTCTTCCCCGACGAAACCGTCGTCCGGATCGAGGCGGACCAGGACCCGCGCGAGGTCTTCGCGAAGTGGCTGATCACCCCGACCAACCCCTGGTTTGCCCGCAACATCGTCAACCGCACGTGGAGCTGGCTGCTGGGCCGGGGGATCATCCACGAGCCGGATGATATCCGCCCGGATAATCCGCCGGTCCATCCTGAGCTTTTAACCTTTCTGGAGCGGGAGTTTGTGAAGTCTCGGTATGACCTGAAGGCCCTCTACCGGCTGATTCTGAACTCGCGCACCTATCAGCAGTCATCCATTCCGCGCAGCCGGCATCCGGAGGCGGTGGCGTTCTTCGCCTGTTATCCGGTTCGCCGGCTGGAGGCGGAGGTGCTCTTGGACGCGCTGTGTCAAATGCTGGGGGGCGGACAGGGCTATGAGAGCGCCATCCCCGAGCCGTTCTCGTTTATTCCCGACTACCAGCCGGCCATCACGCTGGCTGACGGGAGCATCAGCAGCCCGTTCCTGGAGCTGTTCGGCCGGCCGGCCCGAGACACGGGATTGGAATCCGAACGCAACAATCAGCCGACCGATGCCCAGCGGCTGTATCTGCTCAATTCGAGCGAGATTCAACGGCGCCTCCAGAATAGCCAGCGGCTGCGTCGGGGGCTGCCAGGGCGGAAGAATCCTGCCGCGGCAATCCGCCAGATTTACCTGCTGATCCTGTCGCGCTATCCCACCCCGGCCGAGCTGGCCGTCGTCGAGGCCTATTTTCGCGGCAGCGGTTCCCGGCCGGACCAGGCGCTGAACGACCTGGCGTGGGCGCTGATCAACAGCAAAGAGTTTCTCTATCGGCATTAACCCAGATTACTAAGTTGCGCGAGAAGAACGGCCGTGTGCCACGGCTCTTGAGGCCGGGTGCCATGCTCACACGCGGCCCTCTATGATCCTGCGAATACCACTTGGTTTTGCGGCCGCGGGTGAGCATGTCCGACGCTGTTTGACTTCAACATGGCCACCCGCCCGAGTACAGGCGTGTGGCCATGGCACCCGTGCCGGTCGCCAGCCTGGCCGGATGCCATACTCCCCGCGGCCCCCGATGACGCCGCGATTACCACTTGGTTTTGTAGCCGCGGGTGAGCATGCCCGACGCTGTTGACTTCAACATGGCCACCCGCCCCTCCTTGTCTTGCAGGGCTGATTATATGGAGAGGGTGTAGAAGACCGTACCACTGCCGGGCCGACCGAATGCATAATCTGACGCGCAAACGTCTGGACATTCCTGTCTTGGCTCAGAATGGGCTCGTCGTCAGAACGATCGAAGGAGGCCGGCATGCTCGATTTCCTGATCAGGTTATTGCCGTGGATATTGCTGGCGGGAGCGGTAACCATACTCGCTCTGATCGCCAAGTAGATGCTCGACGTCCGCTCGACGCTACAGGACATTAGGCGCATCCTCGAGACTGAGCGCGCAGGAAGCACAACCGCACAGGGCCATTGAACGGGGAGACGGTAAGAAACAAACGAGAGGCGGCGTGACACGAGGCACGGCCGTTGCCGGAAGTGTGGTCTGCTCCTGCGAGGCCTGAGCCAGCCGCGAATGCTCAGGGTGTAACGCCATCTCCACGAATTGTTAACGTCGCGGCCTCGCGACTCCCTTCCGCACGGGTTCGCGGCCAACCTGCCGGTCTCATGTGTGGCTGTCAATGGGCAACCGGAGACGGCAGATCGGCCCGGTTGCGGGAACGCCTCATGGCCAGGCGGTCGGCCCATCAGGGGGGCGGGCATCCTGCCCGCCTCGGAGGTGTACAAGATACACGTCAGCCGGCATTTCAGGCGTGCAAGATGCACGCCCCCGAATTTGAGGCGTGCGGGATGGCGCCCTCCGGGGATCAGGTGAGCGAGAGGCTCATTTGGCCGGTTGCCGGCGAGAGGCCGAGGCCACAGCGCACTGCTCAAAACCCGGGGTACACACATCATGCGTCAGGTTGTCTCGTCGTCGCGCCCGGTCATCTCGTTTCGTCCCCCGGATCGACTGACACTGAAATAGAGGGCTTCGATGGTCTCATGCTCGTCACGGCGGAGCTCTCAAGGGTCGTTTCCAAAAAGCCTGTGGCCGTCGTGGCCAGGGCGGCAGATGATGTTTTTCTGTAATTGCGCAGGCAAAAGGGCGTAAGAATTCGTGCTTTATTGACAAGACAGGATAGCTGGGATAACAGTTGGCTGTCTCGGGGGCGGACCTAATTACATTACGGGGAGATCCTATGTCCACTGTTTCCGGTGATGTTCAGGTAGCCAGCGAGCGCGTGGAGGCCTTCGGCGAACAGGTTCGGGCCATCCAGCGGAGCCTGCACGAGGTGGTGGTGGGGCAGGATGCGACCATTGATCTGCTGCTGACCTGTGCGCTGACCGGCTCGCACGCCCTGCTGGTGGGTGTGCCGGGGCTGGCCAAGACGCTGATGGTCAAGGCGTTGGCGTCGGCGTTCCACTGGCGCTTTGCCCGCATCCAGTTCACGCCGGACCTGATGCCATCGGACATCACCGGGTATGAGTTGCTCGGCCGGGACGGCCAGCAGGACCGCTCGCCGGCCATGATTTTCCGGCAGGGGCCGGTGTTCGCGAACCTGGTGCTGGCCGACGAGATCAACCGGGCGGCGCCCAAGACACAGTCTGCGCTGCTGGAGGCCATGGCCGAAAAGCATGTCACTGTGGGCGGCAAGACCTATCCGTTGGAGGAGCCCTTCCTGGTGGTGGCCACGCAGAACCCCATCGAGCAGGAAGGCACCTATCCGCTGCCCGAAGCGCAGCTCGACCGCTTCATGATGGAGATCCGCCTTGACTATCCGACTCCAGAGCAGGAGGAGGAGATCGTTATGAAGACGACGCACGGCGAGGTGAAGTTGCCGGAGGCGGCGTTCGACCGGGCGGCGTTCCTGGAATTGCGGGATCTGGTGTGGGCGGTGCCGGTGCCCCGGACGGTGGCGGCGTATGCGGTCCGGCTGTGCGGGGCGAGCCGGCCGGGCGATTCACGGGCGGACGCGTACATCCGGGATTACGTGGCCTGGGGAGCGGGGCCGCGCGGGCCGCAGAATCTCGTTCTGGCGGCGAAGGCCCATGCGCTGCTGGCCGGGCGGACCGCGCCGACGCTGGAGGACGTGAGGGTGGGCGCGCCGCCGATCCTGCGGCATCGGATTATTCCCAACCATCGGGCGGTGGGGGATGGGGTGGGCGCGGAAGATATTGTGAAGCATCTGTTGGATAGGGT
>JAAXZI010000093.1 GCA_012719955.1 Phycisphaerae bacterium | reverse complement strand
TGAGCCTTCACATCTCTGATATAATGCAAACAGAGCCCTTTGCTGGCGTGAACTGCTGATTCGGAGTCTGTCAACGATGAACTGGCGCGACCACATCGAACAACGGCCGGATGTTCTGGCAGGTAAGCCTGTCTTCAAGGGCACACGCCTGAGTGTCGAGATGGTCCTCGAACGACTCGGCGACGGGGCCACGGAGGCCGATCTGCTGGAAGCGTATCCGCGGCTCCGGCCGGAACACATCCGCGCGGCTCAAGCCTATGCAGCCGCAGCATTAGCCTCTGACGAGACGGTATTCACGGACACGGCCGTATGAGAATCCTGGCCGACGAGAACGTGGACGCCGCCATCGTTCAGTGGCTGCGGCTTGCCGGTCATGATGTTTTCTGGGCATCCGAGATGGCCGTTTCCGCACCTGATCCCGAGCTGATCTCCATTGCCCGACGTGAATCTCGTATACTCATCACCGGCGACCTGGATTTCGGTGAACTCGTGTATCGACACGGGAGGGTCGCCACCGGAGTGGTCCTGCTGCGCTACAGAACCGCATCGCAACACGATCGGTTAAGGCTTCTGCAGGCCCAATGGCCGCTCATAGAAGCACGCGTGCCAGGCCACTTTATCGTCTGTCGAAATAACCGAGTGCGGATCCGGCCGATCAGCCCGGCCGGTTCGTGAGGCTGATGCGGAGCAAGGCATGGATCGCAGCAAACTGAAAATCCGCCCCATTATCGGCATGGAAATCCACGTTCAACTGGCCACGAAGACGAAGCTCTTCTGCGCCTGCCCGATTGAGTTCGGAGCTCCGCCCAACAGCCGGGTCTGCCCGGTGTGCCTGGGGATGCCCGGCGTGCTGCCGGTCCTGAACCGCACGGCCTACGAGCACGCCGTGCGCACGGCCATCGCCCTCAAGTGCGAGATCGCCCGCTTCACCAAGTGGGACCGCAAGAGCTACTATTACCCCGACCTGCCCAAAAACTACCAGATCAGCCAATACGACCTGCCCCTGGGCTTTGACGGGGCGTTCGATGTGCCGGTAGACGATGCGGCGGTGAGCAATGCACCGGCGGATGGCGCTCCGGCGGATGGTGAGCCGGAGGGCGGCAGGCCGACGGATGGTGGGTCGGCGAGTGGCAGGCCAGAGAGTGGTGTAGCGGCCGGGCTCCGTACCGGCCGTTCTCCCCGCAAAACGTCCGGCACGGAGTCCACCGGCTACCGGCGCGTGGGCATCATCCGGGCGCATCTCGAAGAGGACGCCGGCAAGAACCTGCACGAGAAGCCGGGGATTACGCAGGTGGATCTCAATCGCACCGGCACCCCCCTGCTGGAGATCGTCACCGAGCCCGATCTGGCCTCGGCGGATGAGGCCTACAACTTCTGCGTCGAGCTGCAACGGCTGGTCACCTACCTGGGCGCGAGCGAAGCGAGCATGCAGAAGGGCCAGATGCGCTTCGAGCCCAATGTGAACGTGGCCATCGAGTACGACGGACGCGAGTACCGCACGCCCATCGCCGAGGTCAAGAACCTCAACAGCTTCAAGGCCGTGCGCGATGCCATTCGCTACGAGATCGAGCGGCAAGTCAGCGAGTGGATGGCCGACCCCGATTACGTCATCAACAAGCGCCCCAAGGAGAACCGTGGCTGGGACGATGTTCGCGGCGTGACCGAGTTCCAGCGCGGCAAGGAGGAGGCCCACGATTACCGCTATTTCCCCGACCCTGACCTGGTGCCGGTGGAAGTTGACGACGCCTGGATCGAGTCGATGAAGGATTCCGTCGGCGAGCTGCCCCTGGAGCGTCAGGCCCGCATGAGTAGCGAGTACGGCCTCAGTTCCGCCGACGCCGCTACCATCCTGGCGGACCGAGCCACCGCCGACCTGTTCGAGGAAGCCGCCGAGGCCGGCCACCCGCCGACACTGGGCAAGCAGTTCATCAGCTTCTGGAGCGCCCACGCCAACGCCCGCAACACCACCATCGCCGGCCTGGGCATCGACGCCGCACGCCTGGGCGAACTCTCGAAGATCACCGCCGACGGCCTGGTCAACGCCACCGCCGCCGCGATCATCGCCGAAAAAATGCTCTCCTCCTCCGATACGCCCACGGCCATCGCCCAGCGCGAGGGCCTCATCCAAACCCGCGACGAAGGCCAGGTGCAGGCCTGGGTGGAGGAGGCCTTCACCAAGAACGAAAAGGCCGTGCAGGACGCCCTGGCCAACCCCAAGAAACAACAGCAAGCCCGCGGCTTCCTCACCGGCCAGGTAATGAAAATCTCCGGCGGCAAGGCCGACCCAAAGGTCGTGGGGAAACTGATCGAGGAGAAGCTGGCAAAGCTGTCTCAGGACTTATGACCTGTGATGAAAACGACAAGGGGACAAGGAGACCTGGAGACAAGGCCGTCGGTCTCCTGGTCCCCTTGTCTCCTTGTCC
>JAAXZI010000092.1 GCA_012719955.1 Phycisphaerae bacterium | reverse complement strand
AGAGTGGGCGGCGCCGGCCCTCGCTTGCGCTTCGGGCTCAGAATCGGCGTTTCTTCACTTGAGCCCGAAGCGCAAGCGAGGGCCCAACACACAAGATTCATTTGGGATCCACATCAAATTGTCATCCGCGCAGCAAAAAAGCCCACGAACCTACACGGTCCGTGGGCTCCTTGACTGGCTTGGACTGATAGTCTACCGCACTTGCGACAGACCCTGCCCGGGCGTCTGGCCGTCCATCAGTTTGATCGGGATCACGATCTCCCCGTACTCCGAATCGTCGGTGCGGATGGTAATCTTCTCACCCCCGTCCGCCGGTGTCAGCCCCGTCGGCACGGTCACCTGCAGGCCGTATGACACGCCGTCATCCGCCGGCCAGACCTGCGTCCGGATTTTGGGATTGCTGCTCTTCACGGCCAGGATATGGAGCGAGCTGCTCCCGTTGTTCGTGATGTTGACCCTGCCCTTCTGGATGTGCGCGGCCTTCGTAAAGGTCAATACCTCCGGCGACACGTCGATGCGCGGCGGCTGGAACAGCTTGACCGGCACCTCGATGACGGGCTGCTCTTTACAATCGGTCTTGACAAACAACGTGCCGGTGTGCTCGCCCTGGTCGAAGGGGCCTTTGGCCCTGGCTACCACCATGTGGTGGGGGCCCTGCTGAATGGGCCTGATTTCCCCCTCAAACTTGGGCGAGTTGGATTCGACGCTCAGGAACTTCACGGTGCCTTCCCCGTTCCAGATCAGGGAGGCCAGCCGCTCCATCGAGAAGGTGTTGGGCCGCCGGCCGAAGTCAATGCCGGTGGCCGGCTGCAATTCAATCAGCTTACGAACCGTCCCGGTCAGCTTCACCTGGACCGTCTCTCGGCTGGGGTCGTTGCTCTTGATGGTCACCTGATGCTGGAACGGCCCCGGCTGCTTGGGTGCGGTAAACTGGAGACGCAGCGAAGCCGGCGCGTTGCCGGCTACGCTCTTGGGATAATCCGGATCCAGCTTGAGGCCCTCGCTGGTGGTCACTTCCGTCAGCTTGAGTTCCCCTGTGCCACTGTTGCGCATGTGCAGGTTGTAGGTGCCTGTCGCCCCGGGCTTGTATGAGCCCATGTCCTGCTGCGTGGAATCCACCACCAGCATCGGGTTGTTGGACGCCTGGCCCGCCGGCCGGGGCGGCGTCGTCTGGGCGACTGGTGTCGGCGTGCTCGGCTTGGGGAAGGAATCCCGGCGCTTGCCTTCCAGCAGAAGGTCCAGCCGCGCCTTCACATCCGCCTCAAAGCTCTGGGGCGCGCCCTTCAGAACGTCTTCCACGATCCCATCCTTCGCGATCAGGAAAGTGACCGGGAAGCTGTTGGCCCCGTACTTCTTGCCGACTATCTGCCGGGCATCGACCGCGAACGGTAGCGTCACGCCGAGATCCTTGACGATCTTGGCGACCTGCTCCGGCTTGGCCACCCCGTCCAGGCTGATCATGTTGAAGTCCACGCCCCGGCTGGCGTACACGTTGGCAATCCCCTGCATGATCGGCAGCATACGCTTGCAGTGCGGGCACCAGCTCGTCCAGAAGCAGGTGACGGTGACTTTGCCGGTGTTGCCGCCGATGGGCATGGGCTGGCCGGTCTGGGTCTTCAGCGTACCGTCCTGGGGGGCCAGCTTGCCGATGAGCGTCTCCGGCTGGATCTGCGGCCGGAGGGCGTATGCATGCACGGAGATCTTGATCTCTTCCTTCTCCGGCACGTCGGTCTTGACCGTGATTTCATAGGGCTTGGTTGTCGGTGTGGGCGGCTCCCAGCCTTCGTCAATATTCACTGTCAGATTCCACACCTGGTTGGGAACCCGCTGGAGCATGATCGGAGTGCCGGCGGGCGATGTGGCGGGCAGCGGCGCCGGAGCGGCTTCAACCTTGATGGCCGGATTATCCGAAGTCACCTGTTTGATCTGCATCGGCCCTTCGTTACGCGTCAGCGTAATCCGCCGGCTGAAGTTCCCTGTCACCGGGGTTGATACGGCGATCGATGTGCCCGGCTGGACCTGGATGATCGGCGGATAGTAAACATTGGCCGGAACCAGCACTTGCGGCTGTTCTTCAATGTTGGTCTTGAGGATCAGTTGCGAGTAATTGGGGCCTTCCCGGAGCTTGGACCGGTCCAGGGCGACCTTGACCTCGAAAACCTTGCCTTCCTCGACTTCCTTGAGCTCGTAAGTGAACGGCGTCTGCTGCGGGATCGGTGCGGCCTCGAGTTTGAGGGGCGTCGGCGTGTTGTTGGTGAGCTTGACGACGCGTTCCGTTGGGGTGGTGGGTCCCAACTGTCCGAAGTGGGCCCCGTTCAGGGGCTCCAGCGAGACGCGGGCTTTGACTTTCCCCTTGAGCTGAAGGGAGAGCTGCGCGGCTTTCGGGTCGTTCGTCTTGACGTGGATGACCTTGACGACCTCCTGGTTGATGTTCGCTGTGTTGAGCTTGGTCATGATCTTGCCCTGGCCGCCGGGCGGGATCTCCTTGTCGTACTCGGCTACCGTGCAGCCGCAGGTGGGGCGCACTTCCAGGATCTTCAGCACGCCCTGGCCATCGTTATGCACGACGAACGCGTATTCGACCGTCTGGCCGGACCAGATGTCTTTGGTCTCCACTTTGTCCCCGACTTTGATCTCGGAGAAGTTGTGGACCCATACCAGCGGGGCCGGGCTCGGATCATCGCAACGGAAGACGGGCACCGCTTCTGCCGGTGCCGTGGCGGGTGCGCCTTCCGCCGCCGGTTGAGTGGCCTGAGCCGCAGGGGCCGCCGGAGCCTGCCCCAAACTCATGGAAACTCCGAGAGTAAACGCCAACGCGATGCCCGTCAGGAACACCCCGCGCGAGAGGCGGCTCTCGTCCCGGTTGCTGTCCGATAAGCGCATGTTTGTTGCTCCGTACGAAAAACTCTTCAGGGGCGATGGCATGGGATTCCGATCCATTTCATGCCAAGATCGGTATTTATCGTGAAACGATGCAGTTGCCGCCTGGCCCGTAAGTCGGAAAAAAACTATGGGTCAGGCTTCAATGGCAACATAACTATTGGGCCTGCAGGTTTCAAGCGGGTAAGGCACGATCCTTCCCCTCGTGGCCCTACAGGTGTTTACGGGATAGGGCCCGGACAGTTCTCCGTAACTTGCGAGCGAACTGATTCGGGCCTAGCATGCTGCCATCTGCCCCGGAGCAACGCTGGCGTGAAGCTGTCAATTGTAATCCCTGTCTTTAATGAGGCGGCCACCCTGCAGGAAATCGTCCGCCGGGTTGTCAAGGTCGAGTCCCTGCCGGAAAAGGAGCTCATCCTGGTCGATGACGGTTCCACCGACGGCACCCGGGACCTGTACGAGCTCATCCAGGCGGAACATCCCGATCACTGCATCCGCGTCATCCTGCACGACCGGAACCGGGGGAAGGGCGCGGCCCTGAGAACGGGTTTTGAACAGGCCACCGGCGAGATCATCCTCATCCAGGATGCCGACCTGGAATATGACCCGCGGGATTATCCCCGCCTTTTGGCCCCCATCCTCGAGGGCAAAGCCGACGTGGTTTATGGCAGCCGGTTCGTCGGCTCCGAGGCCCATCGGGTCCTGTTTTTCTGGCATTTTGTCGGGAACCGCTTCCTGACCCTCCTGTCCAATGCCTTCACCAACCTCAACCTGACGGATATGGAGACCTGCTATAAAGTCTTTCGAGCCGACGTGCTCAAGCGAATCCGGATCTCCAGTGACCGCTTTGAGTTCGAGCCCGAAATCACCGCCAAGGTCGCGCGTCACGGCTTTCGGGTCTATGAGGTGGGTATCAGCTACGCCGGGCGCGATTACAGCGAAGGCAAAAAAATCACCTGGCGCGACGGGATCAAAGCCATCGCCGCGATCGTGCGCTACCGTTTCTTTGATTGAGAGAGCGGTTGAACGATGAAATGATAATGGACAGGAAGGACAACCGGCCAGGGATGATGCGCGAGGGCGGCCTGCCACCTTTCTCACCCCTCATCCCGCGCTCCTTGATTTTCTGCGGAAAGCGAGGCCCTTGAATGAAGGTCATTAACGTCTGTGGGGCGCGTCCGAATTTCATGAAGATTGCGCCGCTGATGGAAGCCTACCGGGACGAACCCGCCATTGAGCCGCTGCTGGTGCACACCGGCCAGCACTACGACGAGAAAATGAGCCGGCTCTTCTTCGATGAACTGCAGATCCCCCGGCCGGATATCAACCTGGAGGTGGGCAGCGGTTCGCATGCCCAGCAGACCGCCCGGATCATGGATCGCTTTGAGCCCGTTGTCGCCGAGCACAAACCTGATGCCATCGTCGTCGTTGGCGACGTCAACTCCACCATCGCCTGCGCGCTGGTGGCCAAAAAGATGGGGGTCGGCGTCTTTCACGTGGAAGCCGGCCTGCGCAGCTTCGACCGAACCATGCCCGAGGAAATCAACCGGGTGCTGACCGACGCCATCAGCGATCTGCTCTTTGTCAGTGAGCCCAGCGGCATGGAGAACCTCAAACGCGAGGGGATTGCCCTCGAACAGATGCACTTCGTCGGTAACGTCATGATCGACACCCTGGAGAAGCACCGCCACAAGGCGGAGGCCTCGAAGATCCTCGAGTGTGTCCGCGTCGAGCCTGGCGGTTACTGCGTGGTGACCATGCATCGCCCCGCCAACGTGGATGATCCGGCGGTGCTTGGCCGGCTGGTCAGCGTCTTTGAAGAGATTCAACGTGAGCTCGCCATCATCTTTCCCATCCATCCCCGCACGCGAAAAAACATGGAGGCCTCCGGCCTGCTGAGGCAGTTCGCCGGCCTGGAACGCCTCCAGCTCATCGAGCCCCTGGGCTATCTGGACTTCCTCAAGCTCATGGCCAATGCCGCCGTCGTGCTGACCGACTCGGGCGGCATCCAGGAGGAAACCACCATTCTTGGCGTGCCTTGCCTCACCCTGCGCGAGAATACCGAACGCCCCGTGACCCTGACCCACGGCACCAACCAACTGGTCGGCATGGACCCTGAGCGGATCCTCACGGCATACCGCAAGATCCGCCAGGAGGGGGCGAAATCGGGCCGCCGCCCGGAGGGCTGGGACGGAAAGGCCGCCCAACGCATCGCCCGGATCATTGCGGGCTGGACTCCTGCCTGGTAGACCCCCTGGGGCGTCGGGTTGAGTATGCCGTCAAGCCGTGTCCGGTGGGCCGGATGCTCCGAGCCCCGGCTGAAGATCTCCAATCGCGAACATTCCCGGTCTGAGCCGGCGACTCGACTCGGCAGACCCGGCCATTCTTTGTTACTATCATCCTCTCCATTGCCGTTGGTCCTGAGGAGCCGCCTTGCGTGCCGTCTATGCCGCTGCAGAATTCCCATCATCACGAGTCCGTTTCCGACGATCCGCCCGCCATTCCGATTACCGATGATGCGGCTACGGCGGATCAGCCGCTGACGGAAATAGTCGAGTACCCGTCGGCTGCCTCCAACCACCTGCTCTCCCTTCCCGTCGGCTCGGCGCTCATGTGGCTGGCCCTCCCGGTTTTGGGCGAGCAGGCCCTGCTCATGCTCGTCGGGCTGGTGGATACCTTCCTTGCCGGCACGGTCGGCAAGGAGGCCACGGCCGCCATCGGCCTGGCCTCCCAGGTCAGTTGGCTGGCCGGTCTGCTCTTCGGGTTCATTGGTGTGGGGGCCACGGCCCTGGTCGCACGCCACGTTGGCATGGGCCTGGTCAGCAAGGCCAACCACTTCTCCAACCAGGCCCTGTCCGCTGCCGTCATCATGGGGGCCCTGGAATTCGCCCTCATCTATCTCCTGGCCCCCTTTCTGCCTCGACTGCTCGACTGGGGGCCCGAACCCGCCCGGATCGTCGTTCAGTACCTGCGAATCGATTCGGCCGGCTATATCCTGGCCAGCATTACCGTCATCGCGGCCGCCTGCTGGCGGGGTGGTGGCGACACCCGCACGCCGCTGTATGTCATGATCGTGGTCAACTTTGTGAACATCCTGGTCTCGGCCGGGTTGCGCTTTGGTTGGGGGGGGCTCCCCTCCCTCGGTGTGGCCGGTATCGCCATTGGAACGCTGGTTGCCCGCTTGATCGGCGGCCTGATCGTCATCGGCCTTCTTCTCCACGGCCGTAGCGGGATACGCTTCCGCGCGCAGGACTTGCGCTTCCGACGGGAATCGATGCGCCGCATCCTCCACGTCGGCATCCCCGCCGGGCTGGATGGCATTTTTCTCTGGGCCGGCCAATTCTGTTTCCTGATCATCATCAGCCAACTGGCGACCGGTGACGAACAGGCCGCCATCCTCGCCGCGCACTTCGTGGGTATTCGCGTGGAGTCCCTCTCCTACCTGCCTGCTTTTGCCTGGGCCACCGGCGCCGCCACCCTCGTCGGCCAGTTCCTCGGTGCCGGCGACCGCCTGAAAGCCCGCCGTAGCGGTCATCTGGCGGCCGTTCAAAGCGCCGTCCTCTGCATGGCCATGGGCGTGGTATATTTCCTCTTCGCACCCCAGATCTACGCCCTGTTCAATGCCAGCGCCGACCTCGAACGCGTCACCCGGATCGGCGTGCCGGCCTTGCGCGGCCTGGCCTTCTTCCAACTGCCGCTGGCCCTGATGATCGTCTACACCAACGCCCTGCGCGGCGCCGGCGACACCCGCTACCCCCTGCTCTACACCCTGTTGGGGATGGTGCTGGTCCGGCTGCCCCTGGCCTACCTGTGCGGGGTCGTGTGGAAGGGGGGCCTGCTCGGGGCCTGGGTGGGTATGTTCGCTGACATGACCGTACGTGCCGCCCTGACCACCGTTCGCTTTCTGAGAGGGAAATGGGAGCACATTAAAATTTAGGCCAGTGAACCAAGGTGGAGCGGTCGGCATCCCTGCTGACCTGTGTTGCGTTTAAGAGTGACCACGAAATTCGGTGCGGCACCGGCGGCTGGCCGGGGCAAGCGAGCGGGCATGGTCTGGTCCAGTCCCTGTCAGGAACTTTGAATCGGCCCTCTTTGACCATTTCAGGCGCTGCCGCCATGGGCCGACGCTGCCCGCGGTACATCAGCCCTCCCCTGAACCCGGACCCCTGAACCCTTTTAGCCCGGGACCGCTCCGCTTTACGTTCGCGGCTAAACGGTCTTATAATCACCCCCACTGATGAGTTGTGGCCGACGGATCGAGCGCGATCGACTCCTGGTGGGCGTAATGAAAGCAAATCGAGACTGCCTCGGATGGACGTGGCTGGGTGTATGGGTGCTGGTGGGCGTCCTCGCCGCTGGTGAAAGCATTGGTTGGGGCCAGACCCCGCCGCCGCCCCGGCGGCACGCTGAACGACTCACCTTCGACGAGAAGACCGGCCAATGGATTCGAGAGGCCCAGCCCGTGCCGGGCACCGAAGAGGGCGACCTCGCCATCGCCCGCCAGTGGCTGGCCCGCGAGGACTACAAAACCGCCCTCAAAGCCGTCAAGGCGTGGATCAAGACCTACGGCACCGAGTCCGAGCTCTACCCCGAGGCCCTCTACGTTCAGGGAACCGCCGCACTGGGCACCGGAGACTATCGCGGCGCTAACGACGCCTACCAGAAGCTGCTCAATGACTATCCCGGCTCCCCGTTTGCCGAGCAGGCCCTGAAGGGCCAGTTCGCCGTCGCCGAGCAATACCTGGCGGGCAAGAAGCGAAAAGCCCTCTGGGGTCTTTTGCGGGTCAAGGACCGCGAGGCCGGCGTCAAGATCATGGATGACATGGTCGCCAATTATTCCGATACGCCGCTGGCTGAAATGGCCCAGATGAGCAAGGCGGATTATTACTACTCGCGGAACGATTTCGAATTGGCCGAACAGGAGTACCAGGCCTTCGCCAGCCAGTTCCCCAACAGCAGGTGGCATTCGCGGGCCCTGCTCCAGAGTGCCTGGTCCGCGTTGTCCAGCTTCCCCGGCGTCAAGTTCGACGACGTCGGTCTGGTCCAGGCCGAGGAGCGATTCCACCAGTTCCAGCGGGCCTATCCGCAGAGTGCCCAGCAGCATGATGTCCCCGTCATCCTCGACGAAATCGCCGCCAAGCGCGCGGAGAAGAGCCTGGAAATCGCGCGGTTCTACGACAAATCACGCAGGTTCAAGGCCGCGGCCTACTACTACCGGGCGACCGTCCGAAACTGGCCGGGGACTCCCGCCGCGGCCCAGGCTGAGAGCCGCCTGGCCGCATTGGGAGAACCGCTGGTTCCGCCGGAACCGGCCGTGCCGACAACCATGCCCGCCGCACAGGCCAACTCCACACGGTCCAACAGGGGGGCAAGCTGATGAGCTGCACGCGGGAGCGATTTATGGGTCTATGTTCTGAACGAGCGATGATCCCCATGCCGACAGGCTCCACCTCTTCAGCGGTGGGGCATGCACGGCCGATGACGCGCAGCGCCCTGCGCCAGGCCATCCCTCTGGCCGCCTTTATGGTGGCCGGCGTTTGTCTGGTAACGGGTTGCGGCTACTCATCCAGCGGGCTTTACCGACAGGGCATTAAGACAGTTTACGTCGAAATGTTCCAGTCCAGGGAGTTCCGCCGGGGC
The DNA here is from genome assembly GCA_012719955.1 of Phycisphaerae bacterium. GTDB lineage: Bacteria > Planctomycetota > Phycisphaerae > UBA1845 > PWPN01 > JAAXZI01. The sequence continues at coordinate 5,716 of JAAXZI010000092.1, read as the reverse complement.
ATCGAGTTCCAGCTCACCGAGGCGATCCGCAAGCAGATCGATCGCTCAACCCCTTACCGTAATGCTGAGTCCAAGGAACGTGCCGATACCATCATTACCGGCGAGGTCCTCGAATGGCGCGAGGCCACCCTGGGACGCAGCTTTGCCACCGATCTCCCGCGGGAGACGGCCGCCACCCTGATCATCCGCTATCGTTGGCAGGATCAGCGGACCGGCAAGCTTCTGGTTGATCAGCCCCGGCTGGTCACTACGGTTGAATATGTTCGTCCTGTGGGCGAAACAGTCTATAATGCCCGAGATGAAGCTGCGGACCGAATGGCACGCCGCGTGGTGGAGAACATGGCCACTTCGTGGTAGTGCGCCTATTATGAATTACTTAGGTTGCGACGGCTTGGCTGCCAAGCACGGGGCAAGTGCCTGCATGCCAAGCCTTTGCATTGTATAATCGAAATTGATATCCGGCCCCCGCGCGGCTGGCGGAAAGTGAGTCTCATGTCGGATCAGCAACCCGACCGCGACGACCGTCAAGGATCTCATCGTCCCCCGGGCCCTCCGTTGCGTATGTCCCGAGGCGTTCTGGGCTGGGTCGTGTTCATTCTGTTCTCGCTCATGCTCGTCATGGTCGTGATGCAGAACCTGAACAAGGAACAGGTGTTCCGTTACGATGAGTTCCTTGCCCACCTGGACGATGGTCAGATCAAGAGAGTCGTCATCCGTGAAGATGCCATTGTGGGCGAACTCAAGGGGCCGGCCCAGAGTCAAGGGCAGAACCTCAACTTCAAGGTTGAGCTCCTGCCGGGCTCCAACTTCGACCGCGGCGTCCTGGCCAACAAGCTCTACGAGAAGGGCGTCGAGGTCCGCTTCGACAACAGTAGTAATTATCTCATCAATATCCTGATCAGCTTTATCCCCTGGCTGCTGGTCTTTGCGTTTATCTGGTTCATTGTCCTCCGCCAGCTTCGTGGCGTGGGCGGCGGACCGGGCGGGATGTTGGGCAACTTCGGCCGGTCGCGGCACCGCGTGACCACCAAGGAACACACCAACGTCACTTTCGCCGACGTGGCCGGCATCGACGAAGCCAAGGAAGAGTGCACCGAGATCATCGAGTTCCTCAAGAACCCCAAACGCTTCCAGCGTCTCGGCGGGCGCATTCCGCGCGGCGTGCTGCTGGTCGGCGAGCCGGGTTGCGGCAAGACGCTTTTGGCCAAGGCCATCGCGGGCGAAGCCGACGTGCCCTTCTTCTCCATCAGCGGCTCCGACTTCGTCGAAATGTTCGTGGGCGTGGGCGCCAGCCGCGTGCGCGACCTGTTCAAGCAGGCCAAGGAAAACGCTCCCTGCATCATCTTCCTCGATGAAATTGATGCCGTGGGCCGGAAGCGCGGCTCAGGTTGGACCAGCGGCGGCCACGATGAACGCGAGCAGACCCTCAACGCCATCCTCGTCGAGATGGATGGTTTCGATACCTCCGACCAGGTGATTGTCTGTGCGGCCACCAACCGGGCCGACGTGCTCGACCCGGCCCTCGTTCGTCCGGGGCGCTTTGACCGCCAGGTCTACGTGCCGTTGCCCGACGTCAAGGGGCGGTTGGAGATCCTTCGCGTCCATGCTCGCAAGATCAAACTCGGGCCTGACGTCGATCTGCATCGGCTGGCCCGCGGTACGCCCATGTTCAGCGGCGCCGATCTCTCCGCCATCATCAACGAGGCGGCCCTGCTCGCCACGCTGGCCAACAAGGACGCCGTGGAAATGTCCGACCTGGAGGAGGCGCGCGACAAGGTTCGCTGGGGCCGGGCCAAAAAGAGCCGCGTGATCGACGAAAAAGAGAAGATCGCCACTGCCTACCACGAGGCCGGCCATGCGCTCGTGCAGTGTCTGCTGCCCGATGCCGACCCGCTGCACAAGGTCAGCATCATCCCGCGCGGACCGTATGGCGGGGCATCGTTCTCGCTGCCGGAGAAAGACCACAACTTCTACGGCCGTAAGTGGCTCGCCGCCAAGCTGCGGATTGCCTGCGCCGGACGGATCGCCGAAGAGTTGACCGGCTACGACATCAACACGGGCGCGTCGTCTGACATTCGCCAGGCAACCGACACCGCCCGGAAGATGGTCACCGAGTGGGGCATGAGCGACAAGGTCGGCTTCGTCTATTACGGCGACGATCCCGCCCGACACACCGGCTTCCTCGACCTGCCCGGCGGGCATGAGTATTCCCAGACCACCGCCCAGGCTATTGACGAGGAAGTCCGGAAACTCATCAACGAGGCCTACGAGGACACTCGCCGGCTCCTGGAAGAGAACCGCGACAAGCTCGAAGCGGTCGCCCAGGCGCTGGTCAAATACGAAACCCTGGAGGCGGCCGAGGTCCACGCCTTGATCCGCGGAGAGTCGCTGCGTCGGCCCACCCTGGCGGATCTGCTGGACGCCGACCAGCTCGGCACTTCGGCCTCGACCGCTCCGGCCAAGCCTCGGACCGGGCCGGCGCTTCCTCAGCCGGGCCTTGGCTCCGGCCCTCTGCCCCAGCCGGGCTAACCGGCCCTTGGTCAGATCCGCGCCTGTGTACTACTGCTTGAGCCTTGCAGCGCAAAGTGGCCATTTTCCGTAGCGACCGGGCTCCGCGCCGGCTGTTCGGCCCGCAAGACGGCCGGCACCCAGCTTTCGTCGGGTACCCGGCTTGGCCGCCACGATGCAGTGTTGAGGCAGGCCGCTTGGGCAGTGTGCTGCACCTCTGTGCCTGACCATGATTTCAGTAAAGCCGGTCAAGTCGCTCAACAACGCCCGGTGTGAAGCGTACACTATATGCATCGTGCGTGAGCTCACGACACGCCGTGGGGCGCGCCGCCACACCGTGTGAGTCACGGCTCGCGAGCCGTGTGTGGACGGTGCTGGCGTTTCGCACGGCGCAAGAGCTGTGGCGCGCCAAGGATGCTTCGGGCGGTCTGGCCATCGCGCACGGTCGTAGCGTGTAAAGCTGCTCAGGTGAAGGAGTTGCGGCGCCTGCCGGGCGGCCGGCCCGCTCACTTTCACCTTCTCACTGACGCACGGTTAGAGTACAGCCATGGCCAATGCTGAAATCATCGTCGTCGGACTGGGGGAACTGGGGACCATCGTTGATCTGTACAACGAGGTTTTCCGTCCGTCACGCGATCGGGCTTTCTTTGAGCGGCGGATTCGCGGGCGGGTGAATCCACTGATCCTGATGGCCCGCATGGACGGCCGGCCGGTCGGCTTTTCCGTGTGCTACGAGAACAAGCCCGGCACCTTCTATTGCTGGTTGATTGGCGTGTTGCCAGACTATCGACGTTCCGGCATCGCTTCCCAGGTCATGGAGGCCATTGCCGCCTGGGCCAGCGAGAATGGCTATCACACCATCCGATTCGAATGCTTCAACTGGCAACGGCCCATGCTGCACGTGGCCCTGAGTCAGAATTACGCCATCGTCGGCATGCGCTTTGACCGCCAGACCCAGGACAACCTCCTGATCCTCGAACACTCGTTGACCGACGGCAGCGAGGAAGAGTAACCCCGAGCCGGACTCGGAGCACCGGTCAGGAATTCAAGCCCAAGCCCCTTTGCATGATGATCAAAGGCGGGCGAGATGCCTGCCCCCGCCAGAGGCTGAAGACCGTCATCACCGGCGGCGCATGGCGCGGTCGATTTCGCGCTGGTGGTCTCGTTTTTTGAGGTCTTCGCGCTTGTCGTAGGTCTTTTTGCCAACGGCCACGCCCAGTTCAAGCTTCGCTAAGCCTCTGTCGTTAAAGTAGATAGATAGCGGGATGAGGGTGGTGCCGCGGGTCGCGAGCTGGGGTTGGAGCTTGCGGATCTCGCGTTTGTGGAGCAGCAGGCGGCGTTTTCGCTGGGGGTCGTGGTTCTGGTCGGTGGCGGGGGGGTAGCGGTCGATCTGGGCCCCGACCAGGGTAAGCTGGGTGCCGTCCAGGCGGACGAAGGCGTCGGTAAGCTGGGCCTGGCCGGCGCGGAGGCTCTTGACCTCGCTGCCGGTCAGGACGATGCCGGCCTCGAGGGTGGCCAGAATGTGGTAGTCGTGCCGGGCCTTCCGGTTGACGATCCGGCGTTGGTTATCGGCGGGCTTCTTTGGCATAAATCTTTATTGCACGGCACATTACGCCGATACTAAGATGGTAGCTCGGTCTTCGCGTCCCCACCTCTCACGAGCCTGGGGGCCCCGGGCGGCCGGTCGCACGTGGCCGGGGGCCAGAGGGCGGCGCGGGGCGATGACTTGGATTTTATCCGGTCGTTGCATCCGGTGGCAACGAAAGTTGCAACCCTTGACGGCGACTTTCGGTATAATCAGGTGAGCCATGTTCTTCAGGCAGGCGGAAAGTGAAGGCAGCCGGCTGAGCCGACGGACAGAGAAGCGCCTGATTGCGCAAGCTCGCGACGGCAACGAAGAGGCTGCGCGCCTTCTGGTGGAGGCTCACAAGGATCGTCTGTTCGCGTTCGTATGGCGAATCCTGCGAGACCACCACGAAAGTGAAGAGATCTGCCAGGAAGCGTTTTTGCGGGCGTTCAGTTCGCTGGAGTCCTTCTCGGCGGAGTATCGGTTCAGCACGTGGTTGTTCACGATTGCGTACCGTCTTTGCCTGAACCACATTCGGCGGCGGAAGTCGCTCACGGGCGACGTCGATTTTTCCGAAATGCCGTCGGAAGAGGAAGATGCCTGTGAACGGCTGGCCGAGAGTGAAGAGGCCCGCCGGCTCAAGGATCGAATATGGGAAGCGGTGGATCAGTTGAGCGTTCAGCAGCGAGCGGCGGTCATCCTGTTCTACCGTGAAGGGCAAAGTTGTGAGGCCATAGCCCAAACGCTGGGGATTCCGATGGCGACGGCCAAGAGCCATCTGCATCGGGCCCGCGGGCGCTTGCGGGAGTCGCTGGCCGGTGTGTTCAGCGATCCTTCGCAGGTCGAGGCGTTACGGGAAGCCGCGTCATGATCACTTGTCAGCATGCCCGACATCTGTTCGACAGCTACCTCGATGGAGAGCTGTCGGCCAATCTCCAGACGGAGCTGCATGCCCATCGCCTCAACTGCACGGCCTGTCAGAACGAATTGGCCCTGCTGGAGGCGTGCGGCGATGTGATTGCCATGGATCGGCGGGAGCCTCAGCTCAGTATGTCTTTCACGGACCGCGTGTTGCTGGCCCAGCGAGGACGGCGGATGCCCAAGCGGCGGCGGTGGGGTCGCAGCTTCTGGCTGGTGGGCTCGCCGCTGGCGGCCGCGGCCAGTGTGGCCTTCATGCTGTCGGTTATCGCCCCGCCAACCCGCCCGCAAGTCGCCTCTCGTATCGAAGTATTGGCCCCCGAGGCTCGCGAGAAGTGGCTCGCGGTGGCTGGACGCGAGGCCACGGTCGAGGAGGAGCAGGGGTGGAAGAAGGGGCACGAGATGCCGGCGGAGATTTACGATCTGACGCTGGCCAAGTTCCTCAACCAGTCCAAGAGCGCCGTTGAGGGGACCTGCGAGACTGCCGCGAGCCTCAAATCCTTTATGGGCGCCGTCCTGGCGAATACGAACGATATGGTGGTGGCGCAATTGCGTTCCGCCCAGCAGGAAAAAGCCGCCGCAACGACCGTACAGGAGCGACTGAATTCCGAGATCGACCCCTTGGATCCGTCCTATCTGAGTCAACCACCCGCGGCCCCGGACTTTCCCAACGAGTCTGAGTGGGCCGGCCCGGTCGAGGCCCTGTAGCGGGGCTTGCCCCGT
>JAAXZI010000091.1 GCA_012719955.1 Phycisphaerae bacterium | reverse complement strand
TTCTGTGGCTGTGCTATCCCGGCCGGCAGGACTGAGCCGATAAGACTGCGGTAGGCGGCGGGTTGTTTCACGTGAAACAACCCGCCGCCTACCGCAGTCTTATCGGCTCAGTCCTGCCGGCCGGGATAGCACAGCCACAGAAAGCCTCCTCCGTTTCACGTGAAACGACACCCATTTCGATCTGCGAGACCTGTCCTCTATCCGCCCCCCACCAAGCCATCCCGTTCTGCCCGCAGCCAAGCCCCCCATCCGTGGGAACAGCCCTACAACTTCTCAACCTCCCCCCTGGGAAGCAGGGGGCGGGGACGGTAGAATGACGCCCGCTGGTGCATCCAGCACGTGGAATGAGGGGCCTATGGGTGTTCTTCCACCCGTGCCCTGCCTGGACCGAGAACTTATGAGCCATAACCAACCTCTCTTTGACGTGACCATCATCGGTGGGGGGCCGGCCGGCCTCTTTGCCGCTTTCTACGCTGGACTGCGCGGTATGCGCACCAAGATTATTGAGAGCCTCGACCATCTCGGCGGCCAGCTCACGACCCTTTACCCCGAGAAATTCATCTACGACGTGGCCGGATACCCGGCCGTCCTGGCCAAAACGCTGGCGGCCGAACTCATCCGGCAAGCCGCCCAGTATCAGCCCGACATCGTGCTCAACGAGCAGGTGCATCGCCTCCGCCGCCTCGATCCGCAGACTATCGAGCTCGAAACCCAGCAGGGCCGCCACTACAGCCGCACGGTGGTCATCACCGCTGGCGGGGGGGCATTCACCCCAAAGCGCTTGCCGGGACGCGAATACAGCCATTACGAAGGCCGCGGCCTGCATTATTTCATCACCGACCTGCTTCAGTTCCGCGGGAAGCAAATAGTGGTAATTGGAGGTGGCGATTCCGCCGTCGACTGGGCCCTCAACCTCAAGCGCGTCACCGGGCGTATCACCATCGTCCATCGCCGGGACAAGTTCCGCGCCCATGAGGACAGCGTGGCCAAGCTGTACGCCTCCGGCGTGGACATCCGCACCTTCCACGAATTAAAAGCCCTCCATGGCGAGACGCGCGTCGAAGCGGTCACCATTTTTGACAACCGCACCGGGGCGGAAGAGACGCTTCCCGCCGATGCGGTGCTGGTCAACATCGGTTTCGTGAGCACGCTCGGACCCATTCATGAGTGGGGCCTGGCCCTGGACGAAAACGGCATCGTGGTCAACAGCAAAATGGAGACCAACCTGCCGGGCATCTTCGCCGCCGGCGACGTGGTCTCCTATCCCGGCAAACTCAAACTGATCGCAACCGGCTTCGGCGAAGCGGCGATTGCGGTCAATCATGCAAAAGTATTCATCGATCCCGAAAGCGACAGCTTTCCCGGACATTCCTCCACCACTGTCCCCCGGCAGAGAAAAGCGGGACGGGCAGCGATGGATGAGGCGGAGTCACCGTGAGCTAAAAGGGGGACACCCAGATCGTAGTTTCGCACGGAGGCGCAAACATGAGGGTTATTTGCAGGTGGTTTCAGTTGGTGATCGCGGGCGGCATCACCGCGGCGGTGGGGGCCCTTGCCGGTTGCGAGGATGTCAGCGTGAACGTGAGCCGCGCGCAGCCCCGCGCGGTGCGTCCCGCACCGAAACCCATCGCGGCGGCACGCGGCGCCCGCACCCAGCCCGACTGTCAGACCGCTTGCGAACCGTCTGCCGACGCGGAACTGTGTTACTACCAGGTCGTTCTGCTCAGTGGAGAGGCGCGGGCCGATGCGCCCACCGGGCTGCGCTGCGTGCCCCTGGCCCGGGCCCAGGCTGAAGCTGTCGGCCGGACGCTTGCTCTGCTCTATCCGCCCTCCGGGCCCGCGGGGACGACTACGCGCTTCTGTCTGGTCTATCCCTCGGCCGCGGAAGCCGAGGCCGCGGCGCGCATGGCCCTGGAACTCGACGTGGCCCCGGCCAGTGGGGCGGAGAGTCGGCCGGCCGCAACCCAGCCCGCGCAAGCCTGGAGCCTCGGCGTAGGTCTGTTGCAGGCGACATCCGCGTCGGCCGGCACGGCCCGCCAGTGGCTCCGCAGGGCGGAGGCGGCCTTGAGCGAAGCACTGGCCGATCACAACGCGCACCCCATCCGCCGATGGGCCGCGGCCATGCTGGCCGCCCGGATCGTGGAAGATCACCTCGACGACCTCGCGGCGGCGGAGCGCTATTTGCTGGCCGCCGAGGCCCAGGCCTCCCCTGGCTCCCTCGAGCAGATGGCCGCCGTGTTCGCCCGCGCCACCAATCAGATTCAACAGGGGCGACCGCAAGCCGCACGCCCGCTCCTGCGGCAAGTGCTGACCGGTTTCAACCCGCACCGCAATACCGAGTTGTACGAGCGGGCCGACCGGGCTTTGCGGGAGTTGGATCGACGGGCGTGGTAGACCGTCGCGGACCGCGCTTCGGGCCAAGCCCCGGCCACAATCTGCACAATTCGGTTGTCCGGAGGTCGTCGTTGCGGCGGCCAGACACCGTGACAGTTGTTTTTGCGGAAGGATGAAACCGTAGAAAGCCCTAATGCCGCTTCCGGCACACCCGCATCACGCCCCGGGTGCGCAAACGGCCGGTACAGAGCCCGGCCGCTACAGGCCAACAGCCGGGGAGGGGAACGGCCCGTACGGAGAACGGCCGCTACAGATCAATAGGCGGGGACGGAGTCCGGCCGCTACGGAACTAGGGAACGCTCCCACTGGAAATGGCGTTGACGGGGGTTACTCCTCCCGCTTCGTGGCGTATCGCGGAGAGATGGCCGTATAGGGCCGGCCCAGCCATTTCTTGAAGAGGATGATCTCGCCCATGTCGTTGCCTTCGATCACATGGCCAATCCACTGGAGCAGATATCCCACCGCCAACAGCGCCACAGGCCGGTACCACAGGTCCCAGCGCCACTCAGCAAGCTGCAGCACGGCCAGGATGACCGCCAGAATCGTCAGGGGAATGCCGAGGATGTGCAGCGCCAGCGATACGGGGTGACGGTGGCGAGCCAACCAGTTGGATAGCCATACGGGCACGTTGTTCCTCCTTTGCCTGTCCCCGGTTTCAGCACCATCCGTCCGGCAATTGTGCGCGTCGAGGCGGCCCCATGATTATACGTCGGACGCCCCTGGACAGAAGGGGCCGCCGGGCGCTCCACATGCGTCGATCCGGCCTTCCAGCACTCGCGCACGACAACCGCCGGCCCGGCGCAAGAAAAACCGCCGTCATACCCGAGGGATGACGGCGATCAGAAATTGTGCGGAGGCCAGGAGAATCCGGGCCGTCAGACGCCCGGCCTGGCGATCAAACGACGCCCTGGTCCAACATGGCGTCGGCCACCTTGACGAAGCCGGCAATGTTGGCGCCCAGCACGTAATTGCTGGGCTGATTGTATTCCGCGGCGGTGTCCGAGACGGCCTTGTGGATAGCCTTCATGATGCCGTGCAGGCGATCATCCACCTCTTCGCGGCTCCAGCGGGTGTGCTGGGCATTCTGGGACATTTCCAGACCGGAGACGGCCACGCCGCCCGCGTTGGCCGCCTTGCCCGGACCGTAGAGAATCTTCTTGGCCAGGAAGATCTCGACGCCGGCCGGCTCGGTGGGCATGTTGGCCCCTTCCGCCACCAGGAAACAGCCGTTTCGCACCAACGTCTGGGCATCGTCGCCCGAGATCTCGTTCTGGGTGGCACATGGGAAGGCACAGTCGCACGGGATGCCCCAGGGGCGGGCCCCTTCGAGATACTTCGCGCTGCGATACTTCCGGGTGTACTCGCTGATTCGCCCGCGACGGATGTTCTTGAGCTCCATCACGAAGGCCAGCTTCTCGGGGTTGATGCCATCCGGATCATGGATCGTGCCGTTGGAATCGGACAGCGTCACCGCGCGAGCGCCAAGCTGGTTGAGCTTTTCCACCGTGTACTGGGCCACGTTGCCGGAGCCGGACACCACACAGGTCTTGCCCTTGAGCGTCTCCCCGCGGGTGGCCAGCATTTCCTGGGCAAAGTAGACCGCCCCGTAGCCCGTGGCTTCCGGCCGGATGAGCGAGCCGCCCCAGTTGAGCGACTTGCCAGTCAGGACGCCGGTGAACTCGTTGCGGAGACGCTTGTACTGCCCGAACAGGAAGCCGATTTCCCGACCGCCCACCCCGATATCGCCCGCCGGAACGTCCGTGCTGGCCCCGATATGACGGCTCAACTCGGTCATGAACGACTGGCAGAAGCGCATCACCTCGTTGTCCGACTTGCCCTTGGGGTCAAAATCAGAGCCGCCTTTGGCCCCGCCCATGGGCAGGGTGGTCAGGGAGTTCTTGAGCGTCTGCTCAAAGCCCAGGAACTTCAGAATGCCCAGGTTCACGCTCGGGTGAAACCGCAGCCCGCCCTTGTAGGGGCCGATGGCACTGTTGAACTCGACGCGGTAGCCCTTGTTCACCCGAACCCGCCCGGCGTCGTCCACCCACGGAACGCGGAACATGATCACACGCTCGGGCTCCACGAATCGCTCCAGCAGCCCGGCCTTCTCATACTGCGGATTCCGTTCCAGGCACGGCCCCAGGCTGTGCATGACTTCTTGAACCGCCTGATGAAACTCCACCTCGCCGGGATTGCGACGAACCACATCGTTGAGAACATCGTTTGCATAAGACATTGCTTGATCCTTCTGAGAGCGCCAACCGCTGCTCTACCAGCTCGGCACTTCGCTCATCTAGAATGGTATAATCAACCTCCTTTATTAACGCAAGCTATTTATTACCAAAAACTTGTGAATCCCATCAAAATAAGCATTGACTTATTGGCAACATTAGCTATGTTTTAGGGTGATTGATCTAATAGCATAATGTTCAGCTTATGATCGCCATGAGCTAGTTCAGATAGGTGCTCAAATCATGAACATTACGGCCATGCAACTCTTCTGTGACGTGGTGCGGTGCCGCAGTTTTTCCCAGGCCGCGGCGATGAACAACATCTCCCAGTCCGCCGCCAGTCAGGCCGTCATGCAGCTCGAGAAGGAATTGGGCGTGCAACTGGTGGATCGTACCAAGCGGCCCTTCATCCTCACCCCCGAAGGAGAGATCTACTACAACGGCTTCTCCGACATGCTCAGCCGGTACGAGGCCACCCAGGCGGACATCCGCTCACTTCGCGAGGAAGTGGCCGGCATGGTCCGGGTGGCGGCCATCTATTCCATCGGCCTGCACGAGATGCGAACCTGCATGCAGGATTTCATGAGCCGCTACCCCAAGGCGCGGGTCAAGCTTCAATATTTGTTGCCGGCACGCGTGGTGGAATCGGTGCTCAACGGCGAGGTGGATCTCGGCGTCATGTCCTATCCCACCGCCACCCGCGATATCGCGGTCATACCCCTGCGCTCCGAACAGATGGTGCTCGTCTGCCACCCTCAGCACCACCTCGCGGATCGCAAAGAGGTCAGCATCAAGGACCTGCAGGGCGAGAACTTCATCGCCTTCGACCGCGACCTGGCCATCTGTAAGGAGCTTGACCGCCACCTGCGCGAGCACCAGGTCACTGTGCGCAAGGTGATGGAGTTCGACAACATCGAAACCATCAAGCAGGCCATCGAGATCGGCGCCGGCATCAGCGTGCTGCCGGCGCCCACCATCCGGCGGGAAGTGGCCACCAACGTGCTCGCCGCCGTACCCATCGCCGATGATCAGCTCGAACGCCCCATCGGGATCATCCACCGGCAGCGCAAGACGCTCACGCCCATCATCCGCAAGTTCATCGACGTTCTGGAAGCCACCCACGGGGACGGCGTCGCTCCGCAGAATAAGGGCGAAAACCAGGACGGCCTCGCTGCCTCATCAACACGACGCCAGTAGGCCCGCCGCCGACCGATCTTCATTCTCGGGCCATCACAAGGGGGCTGCGGTGGGGGACCGGTCGTCCTGAAGGTAAAACACGACCTTCTGCTCCCCGTTGTTGGCATTGACCATGAGCCTGCCGTCGCCGGGCAGATCCGCCGCCTCCAGGACGCGCAGAACGTGCGACCACTGGCCGGCCTGCGGCAGCAGGGCCTCCAAGCGGTTCGGCGCCTTCTGCAGGAGCTCCTCGTTGAGCCGGTTTCCCGGCCGACCGGGAAACAGCGCAAAATAGAGCACATTCGCTTCCACCAGCTCATTGAAAAAGTGGGTTCCCAGCGACACGTCCGGAACCAGGCCTTCGTGCATGGCCACGATCTCGCCCAGCGCGCACGCCTTGGAGATCTCGGCGTAGGAAACGGGGACACCCAGTGCCGGCGTCGTGGTCCCCCAGCGGCCGGGGCCCAACAGCGCCACGCGGCGGTCGACCTTGTCCTGGTGCATCAACCGGCCGATCAGTCGGGCAATGCAGTAACGCTCGTGAACCGGCAACTCGCTGTAGGCGCCCGGCACCACGTAGATCAGCCGGTCGATCGGCGCCACCCGGCTCTGCCCGACCATCACGCCGCTGGCTTCGAGCAGGCGGGCCTCCTCTGCAATGTCCGCCGGCACTACCGCCGCCTGTGCCTCCGCCTGCACCTGCAGCGGACGACACTGCAACAGGTTGATCCGGTAACCCTCCTTCTCAAAGAAGTTCACCGTGAACTCCGTGTCCACCGGGCAGCCATACGCCTCCTCGAGAAGCGACAACATCTCGCGAAGATCCGCGACAAACGGCGTCGCCGACAGCAGACGCTCGAAGGTCAACACCCACGAGAACACGCCTCGCTGGCCCCGGTCGGCGGCCAGCCGTTCCAGCTCCGGATCGCGCGAGGCGAACATGGACAGGTCCAGGTGCGGCGCTTCGGCCATCACGTCCAGCAGATCCCGCGACACCAGGCGGTTGCCGGCCAGATCGAGCGCATCTACCTTCCGCTGGGCGTAACGGCGCACCTCTTGCAGACCCGCTTCCGGCCGCAACTCCGGCGCGTTGAGGGCCACCACCCGCGTGTAGTCGTCGTCGGCCCGGTCCACCGCCCGCGTCCCCAGCCCGAAAACAATCCGCAGAAGGCCCGAACGCGGGTCGATCTGCTCGTTCCACGAGTAGGGGTTGTACGACAGGCCCACGCCGGCCACCTGCGGGAAGAACAGGCTTCCGTACATGGCCCCTGACACACGTTGCACCAGCAGCGACATCTGCTCGTCCCGGTCCAGCAGCCCGCGCGCGGCGCGATAACGCAGCGCGTTTTCACTCATGGCGCTGGCGTAGACGGTCCGCACCGCGGACATGAAATCGTCCAGCCGCTTCTGGGGCGAGCCCTGGTTGGCACAGAACACGCTCTCGTACTTGCCGGCAAACGAATTGCCGAAGGCGTCTTCCAACAGGCTGCTGGAGCGAACGATGATCGGGCTCTGCCCGAAGTAGTCCAGCATGGCCGCGAATTCCCGCTGCGTCTCTTCCGAAAACGAGCCGCTTAGAATCCGCCGCCGGCCCTCCTCCGCTTCGCTGAGAAACGTGGCCGGGTTTTTTTGCTTCTCCCGAATCCACCAGCAGCCGTTCTGCACCAGGTAGGTGTAGAAGACGTCCGAGCCGATGTGGAACGAGTCATGCGGCTCCAGCAGCGTCTCCCAGCGCGCAGACGCCCGGCGCAGAATTGCCCGGGCCACCAGCATGCCCGCCGCCTTGCCGCCGATCAGTCCCGTGCCGATGGTCCGTCGCCAGATCTGGAGCACGTCCGACAACTGCAGGTATTTCTCGGCCAGGTTGAGCATCTGGGCGTCGCGCGAGAGGATCATCCGCAGCAGGCGTCGGACCTCATCTTTCTGCTGGGAGCCGGACATTCTGCTCCGCCCCCGCGGCTCCGCCGCCTCCTGGGCTTCAAGAAAGGCGCGCGACCACACGCCGATCCGCGGCCGCGAAACGCCCGACCCCGAATACGGAATCGAGGCCAGGATCCGCGTGATCGTGGCGCTTTCCGTCACCGGCCGAAAGTCGTCGCCCTCCCATGCGTGCAGCATGTACATGGTGGGGGAGTGGCGCTGCTGGACTTTGATGGGGTGAATGTAAACGCGGTCATCCTGGCGATAGACGTCTACGAGAATCTGGGTGGTCTGGGCAATGGTGGTGGTGGCCTGCGGCGAGTGCCAGTTTTTCAGCACCGCGAAGTAAGCCAGGGCCTCCACCTCATAGACGTAGGGACAGGTCAGCCGGAAGAAATTCCCCAGCATCCGGTCGCTGGACCAGTCCACCGCCAAATCGGACAGGCAATCGAACAGGTAAACACCGTAATTTCGCGTGGTGCTCAGAACCTTGTGAATCTCGCTGATGAACTGCTCGAAACCGGCATCCGGGTGCAGCTCGTAGACTTCCACCCCCGAGTCCGCCGAGACCAGCGGCGCATGACGGGCAAAGCGGAAGTACACCACCGTCTTGCCGGCCTCGCGCGCCGCTTCGCAGAAGGGCTCCACGAACGGCCGGTAGTTGTCTACGGAGTCGACTTGCCAGACGAGATTGTCGCCCGGAAGAAGGCCCTTAAAAACCTCATCGAGTGCGGGCAGACCGGTGGTCAGCGGGGACATGGCCATGAAATAACATCTTTCTACGAAGAAGGTTAAGCCGAAATATCACCTTCCAGAAGGCCCAGGCGCAGCTATCAGTCTAGCACCTGCACCACATCCTTTCCAAGCCCTGCGGGATCCGCGGACCCCACAAAAAAAAGCTCCGAACCAGCCGTCCGGCCAGTTCGGAGCCCATTCTGCCGCCCCTGGGAGTCGAACCCAGAACCCCAAGATTAAGAGTCTCGTGCTCTGCCAATTGAGCTAGAGCGGCTCATATGTTGCGACGTATTTTAGTCGATCTTCGAGCAGTTTCAACCGTTCAGGCCACACCTTTGCGGCGAACAGCGCGACTCGCAACCCCAGAAGCCGGAATTCACTGTTGATAATATATATTCATTATTTCTGATACTTCATCCTCTCACCCCACCCTAACATAACCGACGCGAGAGCGGCGGGGGCCTCGCGTCAGCTTTCCGGGCCCGGTATAACTTGCGGCAAAGGGTTTTGGGCTTGGAGCGCTGACTACGGAGGACGAGAACCATGTGTGAATCATGCTCAGCAGGCAAGCTGGCCCGGCGCGAGTTTCTGGCTGCGGCGAGCGCAATTGGAGCGGCGGGGTTCGTCTCGGGCACGGCGGCCGGTCAGGCGAGCCCCCAGCCTGCTTCCCCGCTGACCCTGCCCTTGACCAAACGAGACAAACAACCGGCGAAGGTTCTGGTGGCTTTCCTTTATCCCCCGGCCGACGTGGTCAACGAAGGCCGGATGGAGGACAACTGGCGGAAATTCAACTGGTTCACCTGGCCGGGCAACCAGTTTGAGCCCGAGCAACAGGAGCGCAAGTTCACCGCCAAGATCAAAGAGATCGCCGGCAAGTGCGGCGTGGCCGTCGAGTTCCAGCAGGGCGGCATCTACCAGGAAGCCAAGGTCAACGAATTCATCACCCGGGCCAAGGCTGCCCGCCTGGATGCCGTTCTCATCGTCAATTTCTGGAACACCCTCTCCCAGCAGGCGTTCCGCATGGCCACAGAATCGGGGACACCCACAAGCATCGTCTACCACTCCCTGGGCTCCAACCACCAATTGCCTCCCGATTACCTGCGCAACGCGGAGGGGCTCTATTACATTCACTCCATTGAGAACTGGGACGAAATCGAGCGTGGGCTGTGCGCCGTCAATGCCCGCAAGATGCTGGCCCAGAGCCGCCTGTTGCGTGTCTCCGGCCGGGTCCAGGCGCCCACCCGAACGCAGGAGCCGCGTCTGGACGTGGACATTATCGAGGTGCCGGCCGAGGAGTTTAACAGCCTCTTCGACGCCGTGAAGCCGGATGACGCCCTGGTGGCCGAGGCCATGCGCTTCAAAAACAACGCCGTGCGGGTCATGGACGTGACCGACGAGTACTTCGTGGACGCCATGCGGGCGCATACGGCCGTTGGACAGATCATGGAGCGTTACGGCGCGGATGCGATCACCATCGAGTGCCTGCAGCTCAAGCATCGCAAACCCTGCATCAGCTTCGCGACCAACAACGGCGCGCTCGTGCCCTGCGGCTGCGAGAATGATCTCAACGCGACGCTGACAATGATGCTCGGGCGGTGGCTCCTGGGGCGGGGCGGTTTCCAGCACAATCCGGAGTTCGACACCAGCGAGAACCGCTACTTCGGCGCCCACTGTACCTGCACCTGGAAGCTGCACGGCCCGCAGGGGCCCTCGCAGGATTACCTGGTGCGGCCGTTCTTCCACCAGTTGCCCAAGACCGCCGCGCTCGACGTGCAGTGGACGCCGGGGGCGCCCGTGCTCTTGTGCAAGTATCTCAGCGGAGAGGACATCCTCAACTGCTGGACCGGGAAAGTCATCGAGTCGCCCACTGCGCCGCCAACCGGCGGCTGCGCCACCCGTGTGCTGGTGGACATCGATCGGGTGGATGACGTGTGCCAGATCTACTCCGGTCCGCACCCGGTCCTCTACTGCGGCGACCGCAGCGACGCCCGCCGCTGGAAGGCCTTCGCCAAGATGTACCGGCTGAAGCTGGCGAGCAACGTGTAGGGGAGCACACAGCCGCCCGACATTGCGGCCCTTCAAGCCGTGGACGCCGGTTCGACTCCCGCCGGGGCAGTTGGAAGGTATCGCCCAAGGCGGGCACCGACCTCGAACACCAAAATCCCACGCCCGCTGGAGGTACGATTCCTTCGCCTTCCGTCATCGGGCTCGCGTCATCCTGGCCGTCTCCGAGTGGCCGTTGGCGCCTTCTTCCGGCCATCCGGCCATAGCTCGATCCTCATCACATCAGGATCGATATGACCCCCCATAAAAGCAGGTGTGCGAGAGACTTATCTTTTTCCACAGTTCGTTCGTTGGTTGCTTCCGCAAAAAGGCTTGACTTTTTGGGGTTCGTTCCCGATACTTCTGGTGGAGGCTTTGGTCGGCCCGACGGGCCGGGCATTGCCTTTTTCCTTTTTTACTCCTCCTCCCTTTCAAGCCCTTCCCCGGTCAGCCGGTCCAGCCGCCCGCGAAGATCGTCGAGGTAGACGATGCTGTGAACCTGCAGGGGGGCTCCGTCGTGGTCTACCTGACAATGAAACTGCATCTGATGAAGCTTCCGCGCGTAGGCCTTCAACTCATCACGCCGGGGCTGCGGCATGCTGTTTAGACGCCATCCCCAGCCCAAGATGTAAGCGGCCAAGTCGGCCAGGAAAATCCCGGTGGTCAGATCCGAATGGACGAAGAACGGTTCCGGCACGATCAGAGAACTCCGGAAGCGCCCTTTGTCGGTCCCAAGAAAATACGCCGCCATGCACTGAATCAGGTACTTGGCGCGGCTTTTTTCCAGTTCATCGAAGATTACCAGTCCGCGTCGGTCGGGGCAGGAGTGCTGCAGCAGGTAGAAATAGCGCTCGAACAGGTAGACGACATCCTTCCGCAACAAGTCACGGTCCGAACGAGCGGCGTTTCCATCGACCACAGAAGCCAGCACCTTTACACCGTGGGCCGCGGCAATATCCAACACAGTACCTATGAAGCGAAGAACAGATCGGCTATAGCCGGTCAGCTCCCGGGCCGTGACCGTGCTCGCGCTCTTGCCCGCGTCGTGCGCTTCCATGCCTTTCAGGAGTGCCGATCGTGCGAGGCTGGGTAACTCCTCCTCGGGGATCGAGATTCTCTGTCCTGCAAGGCGAAAACGCTTCCGCTTCAACAGTGTTTTGGCCTTCACTTCCGAGATGCGCAGATTCCGCAGGTAGTCCCCAAAGTGCTCCTTTTCTGCCGAGCGGATAGCTTTGACCAGGTTCCATAAGTTTCTCTGTTCAACAGCCACCCCCGCCAGGACTTCGCACGGCATGTCCCTGTTGTCTTGCCCGCTTTCATCGACGAAGAGGAGCACGAGTTATTCCTGCAAGAGAGGGTCGGTCTTGGCCTCCGATGGCACGCTTATCAGCGTAATTCGTGAGCAAAGGTTGTCAATCGAAGCATTGATGATGGACCGTCGCGCGCTTGCGAGCCCGGATGAAGAGCGTCTGGGACACGAGGCACCTCAATTACTATCCGACCGGCACCGCGGCCGTCCTCTCCAAGACCACTACACGCGTCTAATGTATCTCCGCGCGGTTGCCTGTGTCGCCTCGGTCAGCCTGGCAGCTAGTTATTCCTCGACGTTCCGATCTCGCATTCGAGCGTATGCCGGCCCGGGCCGACGGTTTTCTTCGTCCCATCCGGAGCAATGAGCTGGGCTTCGACACCGTCGGCGACTTCAGCATCCAGGCGGAACTTGCCGTTCTTGACCGTCCAACGGCTGCGGATGCGGCCAGCGGGGCTGTCGAAGGTGGCTTCGGCCTCGCTCAGCGGACCGGGCTCCGGCGCAATGAGAATCTTCTTCCAGCCGATACTGCCGGGCTGCTGGCGGATGCCGGCCACGTAGCCGTAGTACCACTCCATCACGTGCCCCAGCATGCAGTGGTTCAGCGACTGCACGCCGTCGCTGATGGCGTCCCAGGTTTCCGGCATGGCGGTGAGGCCCTTCTTGAGGATGCCGCCGTAGCTGCCCACGCCGTCACGCGCATAGACCCGGTGCAGGACATCCGACCGGCCAGCCTGAGCCAGGGCACGGATGAAGAACACGTGGCCGATGTCCCCCGGAGTCTGCTGCCAGCCGCGCTGCTCCAGGTCGGCAATCACTGCATCGAGCACGGCCTGGCGGTCGGCCTCGGGTACCACGCCGGCTGCCAGCGAGATGGTGTGGGCGCACTGGCAGGAGCCGTTGTTGGCGAAGGTGCGCTTCTGCGGATCGTAGAACTTCTTCAGGTACGCTCCGGCCGTGCTCGCGCGCAGCGCCTGGTAGCGTTGAACGTCGTCGGTCTTGCCCAGCACATCGGCCGCGTTGATCACCGCGTCGATGCACATGATCTGCACGGCGGTCGCGGTCAAGTCCTGCGGGGTAAAGCGGCTGGGGCCGGGGGGCCGGCCGTGGCCGTAGTCATACCAGTCGCCCAAGCCGCCGGGGGCAATTCCCTCCTTCGATACGGAGGCCACGTAATCGACGAAGCGGCGCATACAGTCGTAGTTGTCGTGGAGGATCCGCGGGTCTGCGTACCAGACGTAATGGTGCCACGGCAGGAGGGCCCCGGCGGCGCCCCATTCCACCGTCCAGTGAAAAGCGCTTGGGAAACGGGTCTCCGGATACGACGGCGCGACGGTCAGAATGCGCCCGGTGGGCTCCTGGGCGTCCCTGATATCGCGGGCAATCTTGGCGAACCAGTCGCGGCAGTCATAGCGGTAGCAGAAGGTGGGCACGAGCAGATGGGCGCATTCCAGCCAGCCGAGCTTCTCGCGATGCGGGCAGTCGCTCAGCACATAAGACATGTTGGAGCGCATGGCCCAGTCGATGAGGCGATGCGTCTCGTTGAAAAGCCGGCTGGAGGTGCGAAACGCGCCGACCTGGGGCAAGTCGGTGCGCACGTGGACCAGCTCCAGGCGCTCGAGCACGGGCAGCTTCTGCGGGTTAGGTTTATCCTTGTAGACCGCCCCCTTCACCTCCACGGCCAGGAAGCCCTGGTAGTGGAACAGCCACTGGTGCTGCTCCGGCCCGCCGCCCCGGAGCGTGTAGTTGAAAAGCACGGGCGCGCCCCAGCGGGGCTTCATGAACTTGCCGTCGTCGGAGCGATACTCCGACGGCTGCACGGTGAAGCTCTGCCCGGCGGCGCCCTGGACGGTGAAACGAAGTATGCCGGACGCGTTCTGCGGGAAGAAGGCGTGGAAGAGACCCGGCTCGACCTCAACGACCTCGCTGGGAGAAAACACCTCCTTTGCGCGAATCGGCGGCCAGAACTGCTTCTCCAGCCGCGCAGTGGGGGCTTGCTCCGGGCGGGCCGTGGCCCAATGTTGATCGTCAAAGCCCGGCTCATCCCAGCCCGCCGGCTCCTTTCGGGCATCATAATCCTCGCCGCCGAACACGTGACTGAACGTCACCGGACCGGGGGCCGTCTTCCAGGTGTCATCCGAAACGATGCGGATCTGGCTGCCGTCCGCGGTTTCAATGTCGGCTTCGACGCGCAGCAGGAAGGGCGTCCCGAAATTCGTCTCCGGGCCGACCTTGTGATAGCGACCGGCCGGCGCGGGCGGGTTGAACCAGAACGAGTTGCCCAGCAAGACACCGAGCGCATTAGGCCCCTTGCGCAGCAGGAGGGCAATGTCCAGCTCCTCGAAATAGATGGTCTTGTCGTACTGCGACCAGGGCTGGTGGAGAACGGCGTCTCCGGCTGGCCGGCCATTGACCCGCAGGTGAAAATGGCCCAGCCCGACAATCTTCAGCGTCGCCTTGCGCGGCGCGTCCGGCAGCGTGAATTCCTTCCGAAAAAGGGGACACCCGGAGTCCGCCGCCGTGATCCAGGCCGGCTCCGCCGACCTGGCCGGCGCCACGCCCAGCAGCGACAGCGCCACCCCGCAGGCCAGCAATCCGCCGATCCGGCGGCCAGTCATGGCGATGTCGTACCGGCCGCGCCGCCCTGCGCCGGGCCTGCTGACCCGGGCCGTCTGTGCTGATGTCATGCGTGCTGTTCCACCTTTCTTACCGATTCAGTCTCAGTAGCCGCTCGATGTCCTGGCTGTCGGCCGTGGCCGTGATCGTGCAACGATGCTCGATGGTCTGGCCCGGCTTCAGCATGATGAGCCAGCCGCGCTCGCGGTCCGTGGGCCGGCCTTCCACCCCGCCGGTCATCGGTTCCAGGGCCCCGGTGTACTCGCCCGGCCCCCAGTGCTGCCAGTTCCCCAGCCGGGGGAAATCGGCCTTGGGATACTCGATCCGCACGCCGATGCCGCGCTTGCGGTTGACCACGCCCGCCGTAACCATGCCCCGTGCGTCCACGGGCGGATCGATGTAGGTGAACACCTCGCCGGTGCCCCGGTGTGCGTCCAGCGGGGCGGGCGCTGCCCGGAAATCCTTCCTCTTGGTAAACCACTCCACCCCGTCGCCACGAGGCGTCAGCTTGCCCTTGTAGCAGTAGGTGCTGGCTCCCGGCTCCAACAGCGGGTAACCGAAGTTGATGTGCAGCAGCCACTCATGCTCAACCGGCTCGTTGCCGCGATTGGTAAACACATCGGTGACGCGGATGGCGGGCTCGCCCAGCGTGCTGCTGATGGTCCGGCGGAGCTCCACGTTGGGGTTGAATACGCGGGCCGTGCGGACCAGGCCGGTAATGCTCATCTCGTACTGGCCGCGCGAGGGATCGGGATTGACGATCGACTCGATGATGGCCGGCGTGTTGGAGTGCGTGCCGTGCAGGCCGTACTCTACGCCGTTCTCAGTGAACGGCCCGCCCGTGTTCAACGGCCCACAGCTCACCAGCAGTCCGCCGTAAAAACCCTTCAGCCATTCAAAGCCCCGGCTATAGGCCGAGCGGGGGGCGGTAATGCCGGTGAAAGAGTGCCAGGTGAGCGACTCGCCGCGAAACTCGGCGTCCGCGATATCCAGCCCCCGATCAATGACCACCTTGTAACGCAATCCACCGCCGGTGTTGACCCAGGCGATGCGGACGCCACGGCCGGGGCCGTTGTCCAGAACGGATGTCTCGATGCCGCCGAGCTGTTGCCAGTTGGTAATGGGCGCATCGGCGAACGGTTGTGAGCGACGGGGCCGTGCAGGTTTACGAGCCATGGGTTTCCTCCTCGTCATATCGACCGGGGCGCATTGTACGCCTGGGCCGACCGGACGCAACACGGCCCCCAGAAAAGGCCGCGGCCCGCACAGTCCGCACGCCGGCATGAAAGCCAGGTGTCAGACTTGCGGGCCGCCGATGGCTGGTTAGCCGCTGACAACCGAGATTACAAAGCCCAACCGAGCGCTTACTTGCACGGATCCGGGCACACCGCCACCTGGATCGTCCGCGTTACCTGGCGGGGAACGCAACGGGTCACGGTGACCGGTACTTCCTTCTCCACGCATTCGGGCACGCAGGTGGTGACCGTGTAGGGCACCTGCTTGGTCACGGTGTAGGGCACCTTTTCGGTGATCTGCTCGGAGACCATCCGGCAGGTTCTCACCGGCACCTTGCGGACGCGCTCTTCGCAGACGTTCCGGCAGACCTGGTAGGTCTCCGTCCGGGTCCGCTGTTCGGCAACCATCCGGCAGACGCGAACCGGAACTTTCTCAACGATCTCCTCGGAAACCATCCGGCAAGTGCGGACCGGGACTTTCTCGACGATACGCTCGGTCACCATCCGCGTCCGGGTGCACGGAACCTTCCGAACGCATTCCTCTTTCACCATCCGGCAGGTGCGGACCGGAACCTTCTCGACGATGCGCTCGGTCACCATCCGCGTGCGGGTGTACGGAACCTTCCGAACGCACTCCTCCTTCACCATCCGGCAGACTTTTTCCTGGATGGTCTGGGTCTCAGGGACCGCCACGCACTTGGTTACGGTGCAGGGCTCTTTAACCCAGCGGACCTTGCCCGGGGTGTAGACATACTGGCAGGTTGCCGGATCGAATCGGCACTCGCCCGGCTCCTGGATGCAGCGCTTCACCATGACGGTCTCCTCGACCGCCTTGTAAGTGCAGGTCTGGACCTTGCGTTCGCGCGTCTCCCAGACCGGCTTGCACACCGTGTAACGCTCTTCCTTCTCGAACGTCTCCGTCACCGGCTTGCACACCGTCCGGACACATTCCTTCTCGCTCGTCTCCCAGACAGGCTTGCAGATCGTCCGGCGGCATTCCTTCTCGATGGTCTCATACACGGGGTTCATGACCGTGTAGGGGACCTCCCGAGTCCGGGTTTCATACACCGGCCGGTTTACGGTATAGCGCTCCTCCTTCTCGATCGTCTCCCAGACCGGCTTGCACACGGTCCTGGTCACATCCTTGTAGCACGTCTCCTTGACGGTGCGGTAGCAGGTCTTCTCGACGGGCTTCATCACCGTCTCGCGCACTTTGCGCATCTCAGTGCATTGCTGCGTCTCCCACACCGTCTCCGTGATCGTACACTCCCGCGTCTGCACAGGGGTGCAGGCCACGTGCGCGCACTCATCACCGCACGGCGTAGCACAATGCTTTCCCGACGTGCCACACGCGCGAGCGCGGCACGCCGACGATTTACAGGCCGAGTGTCCGCCGGCCATGGCGGCACTCGCCGCCCATGTCAGCCCGGCCGCCACTCCGGCCCACACCAACCACCTTCTCATTTCAGATACCTCCTCGGAAATAAGGTCCGAACCACCGGTACACGCATGGGAATTCGCCCCCGCCATCCGCCCACGCCGGCGCACTGCATACGCGCAGCTCATTCGCTGGTCAGCCACTTCAAGGGGTGGAAAACCTGATTGCGGCGTCGATAGATAACCCGGGGATGTCGGCCAACGCCCGTCTGGGCCCTGACCGCTGTTTATTCTGGCCGAGGTATCACGGGAAAATGCCAGCAGGTGAACCTCGAATCGCACGTCTGCATGGAGATGGAACAGGCGCTGCCCGTGAAACATGCAGGTCGTGCAGAGCCCATCCTGATCCGCTCGCGGCTTTCATCCGGGCTGTCCGAAAACCCGGCTGCGCATCCTGACGAGGCCGCTAACGGCTTGGCTGGGTTCCTCTGGTTTATATTACTGCTCAGATGCCGAAGGCAAGCATGTCGCGCGCAATCCGCAGAGCTTGCTGAAGAGGCAATCATCGAAATGCCGATACGGATGAAACGTTGACTGGAACGGAGAGGATTCGCCGGCCAGACCTGGCCGGTGCTGACCTGTCGGCCCTGTTAACCACCGCTAACCACTGCGGCCGACAGAGAGAATCCCACCAGGAATTTTGCCTGCTTTAGACTCGGCGGGTTGACAGGAACTCGCCCCCTGGCTTCGTCGTAAGAGATAACAGGTGGGCCAAGGCGAGCTTACCCCAGCCGCTCGCCGCGAGCCGGATTCCCCTCCCGGGGGAAACGGTGCAACGGCGGGGGTAGACCTGCGATTTCAGTGACTGTGCCGGAAGTGCCGAGACATTCAGACCGCTTTCGGGTATAATGGCGGGAGAACGAGCGCGAAAGAAACACAGCCGGGATGCTCAACCAGTAGCATCCTCTTTGCCTACCACGATTTCGAAGACGCGGGAGTGCAACTCTCGCAGGCGCGAAGCGTAAGATATTATGATCGGGCCTTCGATTCGGGCACACGCAGAACTGACTGCTGCAGGCTTTCCACCGCTCAACGATTAAACCCTGGCTCTGCCGAGGTTTAGGTAACCTTTTACCGGTATCGGCAGCAGCCAGCCACCCGAGTGGGGGAATTTCCCCATTTCAGGTGACTACTGCCGAAAACCGGAGAATAGTATCAAATTGGTACTATTATAAGGGGCAGAATAACGACGCGCACGTTGGCGCGAGGATTACGGTTATGATGACTACACTAAATCGACACCACAAGCAGACTATGCCTGCCCCTGTGTTGGACCCGGAGCAGCTCTGGTTCGTGCCGGATCCCAAGCTCCGGACCAAGGCGGCTGCGCAGGACGCCATTCGTATTGCTGACTGGATTCTGGCCGGCAAGGAAGGCACGGAGCCGGACGAGCAGGCCCTGTTCATCGGCCTGCACACCTGTGCTTATCGCGCGGCCCGCAAAGAGGGTAAGCGGCCGATCCCGCAGGAAGAGCGCTTCGAATGGGCTCGCCGCTGGCAGCGCATTCGCGAATACATCGTTGAAAAGAATATGGGCCTCGTCTATTCGATGATTGCCCGGTTCGGCTCGCGGAACGTGGACGAGGACGACATGCTCAGCGATGCGCTCTTCGCCCTGGCCCGTGCCGTGGATCGCTTCAACCCCTGGCGAGGCTATCGGTTCAGCACTTATGCCTGCAACGTGATCGCCCGGGCCCTCATGCGCCGCGGCAAGCAGGAGAGCCATTACCGCAAGCGCTTCCCGGTCCAGCATGACGTGTCCTTCGAGCGGCCGGACCGCTCTCCGGACGATCAGACTGAACTGTACGTGGAACGTCTGCACCGCGCCCTGGAACAGAACCTCGGCGAACTGACCGAGCTGGAATCCCGGATTCTGGCCCAACGCTTCCCCGCTCAGCGCGAGGACCGTTTGACCTTCCAGGAGATCGGTGATGCCATCGGGCTCAGCAAGGAGCGGGTGCGGCAGATCCAGAATATCGCCCTGGGCAAGCTGCGGGGAGCCCTCGCCGAGGATCCGGCCCTGAAGTGACGCCTGGCGGCCGTCTTGGAGCGCGTACCCTGCCGCTCGCCTGCTTCGGCCCGAGATTGGGACCTGGAAAGCGGGTGGCCGGGATGGCGAGCTCGACCAGTTCAAACCCGAATGATCAGCGGCCGGCGGTTCATGAGAACCGTCGGCCGCTTTCTTGCGCAATCACTCTGAACGCCGGCCGCCCTCAGGTTTTGACGTTGTTCAGCAGCACGACGGCCAGGGGTCCGAACAGGAAGATGGGCACCCAGGCCGGCAGGGCCTGGAGATTCATCCCCGGTACGGTCAGTCCAGCGCCGCTCACCAGTTGCTGACCGGCGAAAGCCACCAGGAAGGTCACCGCGCAGGTGGCCAACGCCTTGGCTCCCTGGGTGAGCACGCTCTCCGGCAGCCGGTTCAGGAAAAATGAAATGCCCAGCAACAGCAAAATCATATTGTTGATGGGGTCCGTGAAACGCTTGTGCTTGATGCCGGCGATCACATCCACCCGCGTGTCGCCCCGGGCCACCAGCTCGTTGAGCTGCCGCGTGCTCAGGAATTGCGTCCAGGCGGCCATCTTCCGCAACAGCAGGTCCTCCGGGGACAGATCGCTGGGATAGAAATCGTTGGGCAGTCGGGTGGGGGCCACCTCCGCGACCACATCACCGGACAGGTCGTAATGCCGACCGTTCTCCAGTTTCCAACCCCGCTCGACCGGGTCCCAGCTCGCCTTGTCCGCGACGGTTACGCCAGCCAGCCGCCGGTGCTCGCCGGGCCGGGTGGACAGCTCGATGATGTACAGTCCGCGAACGCGCCCCTCGCTGGGGCGGAAACGCTGGGCGCTGATCAGCCGGCTGTTGCCGTCCTTGATGAACCACAGATCGTAAACCCGGGTACCCTCCACGTCGTCCCGGTTGCGGGCCACCTTCGGGGCCACGCGGGGCAGAATCAGCTCATAATTGGCCACCAGCAGCACATTCATGAGGAAACTGGCCACCACGATGGGCGCCGCCAGGCGGTAGAGGCTGGTTCCCGAGGCCAGCACCGCGGTCATCTCGTTGGCGCGCTGCAGCCGGGCCAGCGTGAAGCAGGCCGCAAACAAAGTAATGATGCCGGAAAGCTGCGAAAAGTACAGCGGAACATTGAACAGGTAATAGTCCGCGATATCCAGGGCCACTTGCCACACCGGCTTGCTGGACTCGGTGAACTCATCAAAGTTCACGAACAGATCCAGCACCACGTACAGGCTGATCATCGTGAACAACGAGACCAGGTAGTTGAAAAAAAAGGAGCGAAGCAGATAGCGATCAAGCGTTTTCATAATTTTCTTCACCGTAAACCGGTGCGCTAAAGGCGTTTTTCAGCCGCCATGATCCGAAAAAACGCCTTCTCAGCGTTTCAGAAACTTGGACAGCACCACCACGTCCGCCAGCGCCAGCACGCCGATGCCCGACCAGATAATGGCCAGACCGGTCAGGTGGTAGAGGGGTTTCTCCGATAGTTGACGTCCCGCGATGTTCAGCACCACGACCACCATGCCGGGCACAAAGCTGATGATGAACGCGGTGAGCAACTGGCCGCCCCGGAAGATGATGGCCAGACCCGCCGCGAGCACCAGCATCACCAGCACGCAGGCGCTGAAAGCCAGCCGTGAGTGGATCACCCCCACGATCTCCAGGGACTGCTCCGCCAGGGCCCCCAGCGTGCTGATGCGCGCGTTTTCCACCCGTCCGCCCAGATTAAACTTGGACGGCGGCGGCGCTGACGGAAGCTGCCCCTTGGCGGCCAGGTCAATGTGCTCCTGGGTGATGCCCAGCAGGTCGAGGTCACTGACCTGGTCCTCCCAGTCGAGGATGAACTGGGGAAGCGACACCGGATCCAGATTGGTGGCGGGCTTGTCCACGCGTTTCTGCTCGGGATCGAGCGGATTAATCAGGTATACCTGTCCGGACAGGCGAAGCTGAACAATGTGCGGATCCGAACCAAAACCGCGGGCCACGCGCAGGCTGCACCGCTCTGCGTGCCACACCCGGTCGTATCCCTGCATGGCCTCCTTGACCGTAACCCCGTCAAGCTGCGGACGAAAATCCAGCGGATCGTGGTAGGCCCGCTTGGCCCGAACCTCGTACTTGGGCCGACCGTTCAATGACCCCAATCGCAGAACGGCTTCCCGGCCGTTGAGCTGCTCAACGGCGTAGGCGTAAAAGCGGGCCTCCCGAGCCTGGGTCCGGAGTTTGGCGATCTGCCGCTGAATGGGAAGAAACTTCAACGGATCCCGCTGAAACTTGAGCAGCTCGGTCAGATTCAGCCACTTGGTCTTCGTCTCCGTAAACATCGGCACCGCAATCGGTTCGATGGGCTGATATTCGCTCGCGTACAGCCGCTTCTGCTCCAGGTCGCAGGCCCGGATGTCGTACATGACCGCCTGGGCGCTCGGATCTCCCGTGCTGGGGTCGGTCCAGAAATCCACCACCACCTGATGCGCGGTGCCGACGCGAAGCAGGCTCTCGTTCTCAATATGCATGAAGGCCGCCGACTCAATCCAAACCTGGGTGGCGCCCTCGGCGGTCTTCTCCGTGCGTGGCGGCTCGCCTGCGTGAACCACCACCGGACCCTGCTTGAAGTGCCCCTGCATGTTCAGAGCCGCGACGATCAGCTTCTGAAGATCCCGGGCCACCAGGGCCTCCACGTTGCGGATGGAGGAGGGCAGAACGTAGTTGGCGAACACAAACGTGAATGCGGCCGTGACCACGCTCAAACCAAAAGCCGGGGCCAACAGGCGGTGAATGTTGATGCCGCTGGCCCGGCACGCGTCAAATTCGTTGCCCGCCGCCAGGCGCCCGTAAACCATCGCGCAGGAGAACAACGCCGCCACCGGCAGGGTCAACGTCAGGGCGAATGGCAGAACAAAGCCCAGCAGATGCAGCGTCTGTTCGGCGCTGAGCACCGGCGCCCGCATCATGTTGAAGACACCCCCGGTCAAGCTGAAGGTCAGCGTCAGCCCGATGGCGGTGAGCGCGAACGTTTTCAGCAGTTCGCGGCACACGTAAGTCTGCAGAGTTCTGAGCATAGCCCTATAAGCCTAGTGAAATGCGGGATTCCGTCAACCGACGGAAATCCGACAGTCCCACGGGGAGTCCACCACAGATTAAACCTATAAATTAATTTTCACACCATTAAAACGCGCCGCGGGCAAAGGCAAGGGGGCCTGCCCGCCCATCCCGCTCTCGCGCCTCCGGCCCGTCCGGCACGTGTGCCCCTGAAGCGACAATCGTGCTCTTTCGACACCTGCCAGACCTATCCTCCTAAGCTATACTCAGCGGCGGCCTGGCATTGACCGGTGCCCGCCAGGCTGTTCGGCGATCGGATCATTCCTGAAAGGAACAACCCCATGAAGATGCTCGTTGGTTCGCCGTTGCCCCTTGCCGCCACTCTGGCGGTTGTCTTGTGTGTGGTCATTCCGCCGCTTCGCGCCTTGGGTCAGGACGCTTCCCCGGCCCCGGCCGGCCAGTCGCCCGCCGGGCAGCGGGCCGCGGAGTTCATCGCCCGGTACGAACAGACGATCCGCCCTCTGGAGACCGCTCGCAACCTCGCCGACTGGAACGCCGCCGCCTCGGGCAAGGATGAAGACTACAAGGCCGCCGAGGAGGCCCAGAACCGCCTCGACGCCGCTCTGGCCAACCCGGCCGAGTTCGCAGCGCTCAAGCAGATTCGCGACGACCTCAAAAAAGCGGACCCCAAGCCCGATCCGCTGGCCGTCCGCCAGATCGACCTGATCTACCTCGAATATCTCGGCAAGCAGGTTGATCCGGAACTGCTCAAGCGCATCACCGCCAAGTCCACGGCCATCACCCAGGCTTTCAACGTCTACCGCGCCGAAGTCAACGGCCGAAAGCTCCCTGACAGCGAGGTTGAGAAGATCCTCAAGGAAAACAGGGACAGTCAGTACCGCCGCGCCGTCTGGGAAGCCAGCAAGGGCGTCGGCGCCGTCGTCGAAAAGGACCTCAAGGAGCTCGTTGCCCTGCGCAACGAGGCCGCCCGCAAGCTCGGCTTCACGGACTACTATGACATGGAGCTCCGCCGCAGCGAAATGTCCCGCGAGCAGGTGCTCAAGCTCTTCGACGCGCTGCACGATCTGACCCACGGTCTCTTCCGTGAGGCCAAGCGCGAGATCGACGCCCGGCTCGCCGCGGATTATTCAATCCAGCCCGACGCGCTGCGCCCCTGGCATTACCACGATCGCTTCTTCCAGGAGCCGCCGGATATCTACGACTTCGACTTCGACCCGCCCTATGCCAAGGCCGACGTCGTGAAGCTCGCCGGCCAGTTCTACACCGGCCTCGGTCTGCCCGTCGATGACGTGCTGGCCCGCAGCGATCTCTACGAGCGGCCCGGCAAGTATCCGCACGCCATGTGCACTTTCATCGACCGCGAGAACGACATCCGCGTGATGGCCAACGTTGTGCCCAATGAACGCTGGATGAGCACGATGCTGCATGAACTGGGCCATGCCGCGTATGACAAATACATGCCCAAATCGCTGCCTTACGTGGTGCGCACGCCCGCCCACACCTTCACCACCGAGGCCATTGCGATGCTGTTTGAGCGCTTCGCCCGCCAGCCCGGCTCCATGCGCGCCATGGGCCTTGAGGTGGCGGATCCGGTCGCAGTGGCCCGCGCCGAGGCCCGCTCCCGCCGCGATCAGATCCTCATCTTCGCCGCCTGGACCCAGGTGATGGTCCGGTTCGAGAGCGCGATGTATCAGCAGCCCGATCAGGATCTCAACACGCTCTGGTGGGATCTCGTCGAGAAGTATCAGCTCGTGCGCCGTCCCGAAGGCCGTAACGCGCCCGATTACGCCAGCAAGATTCACATCGTCAGCGCGCCAGCCTATTACCACGCCTACATGATGGGCCAGATGTTTGCCTCTCAGCTTCACCGTACCATCCGCCGCGACGTGCTCCAGACCGACGATCCCACTCCCGTCTACAACAACCGCAAGGAGATCGGTGAATTTCTGAAAACGAAAGTCTTTGCCCCCGGCGCTACCCTGCGCTGGAATGAGCTCGTCCGCCATGCCACCGGTGAGGACCTCAATCCCAAGGCCATGATGGAGGAATTGCAGGCGGCCGCGCATGATCATTGATCGTGCATCCGAAAACTGATGGCGTCAGTTCCAACGATGTGTGCTCTTGCGCTTGAGCAGTGCCGCGTTGCTCCGCTTGCCGCCGACACGGCGCCCATGGCCTGTAGCGTGCTGACGCAGGGGGGAAGTGAATTACATTCGCACCCTGTGGCGGTCGTTCAGCCACCATTGAACCGTGAGAGATGACCTCGAACCGGTCAGGAGACTTTATGCTCGCCCAACTGGAACCCTCGGTTCTCATCAGCCGCTGGCTGCACTTCGCCGCATTTATTGTGGCCGTCGGCGGGACCATCTTCATCCGCCTCTTGCTCATTCCCGCCCTGCGGGCGCTCCAGCCGGGGGATGCCGGCCAGCCCCTGCGCGACACGCTGTTCCGTCGGTGGGGGCACGTCCTCCACACCAGCATCGCCGTCCTGCTGCTCACCGGCATCTACAACGCCTTCGTCCAGTTTCCCCGCCATCAGCCGGTGCCTGGTCAGGTGCCGCTCTACCATGTGCTCTTTGGCGTCAAGATGCTGCTGGTCTTCGCCCTCTTTTTCATCGCCATCGCTGTTACCGGACGTAGCCGGACGTTCGAAGCCTTGCGCCGCCATCGTCCCGCCTGGCTGACCGTCAGCATCGTCCTGGCCGCCGCCATTGTATTGCTCTCTAACCTGCTGAAACTGCTGCCTGTTACCAGCTGACGAAGGTCCGTCTAACTTGGGGGGCTGTTGCTGAAATTATTTTCCATGTGTTAATTATTGCCGATTTCTCATTATTTCATAACCTCCGCATCTGTCGAAGCTTAGTACGTTTCTCACAGCATCCCACCCTGCTCCGACAATCTCGTAAAATCTTATATTCATGTGACTTAAGTAAAAAATGCCCGTTTTCTTCTTTTTTGGCCACCCCCTGCAACCTTGGCCCCGCAACTGTGTCCAATGCTTCCGATGGACGAGGTTCTGCTCCCTGAGGCCAAGGCCGCTGAGGTCTCAGGTCACTCCAGGGATGGAGTTGGGCAGACCTGACAGGAGTATGTGAGAAATGCCGAAGTATTTGCATTGTCCTCATTGTGATCACCCCCAGATCGTGCGGAGGCTGGGCAAGGCCAGCTTCTGCCGCCAGTGCGGTTGGGCTTTTCTGACTTCCCCGGTCACCGGGACCGCCCGGCCGCTGCCGGCTTCCACGCTCGGTGAACTTCGAAATACTGGCCTGCTGCGTAACTTCCGGCCCGTCTACGCCATCGCAGGTTGATACCCCCGTTCAGCGGTTTGTGAATTCCTCATCAGAGGTCGGGTGGGTGCCCGGGGTGCCTCTGATGAGGAATTCTTCTTTGATGTTCCCGCCTCATTCTTGACTCCGGCCCCCTTGTGGCGTAAGTAGCGCAGCGGTACGGTCGGAGTCTAACTATCTTCCAGGAGACGCGCGATGAGGGTGCGGCGACATCTGCCGGTTATCGTGGTGGCGCTGACGCTTCCATTCCTGATGGGGCAAGCTTGCCCGTTCCTCCAACCCCCACCACCTTCGCAGACGGAATTGACCCCTGAGGAACAAACGGCCATCGAGGCCGCGCTTCAGGCCACCGCGGCGCTGTCCCAGGCCGCGGGCATCACCCAGCTCCCCGTCAATCCAAATATTGACC
Source organism: Phycisphaerae bacterium (assembly GCA_012719955.1). Taxonomy (GTDB): domain Bacteria; phylum Planctomycetota; class Phycisphaerae; order UBA1845; family PWPN01; genus JAAXZI01. Next base: position 52,107 of record JAAXZI010000091.1, on the reverse strand, counting down.
CCGAAGAGGAGCCTCCCGTGACCACGGAGGGCACCTGTCCTGTGATCGCCACGGAGGCCAGTGCCGCCGCCGAAGGCCGATCGCGGAACGTCACCATCAACTTCGGCGCTGCGGCCTGTCCGGCCGCGCCCTTCCCGGGCCTGAGTTGTTCCGGCAGCGCAACCGGCACGCTGAACCGCTTCGCCGCCACCCTCTCCCTGACGTTCAACAATCTCAGTTGCGCGTCACAGACGCTCAACGGCCAGGTGCAGGCCGCTTACGAGTTCGCCCCGGCCGGCGCTAACCTGAACGGCACCTTCAATCTGACCTGGACCAGCGACGGGCAGGATATCGCCATCACCGGCCAGGGAGGGCTGCTCGGCTTTGATCGCGCCACCAATGCCACCACCCTCGGCGTCTTCAACGCGTCCGTTTCAGCCAGTGATGCCGCTTATACCGTCGGCTTCACGAACGTTGTCCTCGCTTACCAGAACAACCCCGATCTGCTGCCCTCGTCCGGCGTGATAACCATCACCGGCCCGACCATCCGGCAGTTGACGATTCGCTTTAACGAGAACTCACCCACTACCGGCGAAGCGGAGGTCCGCATCGCCGGCGGGCCGTTCTTCACGGTCAATTTGCTCGCGCTATGATCGGCCCGCATCTCGCCGGGCCGGCGCGCTGACGTCACTCTTGGAAGGAGCACGACACCATGAAGGCACATCCACAGCTTGCGATCATTCTCATTGCGCACCTGGCCATTGCGGCTTCCGTCAGCGGCCAAGACCCCGCGGCCGCATCGTCCCTGGCCCCGGAGCAGTTCGCGATCCTGCCCTGGGGCGGCACGCCGGCCGACCCCGCTGTGCTCGCGGACATCAAAGCCTGCGGCTTCAATCTCGCCGGATTCGTCTCTCCCGACGGACTTGATGCCGTGGCCGCGGCGGGGCTCAAAGCCATAGTGTCCGGCCTGCACGTGGACGACTCAACGGCCGGCCTCGACGAAGCCGAGGTCGCCCGCCGCGTGAAAGCGCTCACCGAGAAAACCGCCTCGCATCCGGCCACCTACGGCTACTACCTGCGCGACGAGCCCACGGCCGCCCTTTATCCAGCCCTGGCCAAGTGGTCCGCGGCCGTGCGCGCCGCCGCACCCAAGGCGCTGCCCTATATCAACCTGTTTCCCATCTACGCGAGCGCCGGGGGGTTGGGTGTCCCCACTTATGAAGAATACCTCGAGCAGTTCGTGAAGACGGTCAAGCCTGCGTTCATCAGCTATGACAATTACTCCCTGATGGACGACGGCACACTGCGCGACGGCTATTTCCAGAATCTCGAAGCCGTCCGGGCGGCGGCCCTGCGGCACGATCTGCCGTTCTGGAACATCGTGCTGTCCAACGCTCACTTCCACTACGCCGAGCCCACCGACGGCGGCCTGAACTTCCAGATGTACACCACGCTGGCCTACGGCGCGCGGGGCATCAGCTATTTCACCTATTTCGCGCCCGCCATCGGCAACTACCGCCTGGCGCCGATCGATCAATTCGGCAACAAAACGCGCACCTGGGACATGCTCCGCCGGGTCAACCTGCAGATTCACAAGCTGGCTCCGATCTACCTGACCCTCAAGAGCGTGAACGTCTTTCACCATCCCAACGTGCCGTCAGGTTGCCGCGGCATGGACAGCAGCAAGTTCCTCTCCCAGCTCCACGGCGGCGACCTGATGGCAGGGGAGTTCGAAGGCCCTGAAGGCGCTCAGTTCGTGCTGGTGGTCAACAAGAACCTGCACCGCTCAACGCCTTTCGGCCTGCAGTTCAAGTCGTCCGGTCCCGTGGGGATGGTCAACAGCTATTCCGGCCATAAACAGCCCTGGGCCGGCGAAAACATCTGGCTCGCGCCCGGGCAGGGCATGCTCCTGTTCGTCCAACCGGAGAAGAAGTGAGAGCGGGAGGCGTTTGGAACTTTCCAACGAACACGGGCGCTAGTTTGTCGCCACCATGATTAGGTCGGGGCTCTGCTCGCGGTCGTAGGGCTGCATGTGCCAGGCGCCGTAAGTTTCAATCCGGGTGGCCCCGGCGCAGCCCAGCATGGCTTCGAGCCCCGCCGCCTCCAAGCCCACGAACGGCACGCATTCCGTGCGCATCCGCGGCTCGGAGAGGTCCAGGCGCGCGACGATCATGTTCACATATCCAGTCGAGCCGGCGCGATGCACGCCCTTGACGATCAGGCTCTCACCCTCGGGCAGAGAGGCGCGGACGCATTTCTGCCACTGGGCCGGCCCGTCGGGCAGTCGCCACAGGTTGAGCACGTGGATGAGCACCCGGCCGCCCGGTCGCACGGCCGCGAGCATCTGCCGCAGGGCCGCGGCCACCGCCGCCTCGTCGCCGGCCAGCGCGAGGGAGTTGCCCACGCAGATCGCTACGTCGAACGAAGCCGGCTCCGGATGTGGCTGATCAAACCCGCGCACCACCCAGCGAAGCGTCTGCGACTCGCCAAACCGCTCCCGGCAGCGCTCGATCATGGCTGGACTGATGTCCGCCCCCTCGACCGTCAGGCCCCAGGAGTGAAACATCGCCGCGTGCCGACCCGTCCCGCAGGCCACATCCAGTACGCTGCGAGCGCGCACCTCATCGAACAACCGTCGATAGAAGCCCTCTTCATGCGCCAGCCGCCTGGGCCAGTCGATCATCGCCTCGTAGGCGTCCGAGAAGTCGTCAAATGCCTGGTTACGCATAGTCTACCGGATGCATTGTAGCGGCTTGTGCCTCTGCCGGTACCATTCGTGCTCGTTGCGGGGGGTGTGTCGCACTGCCGGACCACCGGCCGGCGCGAGAGGTGGCGGGGGAAGAACCGGCCCCTTGTCCGGTAGTCGCTCCCGGTTCCCGCCTTTACCGCGGAGCGATCCCTGACGACAATAGATATCATGAACGATACCCTGCTCCAACGCCAACGATGGTTCCGCTCCTTTCCCGAGGGTACGCTCGAATTCCTGCTGGTTACACGACTTGCGAGCGTGTTCCTGCTGCTGGCCCTGGGGGTCATGCGTGAGGCGCAGCGTCCCATGGTGCTGGTGGTGCTGGCCATCGTGTTGCTCGTGGATTACGCCCTCATGATCTGGTGGGCGGTCCAGATGGCCGTGGACCTGAACATGCTGTGCGGTCGGCCGGACGGCGGCTCCGCCCCCCAGACCGAAGCCTTAAACTCCGACGCGGATACGGGGGCCGACCCGTGCGGGCCACGCCAGCCCGTCGCCCTCGTGGCCCTGCTGGCCTGCCTGCCGGCGATCATCCTGTGTCTGACCCTCGCGCCCTGGCCGGAGCTGGTGCTTGCGCACCGGACCCTGCCGGCTGCGCTGACCCGCGTGCTGCTCCCTGTCGCGGGCGTGCTGTTCCTCATCACCCTCGTTCTCGGCTACCGGGCCCTGCGACGGATCCGGCTGGGACCGCCGCTGTGGACCGTGCTGCTGCTCGTGCCCTTCGTGCACTGGTTCGCGATGCACCGCCTGCTCGGGCACATGCGCACCCGACTGGAGACCTATCAGCGCGGCCGGGGGGAAACGCCCACCGAGGGCCCGATCCTGGCAGTGCCCATCGCGGATGTAAGCTGGTTTCTAGCTGTGGTTCCCTGGGTCATCGTGGCCGGCCTGCGGCTGGCCAAGGGGCTCTGGTCCAACTACTTTCCCCCGTGCGGCGCGGCGCTTGTCGCCCTCTTTGCAGTGGCCGACGTGGCCGCGATGGAGGGCTTCCAGCGTCATTTCACCGCGGTCCTGCGTCGGCAAGGGCCGTCCCTGCGTCCCTGAATCAGAAGCCCTTCAGAAGCTCCGAGAGCCGGACGCGCAGGGCCTGCGACAGGCGAAACAGGGTGGTCAGCGAAGGGGCGCTCAGGCCCGCCTCGATCTGGGAAATCTGGGCCTGGCTGATGTTGATACGGCTGCCCAGTTGACGCATGGTCAGATTCGCCCGCTGGCGCGCGAGCTTGAGCCGCCAGCCCAGCTCGCGCAAAAACTGATGATCGGCATTGATCAGCAGCCCGTCGTTGGCCAGCACGGTCTCAACAGCGTTGACCAGCTCGTCCTTGCCGATCGGTTTGATGAGGTAGTTGCGGACGCCCCGCTGCATGCCCGCAGTGGCCATTTCCACCGAAGGCTGGCCGGTCATGAGGATCACGGGCGGACACGCCTTGGCGGCAGAGAGCTGATCCATGACCTCCAGGCCCGATTCATCCGGCAGGGCGTAGTCGATCAAAAGCAGGTGGTAATGATGCTGCGCAGCCTTATGGCGGGCCTCGAAACCTGACTTGGCCATCTCGGCCTTAAAGCCCGCCTGCCCCAGAAAGTCGACCAGCGACCCGCGAACCTCCTCGGCCGGGTCTACCACCAGGATGCGAATCTCTGAGCGTTCCATTGCGTTGCTTCCTCAATGCGTAAGCCTGCGACCGAGAACCTACCCGTCCTGCGATCAGCATGGCTTGCGATTTCATTGTAAGATAACATTTTAACGCCACCGCTGTCCATGTAAAGGATTGATACCAAATAAAGTTAAATAAAAGTAAATCCTGCATGCCGGCCCAAGGGGCCGCGAATCAGGACTGCAATTCGCGTTACGGCTGGCCTTCCAGTAGTATAAATGAGTGGTGAATACACCCTACCGTGGGAGATGACTGCATGAAGCTCACGATTATCGGGACCGGCTACGTCGGGCTGGTCACCAGCGCGTGCCTGAGCGACACCGGAAACGAGGTGGTCGGTTATGATACGGACCGTGAGAAGGTCGCCGCCCTTCGCCGGGGGGAGTGCCCTATTTATGAACCGGGCCTGGAAGAGCTGCTGCGTTTGAACATCGCGGCCGGCCGCCTGCAATTCAGCACCGACGCCCGCGAGGCCGTTCAGCACGGCGAAGTCATCTTCATCGCGGTGGGGACCCCCCCGAAACCCGACGGAGCGCCGGACTTAAGCGCCCTGTACGCGGTGGCCGACGACATCGCCACGCACGTGGACACGCCGAAGATCGTGGTCATTAAGAGCACCGTCCCGGTCGGGACCGGCGATGAACTGGAAGAGCGGATCAACCGGCGGGCCCCGCATCGGGTCAACGTGGTCAACGTCCCCGAGTTTCTTAAGGAAGGCACCGCGGTCGACGACTTTTTGCGCCCGGACCGGGTGGTCATCGGCGCGGAGGACGCCGCTGCAGCGGCCGTGCTGCGCGAATTGCATGAGCCCTTCGTGCGTAACCAGCGCCCCATCTACATCATGCACCGCAAGGCCGCGGAGATGACCAAGTACGCCGCCAACAGCTACCTGGCCATGCGTATCAGCTTCATCAATCACGTTGCGGCGGTGTGTGACGCCCTGGGGATCGATGTCAACGAGGTGCGCACCGGTATGGGTTCCGACACGCGCATCGGCTTCCAGTTCCTCTATCCCGGCGCCGGCTACGGCGGGAGTTGCTTCCCGAAGGACGTGCAGGCCCTGGCCTTCGTGTCACGGCGGGCAGGCGTGCCGGCGGAGCTGATCGACAGCGTGGACCGGGTTAATCAGCGCCAGCGCGAGGCGTTGTTCCACAAGATCGTGGCGCGCTTCGGGGAGTCGCTGGCCGGCCGGACCTTCGCCGTCTGGGGCGTGGCCTTCAAGCCCAAAACCGATGACATCCGCGAGGCCCCCGCCGTCGTGCTCATCGACAAGCTACTGGAGGCCGGCGCCGCCATCCGGGCCCACGACCCGCAAGCCCTCGACAACCTGAAACGCCGCTACGGCAACCGCATCAGCTATCACACCTCCAGCTATGAGGCCCTCGATTCGGCCGATGCCCTGGTGGTGGTCACCGAGTGGAACGAGTTCCGCTCGCCGAACTTTACGGAGATGCAGCGGCGGCTCAAACGACCGGTGATCTTCGACGGGCGCAATCTCTACTCGCTGGAGGCCATGCGCAACCGGCGCTTCGAATACTACTCCATCGGCCGTCCGCCGGTGACGCCGGCCGGCGAAAAGGACATGGCGCGCAACGACGGGTAGGGCGGTCTGCATTCGAGAGGGTAAGCACCTCTCCCGCAGCCCCGGGTGCCCCTTCGCACAGGGTCTCCCAAGATGACAGCACAAAGCGTGGGTGCTCCACCTCTTCCAGAGGTGGCGGGCGCGAAGACTCAAACGATCAGCAGCTTGTTAGATGTCCAGGTTCTTGACGTTCGGCGCGTTGGCCTCGATGAACTCGCGCCGGGCCTCTACGTTGTCGCCCATCAGAATCGAGAAGATGCGGTCTGCCTCGCGGGCGTCGACCTCGAGCTGATTCGCATCGTCCGGCTCATCGGAGAGCACCACTTTGAGCAGGCCCCGGTTGGCCGGGTCCATGGTCGTCTCCCAGAGCTGCTCGGAGTTCATCTCGCCGAGACCCTTGAACCGCCGGGTTTCCAGTCCCACGCTGCCCAGGCGGCGCACGGCGTCCACCAGGTCGGCCAGATTATCAAGCTCGATGGGGTCATGGTCCGCCCGCGTGACCACAAACCGCGCCGGCGGAATGGTGCCATCCACATTCTCCACCCGCTTGGCGAAGTAGTCGTCCATGGACAGGCCCATGTTCTTGAGCTTGGCGATGATCTCCTCGAGCACCTGGCACTCGCCCAGGTCGGAGCGGATGATGCGATGTTTCTTGCCGTTACCGTTACCGTTGCCGGTGGTGCTCAGAACGGAGGCGGCCTCGATGATCTCGATCTCGCCCCAGCGGGAACGTTCCTCGGCGCAGAGGCGCTGGAATTCCTCGTCGCTGTAACCGAAGTACTCGAGCGGACCGGTCCCGTCCGGCCGGTGTACCATGACCCGGTAGACAGGCAGGTGACCGTTCTCGTCCATGTGCCGCGTTACCATGTCGTGGAGCGTGATGCCCCGCCGGCGGAGCATGCGTGTCTGGGTCTCGATGCGCTCCAGCAGCGTATAGAGCTCCTGCAATTCGCTGCCGCTGACGGTCCGCTCGGTCCCGTTATCGCGGATGACCAGGGCGGCCCCCTCGAGGCCCCATTCGCGGAGCTTGCGGTTGAGCACGCCGTCGTTGAGCACGTACTCGCTCTTTCGACCTTTCTTGATCAGGTACAGCGGCGGCTGGGCGACATAGATGAACCCGCCCTCGATCAACGGCCGCATGTGCCGGAAGAAGAAGGTGAGCAGCAGCGTACGGATATGGCTACCGTCCACATCGGCGTCGCACATGATGATGATCTTGCCGTAACGGCGCTTGCTCACGTCGAACTCGTCGGCGCCGATGCCGCAGCCTAAGGCGCTGATGAGCGTCTTGATCTCTTCGTGGCTGAGCATCTTGTCGATGCGGGCCTTCTCCACGTTGAGGATCTTGCCCTTCAGCGGCAGGATGGCCTGGAAGGACGAGTCGCGGCCGGTCTTGGCGCTGCCGCCTGCGCTCTGGCCCTCGACGATGAACAGCTCGGTGGAATCGGCATCCTTGTCCCGGCAGTCCCATAGCTTGCCGGGCAGGCCGCCGCCGGACAACGCGCTCTTGCGGGTCAATTCCCGGGCCTTGCGCGCGGCCTCGCGGGCCAGCGCCGCCTGCACGCCCTTGGTAACGATCCGCTTGGCTTCAGTGGGATTCTCCTCCAGAAAGTTCCCGAGCTGCTCGTTGACCGTCTGGGTGACGAAGCTCTCCACCTCCGGGTTCATGAGCCGCACCTTGGTCTGAGCTTCGAACTGCGGGTTGGGCACCTTGACGGAGATGACCGCGGTCAGGCCCTCGCGCCAGTCTTCGCCGGTGGTGGCCAGGTCGCCCTTGACCAGGTTTTCCTTCTTAGCGTAGGCGTTCAGCGTGCGCGTCAGCGCCGCGCGGAACCCGGAGAGGTGCGCGCCGCCGTCGATGTTGCGGATGTTGTTGGCGAAGCAGGAGACGTTTTCGTTGTAGCCGTCGTTCCACTGCAAGGCGATGTTGGCCACCAGGCGCTGCTCGGGATCCTCCGCCTGAATGGCGATGACCTTACTGAGCGCTTCCTTGCCTTCATTGAGGTGGGCTACGAACTGGCGCAGACCGTCAGTGAAGTGGAACACGTCCTCCTTGCCGCTGCGCTGATCGGCCAGCCGGATGCGAACGCCTTCGTTGAGGTAGGCCAGCTCGCGCAGACGGTTGAGCAGCGTCTCGTAGCGGAACTCGCAGTCGGGGAACATCAGCGGGTCGGGCTTGAACTTGACGCGCGTGCCGGTGTCGGTGGCCTCGCCGATGACCTTGAGCGGCGAGGTGGTCTCGCCGCGGGAGAAGGCTATCTCGTAGACCCGCCCGTCCTGGCGAACCTGAACGCGCATCCACTCCGAGAGGGCGTTCACCACGCTCACGCCGACGCCGTGCAGGCCGCCGGAGACCTTGTAGCTGTTGCGGTCGAACTTGCCGCCGGCGTGCAGGACAGTCAGGCAGACCTCGACCGCCGGCTTGCCGTTGATCTTCGGATCTGGATGCTCCATCGGCCCGACGGGAATGCCGCGGCCGTTGTCCTGCACCAGACAGCTTCCATCCGCCCCGAGAATCACCGAGATCTCCGTGCAGTAGCCGGCCATAGCCTCGTCGATGGCGTTGTCCACCACCTCGTAAATCAGGTGGTGCAAGCCGGCCATGCCCGTGTCCCCGATGTACATCGCCGGCCGCAGGCGCACGGCCTCGAGGCCTTCCAGTACGCGGATGCTGTTTTCGTCATAAGCAGAGCCATCGGTCGCCCCATTCGAGTTGACCGCCGGCTCACCGGTACCATTCGCGTGGTTAGGGGTAATGTCCTCGGAGACGCGTTCCCGTTCTTCTGCCATGGGGTTGTGTTTATCCATCAATCCATTACCTGGAGCTATCTGCTCGTGACAAAGCGGACGGCGATCACGCCGGCCTCCGGGAGCTGGGCCTGGAGCACAGCCCGCAGCCGTTGCTCCCACCGCAGTCCCAATTCATAACGCACGGCCGGCTCGGCTACCTGCAGCCGAAGCACGCCGCGACGTACCTCGATTCCCTCTACTCGTGAAAGCAGTTCCGGCCCCGCATGCTCCTCAAGCACCCCGATCAACCGCCGCTTCCACGCCGGCCCTCGCAGGCTGGGGCCTTTCAGGAGCGCCCCACACAGCTCCGCGACACTTGCCCAGCTTACCGCCGGCGTGCGGTTGGCTTGTACCCACTTGAGCTGCCGATCATCGTCGGCCGGCATTATCCATTCCTCCCGCGCGGTAAGTCCTGCCGGGAGCAATCACGCGGGCAGTTCAACGCCGCAGGTCCCTTTCACCCGGCCGGCGCGGCCGTGCGCTGCACGTCCCGGGTCCACGGCTTACGACAGGTTCACCGGCATCACCACATAGAGGAAACCTGCCCCTGCCCGGAAGACGCCCGGCTGGCTGGCCTCTTTGAGCTCCATCGTGACGGTCGGCGTGCCCGCCACGCGCAGGGCGTCGGTCAGGAAAACCGGATTGAAGCCGATCTCCAGCGGCTCTTCGTTGTACTCCACCCGCATCGAGACCGTCGCTTCGCCTTGCTCGGGAGCGCGGCTGGAAAGCACCAGCTTTTCCTTCCCGAACGCCAGACGCACGGCCTTGGATTGCTCGTTGGTCAGCAACGAGGCCCGGCGAACCGCGCTGAGGAATTCTTCGGTGCTCAACTCGATCTTGTGGTCGCAGTCCTTGGGAATCACTTCCTCGTACTGCGGAAAGCGCCCTTCCACCAGGGCGGAGCTGATCACATAGTCGCCGGCCCGCACGATCACCAGGTTGCTTGAAAAGCGGATGCCCACCGTGCCTTCAGTGTTGGGCAAAACCTTTTGAATGACCTGCACCGTCTTGGCCGGGACAATCATGCTGTTGTCCTCGCCCACCGACTGCTCAGCCGAACCCACCGATCGGGCCAGGCGACGCCCATCCGTCGCCACCAGGGCCAGCTTTTTGCCTTTCTTCTCCCAGAGCACGCCGTTGATGGCGTAGCGGGTGTTCTCCTTGGCCACCGCAAAGAGCGTCCGGTCGATCAGGGTCTTCAAGTTCTCAACTTCGATCTCGAGGTCGGGGGTGCCTTCCAGCTCCGGTACCGGGGGAAACTCCCTCGGATCCTGCCCGTAGATCTCGAAATGGCTGTCCTGACCGCGGATATGACAGCTCTGGGTATCGCCTTCCAGCGTCAGTGTCTCATCGGTGCTCTCGCGGACGATGGAGCCGAGCTTGTCGGCGGCAATCAGAATGTCGCCTGGCTTCTTGACCTCGACCTGGTGCACATGAACGCGCAGGGCCACTTCCAGATCCGTGGCGCTAACCAGCATTCCATTGTCGACGGTGGTCAGTCGAACGCATTTGAGAATGTCTTTGGTAGTCCGGCTGGCTACCACGCCTGAGGCCGCATTCAGGACCTCCATCAAGGCGGCGCGATTCACGATCACTTGCATGCTGCCAGGCTCCTTCCAGGATCGATCGGGGGTATGTCACATGGCACAGGTCATCTTTCTTCGACCTTAAGAACCTGATGGAATAAACAGGTCCTGTGACTTGTGTGGCTTCACCGCCGAGCCCACTCCTAAGCCGCTTATTATACGGGGGTTGCGGTGCGTTTGCCAGTGGCTGGGGCAGTGGGTAACCTGTTGGTAATCCTGGACTTCCTGCCAGGCTGCCGACAGCCGTTTCCGGGCTCTCCGGGCCCGGCGTCAAAGCGTGTGCCAATATACCCCGAATGTCACAGGTTATCCACCTGCCGGGAGCTCATCTGTTGGTTACGGGCGGTTCTCGTAGACGCTCTGTTTGCGTAGCGCCCCGATCAAGCCGCGGAGCATCAATTCCAGTTCTGGATCCTGGTTGCGTTGATTCTGGATGGTGCGAATGGCGTGCAACACTGTTGTATGATCGCGCCCACCGAAATACCCGCCGATCTCCTCCAGACTCAGCGTGGTCAGCTCGCGGGCCAGGTACATGCACACCTGCCGGGGAAAGGCGACCGACCGGTTGCGGCGCTTGCCCAGCAGATCGGCCGAGCGGACACCGAACCGCTCCACAACCGCCTGCACAATGTCAGGGATGGAGATCTTGCGGGCCGGCGTCTGGACCGCGTCACCGAAGGCCTGGTGGGCAATCTCCAGGTTGATGATGCCGCCGTACTGCTGGCTGAAGGCGGCCAGTTTGGTCAGCGAGCCCTCCAGCTCCCGCGTGTTGGATTCGACAATGGTAGCCAGGTAGTGGATCACGTCGTCGGGTACCGACATGCAGCGCAGCTTGGCTTTCTTGCTGAGGATGGCCATCCGCGTCTCCAGGCCGGGGGGGTCGATGCGCGTCACCAAGCCCCAGTTAAAGCGGCTGACCAGCCGATCCTCCAAGCTGGGGATAACGTTGGGGGCCTCATCCGCCGAGAGCACAATCTGTTTCTGGGCTTGATAGAGTGTGTTGAACGTGTGGAAAAATTCTTCCCGCGTGCGCTCCTTGGTGCCCAGGAATTGGATGTCATCAATGACCAGGGCGTCCACGTGGCGATACAGGTAGCGGAACTGGTGCAGGGCCCCGCGTTCGATGGCCTCGACGAAATGGTTGGTGAACGTCTCGCAGGAAATATACAGCACCCGAGCCTGGGGGTTGTTCTGGAGAATGTGATGGCAAACCGCCTGCAACAGGTGCGTCTTACCCAGACCCACAGCCCCGTGGACAAACAGGGGGTTGTACGTCCGCCCGGGGGCTTCGGCGGCGGCGAAGCAGGCCGCGTGTGCCAGCCGGTTGCAGGGGCCGGTCACGAAATTCTCAAAGGTATAGGATTCGTTCAGGCGGAGCTCTTCCGTCTCGAACGAGAGGGGGGCTTCGTCGAGCTGGGGAGTGGCCGGCGGAACAAATTCAACGGTGATTAATCGCCCGGTGACCGCCTGGGCCGCCTGGCTGAAGGCTCGCTGGCATTGCTGGGTCAGATACCGATGGTGTGAGGGGCTGTCGGTGGCGACCTGGATCACGCCACTCTGCATACCCAGCGGTTCCAAAGCACTGAACCACGGCCGGAAAAGCTCCGGGTGTCCCGCGCGCATCTGGACGAGTACATCGCTCCAAGTCCGCTCGCTGACGCCGCTCATACACTCTCTCAGGTTCCCTGCACCACACGGTTACCATCCAGATTGGCCACCCGTGGGTAAAAGCCGGTTAATCCCCGCCAAGTCGGGATTGACGGCAGGACATGCCGCGGCGCCTCCGTGCAGGGCGGATTGTACCAGTGGCCCGTGGAAATACCAGCCACAAAAACTAGGGGGCGACGACGGCTGGACTCACTAGGGCCGTGTCCGCCACGCCCGTTTTGTGCCCGATGCGGACCACCAGGATTTCTCGTCGCCCGGAAGAGCCGGCCGCCGCTGCCGGGGGGCCGGGCGTTGTGCCGCCCTCATGGGCCGAAGCATGAAACTCCTCGGCGGAAAGAGACACTAGTGTCAGCCGCGCCAATGTGCTATGATCGTGCGAACCGCCATGAAAGTGCAACAGCCAAAGCCGCCAGCGAGTCAGAAGTCGGAAGCTGCGTTCGAAGCTGCCAAAGCCGTTCTGGCCGGTGGCGTGAATTCGCCAGTCCGCGCATTCGGCGCCGTGGGCGGCACGCCGCGCTTTATCAGCAAAGCCAAGGGCGCTGTGCTGATTGACGCCGATGGCAACAACTACATTGATTATGTCGGCTCGTGGGGGCCGATGATCCTCGGCCACGCCGAGGAACGTGTAGCCGCGGCGGCCAGCAAGGCCCTGGGCAAGGGTTGGTCCTTTGGCGCGCCCACAGAGGCGGAAACCCGTCTTGCCGAACAGATCATTGCGGACATTCCCTCCATCGAGCGCATCCGCTTCGTCAACTCCGGGACCGAGGCGACCATGAGCGCGATTCGCCTGGCCCGGGGGTTCACCGGCCGGGACCTGATCGTTAAGTGCGAAGGCTGCTATCACGGCCACGCGGATGCGCTGCTGGTTAAGGGCGGCAGTGGTCTGGCCACCTTCGGTACGCCCTCCTCGGCGGGCGTGCCCGCGGCGGCAACCTCCAACACCCTGGTGGTGCCCTACAACGACAAGGATGAGGCCACGCGGGTCTTTGCCGAGCACGGCGGGAAAATCGCCGCGCTGCTGGTTGAACCAGTGGCCGGCAACATGGGTTGCGTGCCACCGCTGGAGGGATATCTCAGCCACCTGCGCGGGCTGTGCGACCAACATGGAGCGCTGTTGATCTTCGACGAGGTCATGACCGGCTACCGCGTGCATATCGGCGGGGCCCAGGGGCTCTACGGCGTCTGTCCCGACCTGACCTGTCTGGGCAAAATCATCGGCGGCGGATTTCCGGTGGGGGCCTACGGCGGGCGGGCGGAGATCATGGCTAAGCTCAGCCCCGAGGGGCCGGTGTATCAGGCCGGCACGCTCTCGGGCAATCCGCTGGCCATGGCCGCCGGGCTGGCTACCGTGCAGGCACTCCACGACGCCGGCGTCTACGAGAAGCTCGAAGCACAGTCGCAGAAGCTCGCGGAAGGGCTGGCCGCGGCTGCGGCCAAGGCTGGCGTGACAGTGGTGCAGAACCGCGTCGGCAGCATGATGACCGTCTTCTTCCAGCAGGGTCCGGTAGTCAACTGGACCACGGCCGCCCAGAGCGACACCGATCGCTACGCCCGATTTTTCCACGCCATGCTGGCCCGCGGCGTGTACCTGCCGCCTTCACAATACGAAGCCTTCTTCGTCTCCCTGGCTCATGCCGACGAGCAGATCGAAGCAACGATCGAAGCGGCGCGGGAGGCCTTCGCCGGACTGGTGGCCTAGTTCCCTTTACGGTCCGGGAGTCTCGCGCTTCGGCCCATGAGGGGAGCAGGATACCCGCTCCCCGGCAACGCCGACGGGCTCTTCTTTTGGACCGGCATCTTGCCCGCCTGATCCGATAGGAAATTGCTGTAGTGGAAACAGCGTTAGCGATCCGATACGGGAGCCGTCGAGTGTTCCGCACCGGCGGGTTGCTGGGCGAGGTCCGCGGCGCGTTTGTGCTGCCGCCGGCCGGCCTTGATCAGTTGCTCCTGCACCGCCGCCGCGATGCCGGCCGCGTCAATGCCGCACTCGGCCAACTGGCTGGCCCGGGTCCCCTGGCGGATGAAGCGGTCGGCAGGCATGCCCAGGCGAACCACGCGCTCGGTAGGCAGGCCCAGCTCCTGGGCGGTCTCCAGCACCGCAGAACCGAACCCGCCGGTGATTGAGTGATCCTCGACCGTGATCACGGGATGATCCGCCGCCAGCGCGGTTGCCACCATCTCGCTGTCGATGGGCTTCGCGAAGCGGGCGTTGACCACGCGCACGAAAATGTTGTCCGTGGCCAGCAACTCCGCGGCGTCCAGCGCATGGCTGACCGTCGCACCGTAAGCCAGGATGGTCGCGTCGCGGCCGTCGCGCATCAGGCGTGATCGGCCCAGCTCGAACGGCGGAGCGTCGCCCATGGACTCGGGCACGTTGTCTCGCGGATAGCGGATCGCGCAGGCCGATGAGTGCCGCAGGGCAAAACGCAACGCGGCCAAGAGTTCGTTTTCGTCAGCCGGGGCCAGCAATGTCATTCCGGGCAGGCCGCGCAGATAGGCGATGTCCAGGAACCCGTGATGCACCGCGCCGTCGCCGCCCACCAGTCCCGCCCGGTCCATGCAGAACACGACCGGCAGGCCCTGCAGCGCGACCTCCTGGAAGGCCTGATCGAAAGCCCGCTGGAGGAATGTAGAGTAAATTGCCACTACCGGCCGCAAGCCCGCCCTGGCCATGCCCGCGGCGATATCCACCGCGGCGCTTTCCGCAATCCCGACGTCGAGACACTGCCGGGGAAAGACCTTCGCAAACTTGTCCAGCCCCGTTCCGTCGGGCATGCCCGCGGTGAAAGCGAATACGCGCGGCTCGCTCCTGGTTACCTCGATCAACGCGTCAGAGAACGCCGCCGTCCAGCTCTTGCCGGAACCCTTGTGGATGGTCACCTTGCCTGCGTTCACCTCGAAGGCGTTGGGCGAGTGAAAGCGCCCCGGTTCCTTGCAGGCGAAGTCGGAACCGTGGCCCTTGACGGTGTGCACGTGCAACAGCACGGGATGGCGGACGTTCCGCAGCTTGCTGAGCAACTCGATGAGGTAGCCGACGTCGTGCCCATCCACCGGCCCGACATACATGAAGCCGAGTTGCTCAAAGATCTGGTGGGGGGAGAAGGTGGCCTTGATGCCTTCCTTGATGGAACTGAGTGCGTCGGCCACCGACTGCCCCAGGGGCAGACGGGGCAGCACCTGCTTGGCCCGCTGCTTCACCTCTTCGTAGAGGTAGCTGGTACGGAACTTGGCGAGGTACTCGGCCATGGCCCCCTGGGTCGGGGCGATGCCCCAGTTGTTGTCATTGAGCACCACCAGGAACTGCCGATCCAGCAGACCGGCCAGGTTGAGACCCTCGAAGGCCAGTCCGTTCACGATGCTGGCGTCGCCCACGAACGCCACCACGCGCGTGTCGCGCCCGAGAAGCTGATCGGCGCGGGCCAGCCCCAGCGCCGTCGCGATGGACGTGCCGGCGTGCCCGACGGAAAACAAATCGAAGGGGCTCTCGGCGGGGTCGGGGAAGCCGCTGATACCCCCGGCCTTGCGCAGACTTTCAAAATTCGCGTTGCGCCCGGTGATCAACTTGTGGGGATAGCACTGATGCCCCACATCCCAGATCAGCCGGTCGTGTTCGAAGTCGAAGCAGTAGTGCAGCGCCAGCGTCAGCTCGATGACGCCCAGATTGCTGGCCAGGTGGCCGCCGTTCTTTCCGACCACTTCCAGAATCCGCTGGCGAATCTCGCCGGCCAGTTCCTGGAGCTGCTCGACGGTCAGCTTCCGCAGGTCGGATGGGTGGTGAATACTTGGGAGAAACCTCATTTGATCACTTCCGGTATAAGGCCCGACACAAAAAGGGCCCATGGTACGCTCATTTTAATACGACGGCCAGTACATGCAGGGAGGAGAAAAGCGGAGATTTATTTCCGTCGTTCCACGACAAAGCGGGCCAGAGCTCGAAGATCGTCAGCGGAAGGTCCGAAAACATCGAGCGCCCGCACGCTCGATAAGGCGGCTTCCTGTGCGGCCTCCCGGCTGGCGGTGACGCCGACCGCTGCCGGATACGTCTGTTTGCCCGCGTCGGCGTCCTTGGCCACGGCCTTGCCCATCTGGTCGGCCGTCCCGGTCACGTCCAGCAGGTCGTCGGCGATCTGAAACGCCCGCCCCAGATGGCGTCCATAATCGGCCAGGGCATCGCCCAGAGGCGTGTGCGCCCCCGCGCAGATCGCTCCCAACCGGCCGGCAGCCTCGAACAGCCGGGCGGTCTTTTGCAGGTGAATCTGTCGGGTCAGGGCCAGGTCCGGCGTCTGCCCCTCGCCGAGCATGTCGTTGGTCTGGCCGGCGATCATGCCCGCCCAACCGGTGCCCCGGGCCAGTTCGGCCACCGCCTGCACCGCCCGTGCCGGGTCTGGAATGCGCGTAGCGAGAATTTCAAAGGCCAACGCCAACAACCCGTCGCCGGCGAGAATGGCAATGGCCTCGCCGAAGGCTTTGTGGCAGGTCGGCCGCCCGCGGCGCAGGTCGTCGTTGTCCATGGCCGGCAGGTCGTCATGCACCAGTGAAAAGGCGTGCACGCACTCCAGCGCGACGGCGGCGGGAGCGGCCTGCTCGAAGGTGCCGCCGCACAATTCGCAGCCCCGCGTCACGATGAACGGTCGGATGCGCTTCCCGCCATCAAGCACCGCATAGCGCATCGCTTCTGCCAGCCGCGGCGGCACGTCGGCCTCGGGAGTCAGCATCGAGTCCAGCGTTTTCTCAAAGCGCCGCGCCCAGGCGGCGAGAGCGTCCAGAATGTTGAACGGGGCGGCTGACGAAGTCATGCGCTCTCCTGTGCGGGTGGATCCGCAGTGTTGCAATCGCACATTATAGCTGTCGAGCCCCGCATCCTGAAGGCCAGAGTCGTGGCCCACTCATCGTGCGCCTGGCTGTCTCACCATTGCGCACGGCCGGCTTTTCTGGGGGGAGGGGCATCTTGCCCGCCTGATCCGACGAGAAACGAGTGTACTGCAAACGGCACTAGCGCTGTGGTTCGTACCGCCGGGCCAGCTCTTCCAGCCGGCCGATCTGGCCGCGGAGGGCGTTGGCCTGCGGGCTCATCGGGTATTGGGCGATGATCCGATTGGCCAGGCCCACGGCGTCCCAGTAGCGGTGTTGCTGGATAAGTTCCTTGTACTGTGCTTCCAGTTGCTGGCGGGTCTGAATTTCGGCGTTGGCATCCAGCGTCTTCAACTGCTCGCGCAGTGGCGGAGCCTCGATGTCATTGGGGAACATCTCCAGGAACCGGCGGGTGCCCTCGGCCGCCTCGCGCCAGCGGCGCTGGTGGACAAGTTGTTGAATCTCTTCGAGCATGCGTTGCCGATGCCGCTGCTCGAACAAGCGCCGTTCGCGACTGACCCGTTCTAACAGGGCGGCCGCATCGCCCGCGGCCGGATACTTGTCGGCCAACTCCCGGGCCAGATGTTCGGCTTCCGCCCAGCGACCCAGGCCCATGAGATCCTGAATGCGCGTGGCGGCCTGGGCAATGTCCTGGGCCCGGGCTTCATCCGCGGCCTGTTCGAGCCGATTCCGGGCGTCGCGAATGCGATCGTCCATTTCAAAGCGTTGCGTCAGTGCGGTCAGTTCCGCGCGGGCCCGGTGGAAATCGCGCGAGGCGATAAAACGCTCCGCTGCCGCCAGCCGGCGGGTATACTCCGCCTCCACCAGGGCCTGGTACCGCCGCAGGCGATGTTCCTGCGGCAACAGCAGAATGTCACGAATCTCGGCCAGGATGGCCCGGAGTTCCGCCGGATCGATGTGCGGCACCGGCGCGGGCGGCTCCGCCCGCCCTTTGGCGACGCTCTGTTCTGCAATAATTGCGGTGCGCTGTTCCAGCGAGCTGAGTTGCTCCCCCAGGCGTCTCAGTTGCCGCCGATTCCCAATGGCGGCCAGGGCCAATCCGATTCCGCAAACGCCAAGGAGAAGGATGACTCCGAATAGGGTAATATCCCCAGCGGAGAATTGATAACCCTGTCGGCGAAGCAGGACCACTGCGCCAGCGATACTTGCTGCGGCGATGAGAGCCGCCAGCACCCCCAGACCGCCGAGCGCAAAGCTGAACCGGTTATCTGGGCCTCGATCACCGTTCATGGGATAATCCGGTGAACTCATGTGTGGTTCTCCCGTCTGCAACGCGGTTTAGAAAGCTGACAAGATCCTTGCCTGCCCATTTTTTAATTCAAAGTTATCAGCCTCCAAACAAAACTTATCTTCTTTTTCGATCTTCAATATCTTTTACTTTATTGCGCACTACGCTAGAATACTTTCACCATCAGGGGCAACCGAATTCATCTATTCGCCGAATTACCTAACCGCTATCCCAGCGCAAGGGCCACGGTGCCATTGCTCCATCGAGCAGGCGCCCGGCCCTTTTTACCCGGTGCGATCCGCGTCATCCTTATCGGACCAGTCGGGGTCTTGGTCTTCGGCGTCGTCCGGCAACCGATGCATCGCCCAGACATCCTCATTCGGGGTGGGCGGAGCGGGTTTGCGCAGTAACATTTGTCGAAAGCGGCGGCTCCAGACTTTGAAGGCATACAGGCTCACCCCCAGGATGCCCACGAGCACCACCACCAGGAACAGAACCTGCCGAAGCACGTTGGCCTGTTGATCGCGACTTAGTTGCGTGGTGGAGACTGTGGAACCGCTGAAACCTTCCCGGGATTCCGCCAACGTCTCACAATGATGTGCGCCTAGCCCAACGCCCAGCAAAATGAAGAATAGGCCTAAGCCCATGAGCAGCAGGGCGATACGACGGCGATTCTCCTCTTGGACTCCGGCCATGGTGATTTCCTGCGACCTCGTCCTGACATTCTACCCGCCGCCAAGAGGCCTCTCCATCACTGCAGAGCTTACCAGCCCAGATTCTCTCGCGGATTGCCTTCACCCGTCTCGCGGAACTGCTCCAACAGCTCGCGTTGGCGGGGGGTCAGGTTTTTGGGCGGGACAATCCGGACGACGGCGTACTGGTCCCCGGGCGGTTTTCCGCCAGCGGGCGTCACCCCCTTGCCTTTGAGCCGCAGCTTGGCCCCGCTGGGCGTTCCCGGGGGGATGGTCAACACGGTTGGACCGGCCAGGGTCGGAATGGACACCTTGGCCCCCAGGGTCGCCTCGCTGATGGTCAGGGGCAAGTCCAGATAAATGTCGTTGCCCAGCCTGCGGAAATACGGATGCGGCGCAACGCGGGTGACAATATAGAGATCTCCCGGGGGCATGCCCGGGCCGCCAGGCTGACCTTTGCCCTTCACCCGGATTCGCTGCCCATCAGCCACACCGGCCGGGATTTTCACCCTGATATTCTCGGAATGGCCGTGTCCGTCCGTGGGAGTCAGCCGCAGATCCAGGGTTGTTCCCCGAACAGCCTGATCAAAGGTGAGCTCGATTTCGTGTTCGATATCGCGACTGCCGGGCGGCTCCTCCTCGGCCTGCACACCGCGTCCGCCGCGGCCGCGAAAGCCGCCGAAGAGCTCCTCGAAAATCCCGCCGCCCCCGCCTCTTCGTCCCTGACGGGCGCGGGCAAAGGCGCCGATGAGGTCGTCCAGGTCCTCAATGGGGATATCCGGTCCGCCGGAACGCCACGTATACACCCGTTCGCCGCTCGGTCCGGCCCGCCATCCGGCCGCGCCCCCCGGCCCGCCGCCGCCCCCTACGCCGGCGTGGCCCCACTGGTCGTAGGCCCTGCGCTTCTCCGCATCCCCCAGAACGTCGTAGGCCGCCTGGACCTCTCGAAACCGGGCCTCGGCACTCTTGTTGCCCGGGTTGCGGTCAGGATGGTATTGCTTGGCCAGTTTGCGATAGGCCCGCTTGATTTCGTCTGCACTGGCCGTGCGCGGCACGCCCAGCACCTCGTAATAGTCTCGCTCAGGCATGATGCTTTATCGTAGTCGGCAGATTCGGAAGTTTACGCCCAGCGTAAGGAATTATAGAAACACCACTCAGCATTGCAAAGCATTCCCCGGCCGCCTACGATTCTCGCGCGTATGGCGGACCCAACCGACACGATTATCGCTGCCGCGGGCCAGATCGAGGCTCGCTTAATGAACGAAGCACCGGCTACGCTCGCGGCCATTGATGCGGCTATCACCCGGGCGGCCCACCTGCGTGTGCAACTCCTGGTCCTGCCGGAATGTGCCTATCCGGCCTACCTGCTGGGTTCGGTGACGTCCTACCGGGCCGGAGATCACCTGAGCGGTGAGCAGTTCGTCGAATGGCTGTCCGAACGGGCGGCGCGCTTCCGCCTGCACATCATCAGCGGTTTTGTTGAGGATACCGGCCAGTGTCTGCACAACGCGGCCGTGCTGATTGACGACCATGGCCGGGAAATCGGCCGCAGCCGCAAACGCTTTCTCTGGAACGCCGATCACGACTGGTTTGCCCCCGGTAACGACATTCGCGCCTTCGACACGGCCCTCGGGCGAATCGGTGTGGCCATTTGTGCTGAAGCCCGGGTTCCGGAAGTGTTTGCCACTCTTGTCGCGGACGGCGCCGAGCTGATCGCCCTGCCCACCTGCTGGATCAACGCGGCCCGCGAACCAGGCCAGTTCTACAACCCCCAAGTGGACTTTCTGATCGAGGCCCGGGCGCGCGAGTTTGGCGTGCCGTTGGTCTGCGCTGACAAGTCCGGCCTGGAACTGGGCGCGGTCGGCTACGTGGGCCAGAGCCGCATTGTGCGCGCGGATGGCACCACGGCCGCCGAAGCCCCCGCTACCGGCGGCGCCGTCATTGCGGCCCGGGTGTCGCGTGGCCGGCCCCGGCGCGTCTGGCTCACCGAAGCCCGGCGTGAGGCCCTGCTGGCCCGGCGTGAGCCTGCACCGGCCGGGGACGGGGCGTCGCGGCGCTTCCGCGTGGCGGCCATGCCCGGCGCGGTGGCCAACACACGCTATACGGGGGGCATGGGCGAGTCCCTCTTTGAGCCGCTTGCCCGCCAAGACGTCAAGCTGTTGCTGGTCAACATGGCCCTGGAGTCGTCGGCCGAGCAGTTGGCCATGCTGGCCCGGGCGTTCGATATCCATGCCTTGGGCTTCCCCACTGAGACAAAGGTGTTCCGACTGGGGCCGGCCCGTGTGGGCTGCGTGGCCGGTCAGTGGGTGCGCTCCTTCGCCGCCGCCCGTCACCTGGCCCTGGACGGCGCGGAGATTCTGCTGGTCTTCGATGCGCCCGCGGATATGGCCCTCCTTCGCGCCCGGGCCCTGGAGAATCGCGTCTTCGCGATGGCCGTGGCCGACCGCTGGGCCGCCATTATCGGCCCGGATGGCGAGATAAGGGCCCGCACCGATGAGTCCAACCTGACCGAAGCGGTCGCGGAGATCGACCTGGCCGAAGCCGGCGACAAGTTTGTAGCACCGCGCACCCACATCTTCGCCGAGCGGCGGGTGGACTTGTACCGTTTCTGAAATTGGTAGAAAGAACCGGCCCGCGGGACGCGAAAAGGTGTAACGCTGCAGCGCAAGCTCGTAGCGGCCGGGCTCCGTGCCGGCCGTTTCACGGGCAAAACGGCCGGTACACAAGATGGCCCACTTTGCGCTGTGGGGCATAAGCGTTAGCCCCGCGGCTCTCGACAGTTCTGGCCGGGCTGGAAAAGTGATTTGTCTGCAATGAGGGCTGCCCATGCCCAACCAGGACTATGATCTGAACGACGAGTTGGCCCGCAAGCGGATGAGCGAAATCGCCTTCGGTGCCGCCATCGGCGCGGCACTCATGCTGTTCTTTGCGTTTTATCTGGGGAACCTTCGCGGCCTCAGCACCTGGCCGCTCTACAATTTTTCGGTCGCGGCCTTCAGCGCGACCTTGTGGCTGGGTGGGGTGGCCCTGGGGCTGACGGCGGTGGGGCTCTGGTTGGGGTGGCGCCTCGCGCTGCTGATCGACGCAATCCTCAGTTTTCTGATCGGCGCTCTGTTGGTCATGATCGGCGTCATTTGGCTTGCCGACCGTGATTGGGAAGGGTTTCTTCAAATCATTTTCGGTTTGCTGTTCCTGCGTTCTGGCAAGGTCAGTTGGAATGCCTGGTGCGGGGTGTCCGTGATGCCGGGCGTGCGCGAGGCGAGCGCGCCGCCGGAAGACGAAGAGGATGACTCCGGTCCGTCACCGAGCGATGCAGCCACGCGGCAAGCGGCGCTGAATCGGCTCCTGGCCGCCAAGAAGCGCGAGCGAAAGTCACCAGCCGAGGCCCGGAAGGTTCCGGCCCTGCCCCCACCGATCAGCGAATATCCGCCGGCGGACGTGGAACACAAAACGCCGCAGGTACCGCCAGCCAGACAAGCATCCGCCCTGCGACCCGACGCGGATCCTCCCCGCGTGCCGTCGTTATCGCCGGAGCCGGTGACGCGAACCGATCCGCCGATTCCCACGCCGAGTGCAGAGACATCCTCTGCCGACGAGCCGCCGCCTGAAGGCTTCCTGGCCCAGTTGGGTAAAGACGACTAAATGACCGTGTGCGATGGTGAGACGGAAAGGAGCGTGCTTTGGGTGCCACGACTCTTGAGCCGTGCTGGAACAAATTCAACATTCGGCACTGCTCAAGAGCAGCGGCACACATGATCAGGCGGGCGAGATGCTTGCCCATCGAGGGAATTAAGGCGGGCAGGATGCCCGCCCCCCGATGGCGCCGGCCGGCTTTCTGGGGGGCGGGCATCCTGCCCGCCTCAAAAGGCGAAGCGCGAGACCCCTGGACCGGAAAGGGCATCAACCCGGGGTCAAGGCGTCTGGCCCCCGCCCCGGCCATGGTGGGCGGCTCATCCCTGCACCGTATAATCTTCGTATGGCTATCCATGAGGCGGCACACACCATCGAGCAGGACCCCGAGCTGGCCCGCTATTCGCGGCAGATGCTCTTCGCCCCGCTTGGCGAGGAGGGACAGCGCCGACTGCTGGCCGCGCGGGTCACGCTGATCGGCTGCGGCGCGTTGGGCAGCGTTCTCGCCAACACGCTCGTCCGCGCGGGCGTCGGCTTTCTTCGCATCGTCGATCGCGACTTTATCGAGCTCAATAATCTTCAGCGTCAGGTGCTCTTCGACGAGGACGACATCGCCGCCAACCTGCCCAAGGCCGAAGCCGCCCGCCGGAAGCTGCAACGCATCAACTCCAATGTCACGATCGAAGCCCGGATCGCCGATGTGACCCATCGCAACATCGAAGAACTCGCTGACGGGGCGGACCTGCTGCTGGACGGCACGGACAACTTTGAGACGCGTTTCCTGATCAACGATTTTTGTGTGAAAACCAACCGTCCCTGGGTTTATGGCGCGGTCATCGGAGCCACAGGCCTGGCGTTGTCCATTCTGCCCCACGACACGCCGTGCCTGCGCTGTGTCTTCGAGACGGCCCCGCCGCCGGAGATGAACCCGACCTGTGATACGGCCGGCGTGCTCGGTCCGGCCGTCAACATGGTAGCCAGTTTTCAGGCCGCCGAGGCGATCAAGATTCTCGCCGGCCGGCGCGAGGCCGTGAATCGCCGGCTCCTGAGCTTCGACCTGTGGGCAGGCCGCTTCGCGCTGCTCAAGGTGCAGAAGGCCTATGACGAGGGCGACTGCCCCTGCTGCAAGCGCGGGCAGTTCGAGTACCTCGAGGGCCGCTGGGCGAGCAGCGCGACCACGCTGTGCGGCCGTAACGCGGTTCAGGTCACACCGCCGGCCGGTCAGCGCGTGGACTTCGCGATCATCGCCGCCAAGATGAGGGCCGTCTCGGTGGGTGAGCCGAGCTTCAATGCCTTCATGCTCAAGGCGCGAGTGGATGCCTTCGAGGTGACGGTCTTTGCCGACGGCCGGGCCATCATCAAAGGAACCAGCAAGCCGGAGGAGGCGAAGACGATCTATGCCAGGTACATCGGGGCATAGCGGGATGCGAAGACCGTAGAGGACGCGGAAAGCAGGGTACGGGTTGCGCTGGTAACCCAGGCTGTCTGTGCATGATGTCAGTTGTCAGTTGTTGGTGGTCAGTTGTTGGGTCAGTGGTCCTTTTGTCAGTTGTTTGGCGCGGCGACATGCAACCTGACGTATATCGCGAACAGGCGCTGACGAGCGGGTTCTACAGACCAAAGGAATGAAGCGAATTCGCGTACAAAGAACTTGCCGGCGTCGGAGGAACGACAGAGCCGGCTGCGCCAGCCTGCCTGGATGTGCTTGGTGCGCTCGGCCATCACCGCGGTGAAGAAACGATGCCAGGTCCAATCATCTACCTCGATAATGCGGCCACGAGCTGGCCCAAGCCGCCCAACGTAGGGCGGGAGATGGCGCGCTTCCTCGCCGAGGACGCCGCCAATCCCGGCCGGGCCGGCCACCGTATGGCTCTGGCCGCGGAGCGCATGCTGGACGATCTGCGCGGCAAGCTCGCCCGGCTGTTTGACGCGCCCGACCCCGCGCGAATGATTCTGGCGCTCAACTGCACGGACGCGCTCAACATGGCCATCAAGGGCATCCTGGAGGAAGGCGACCACGTTATCACCAGCACGCTCGAACACAACAGCGTCTCGCGTCCGCTCCAGGCGCTGGCCGAGGCCAAGTTCATCACGCTCACCCAGCTGCCCATGTGCGAGGGCGGCTTTATCGACCCGGACGCGGTCAAGCAGGCCATCCGGCCGGAGACGCGCTTGATCGCGGTGACGCATTGCAGCAACGTGTTGGGCACGCTTCAGCCGGCCGAGGAGATCGGCCGGCTTGCTCGCGAGCACGACCTGCTCTTTCTGCTCGATGTCGCCCAGTCGGCGGGGCTGGTTCCCCTCTCCGTTCGCCGGATGAATATTGATCTGTTGGCCTTCGCCGGCCACAAGATGCTGCTTGGCCCAACCGGCACCGGGGGCCTGTACGTTGGTGAGCGGGCCGATCCGGCTCCCTGGCGCGAGGGGGGCACGGGCGGCGATTCCGCTTCGCCGACTCAGCCGCATGTATATCCTTACTGGCTGGAAGGCGGCACGCCCAACACGGTCGGCTTGGCTGGGTTGAATGCAGCCCTGGATTATCTGGCCGTTCAGGAGCCGGGCGCGATGCTCGAACATGAGCGGCGCCTGGCCCGTCGGTTAAGTGAAGCGCTGGCCGGCGATACGCGCTTCCGCCTGCTGGGTCCTGCCGAGCCATCGCGGCGCACGGGGCTGGTGGCCCTGACGGTCGAAGGGCTGGCGCCTGAGGAAGTGGGCGCGGTGCTGGATGAAGTCTTCAACGTGGCGGTGCGGCCCGGCCTGCACTGCGCCCCATCCATTCACCGGGAGTTGGGCACCTTCCCGGACGGCGCGGTGCGCATCGCCCCTGGCCCCTTCAATACCGAGGAGGAAATCGACGTGGTCGCGAACGCCCTCCGCCAGATGGTCTGAGAGGCTCACAGGATGGGTGGCCCACCTCTTCATGAGGTAGGTTCACGATTTGAACAACCGATGAGGGTGCGGATGGCATCAACCACAAGCCCGGCTGAAGCCGGCCCCCTGTCACCTTTGCCCGGTTGGAGAATCAAACGTCATCCAAGGCGAGCCGACTATGGCTTGTAGACCACAGTGCCGGCAGCGACTTCACGCCGGCCGCGGACCCGCTTGGAATGTTGATCATGGCCCTGGTCTTGCACCGCGAACACTATGACGCCATTCGCGCCCGCGCTGCCATCGAGGCCCCGCGCGAGTGCTGCGGTATCCTGGCCGGTGTGCTTACGCCGGAGCGCGCCATCGTGCGCGAGGTGCATGCGGTCGCCAATGTCAGCGAGGGCGCCCCGACCACTCGTTTCCTGCTCGACCCGCGCGCACACCTGCGTCTTCAGCGCGAGTGCCGCGAGCGAGGCCTGACCATCGTTGGCTTCTATCATTCCCATCCGGCAGGCTCGGCCGTCCCTTCCGCTTCCGATCTGGAGCTGGCCTGGCCGCGCGTATCGTATGTTATTGTCTCCCTGCGCGGGGGGCATCCGCACGAGCTGCGCTCCTGGCGGCTGGATGAAGAAAGCGGGCAATTCCGCGAGGAGCCGGTCGAAGTGATCTGATAGCGGTCGCTCACCACGATGCCGTGGTTAATTGGGTTGGGTGGTCGTTACTTCTACTTCCTCGGTCACCGTCTCTGCCGAAACCAGTTCGGGCGCGGGAGGCGCCTTCGCATAGTGATCCAGGATGGCCTTCAGCAGTCTCTCCTCCGCCGGCTTGTCCCGCCCGATGGAAGTCAATTGCGCCGTTTGCGAGGGCCGCTCCATCCGCCCGGACATGGTGGGCGCATCGGCGCTGAACAGGCGCAAGGCCGCCGCGGCATTATCGATCTGCCGCTCTTCCAGCGTGTAGCGCAGCCGCTCCACCTCGACGGCCAGTTCGTAGTCCCCCTCCGTTTCAACGGGCTTGATGGTGACCTTTGCCTCAAGCGGGATGGTGTGCAGGTTGGATTCCGCCCAGGTGAAGGCCGTCTCCGGCTGGGGCCGCCAGAGCTCCAAAGCCTGCGCCGAAGTCTCCGGATGCGTGGTGATGATGCCCTCCACCCGGTCCTCGCGGTCGATGCGGAAGTAGTTTCGGCGCAAGGTCTCGGTCACCGAGCTCCACAACCGATCGTAGGCTTCCGGGGATTCGGCGTTCACGCGCGTCAGCGTGGGCTCCGTCGGCGCGGGCGGCGCCGAGCAGCCGGCCAGCAAGCCTCCCAGAACTCCCGCCATTCCAAGCCATCTAGTTGAGCGCATAGCGGCGGTGAGTCTAACCGCTGAGCTGATCCCTTGCCAGTGTTCCACGGGGTGTCTGTGTTAAATAACGTGTATGGTCGCGACGAGTCCGGGCCGCGGATTTCGTGCTCGCGTTGGTGGCCGCGGCCTCATGCATCCCGACCCAGGTTGGCATCGAGGCCGCCAGCCCGGTGCTGCAGGACGCACAGGGTGATGTAGGCCACGAGAAAGGTCGTGATGAGTACGGTCGACGCGCCCACCAGCAGATATGCCGCCGCCCGGCTGGTGGCTCGCGTGGAAGAGCCGGCCACGAAGAGCACCACGGCGCCCTGGCAGAAGACAACCAGGACGGAGACCACAATGGCCAGCAATGATCGTTGCAGCCGGCGAACCCGGGGCGGGAGCTTGTTCTTCGGTTCCATGAGCCAGGCCTCCGAGCCCCTGTACCCCCTTCTTGAATGATAGCCTGTGCATCAGCGCAACCGCTGACATTTCGGACAGATATGCGTTCCCCGCCCGGCCACCACCAGCCTGATAATGGGGGTCCGGCATCGTCGGCACGGCTGACCCTCGCGCCCGTAGACCCGGTGCCGGGTCTGGAACTGGCCGGGTGCACCCTGCGCGTTTCGGTAGTCGCTCACGCTCGATCCGCCCAAGGCGATAGCCTCGGTCAGCACCCGCCGCAAAGCGTGGTAGAGTTTTCGGCTCGCCGCCGGGGACAGATCCGCCGCACGGGTCAGCGGATGGATGCCAGCCCGGTGCAGGGCCTCATCGCAGTAAATGTTGCCCACGCCGCTGAGTGGGTTCTGATCCAGCAGCAAGGCTTTGATCTGCCGAGGGCGGGCGATCAGCTTTCGCCACTGGGCCAGCGAGATCCGCAACGGATCGGCCGCTACCGGCGGAATCCGCCGACCGATCCAACCTTTTGCCTCATCAGGATTTCCGTCTACCAGCCACACTCCTCCGAACCGCCGCGGGTCGCAGAAGCGCAGTTCCACAGGCTCGCCGCGGAAAGCAATCCGCAGGTGCGTATGCTTGGCCGGCGACTCGTCCGCCGCAGTGACGATAAGCCGTCCGGTCATGCCCAGGTGGACAACCAGGGTCCAGCCGCCGCTGAGGCTGATTCGTACCTGCTTGCCGGCGCGGGCGATCCGCTCAATCCGACGGCCTCGAAGCGAATCATCGCATGGCACGTGGGGGCCATGGGCAATGCGCGGCTGGACCAGGTACACCGAATCAATCACCCGCCCGGCCAGTCGACGTTGAAGACCACGCGCAACCGTTTCTACTTCAGGAAGTTCCGGCATGACGCGGTATTGTATCACGGCGATCAAGCCGCGCCGCGGAGAGACGGCACAGGAGGGCTGCGGGGTTGCACAGGGCCTTGGCAGGGCCTCTTTACTCGCCCTGCGGCAGAGAGATGGTGAAAGTCGTGCCCTTCCCGACCTCGCTGCTGACGGAGATCCGTCCACCGAATTCTTCGATGATCTCACGGCAGATGGCCAGGCCCAGTCCGAGCCCGCGCTGATCCGGCTTCTCCGCGTTCTGCTTGGTGCTGAAGAAGGGCTCGAAGATGCGTTCGAGGTTCTCCGGCGGGATGCCGCAGCCGTTGTCGCGCACGTTGATTTCGACCTCGCCCGTGGCCGTGGGAGCGGCGTCGAGCGTCAGTCGGCCGCGTCCGCGCCCCAGCAGGGCCTGTCGTGCGTTAATTACAAGGTTGAAAAGCACTTGCATCAACCCGTGCTCATTAGCGCGCACGGTCAGATCGGGGTCGATCTGCAAGTTGACGGTGATGTTGTCTTTCTCCGGGTCGCGGCCCAGGCACTCGATCGCGGCCTGTGCCACTTCAAGAACGCGGAAGGTCTTGATCGCCGAGTCCGCGTTCTTGGCCAGGCCGATGAGCCGATCGGCCATGTTGCGCATGGTGGCGCACCGCTCCACCGTCTTGCTCAGGGCCTTGCGCATCAGTTCCACGTCGTTGGTATCCAGGGCATGCTGGGCGTATGCAACCACCGGCGTGAACAGGTTGTTAAATTCGTGGGCGATCACTGCGGCGTTGGTGCCGAGGCTCGCAAGTTTCTGGGTTTGGCGGAGTTGGCGCTTCAGGAGATCGAACTCGGCCTGCAGCCGTTCCAGGTGCGCTTGGAGCGGATCGGTGCTCTCCCGTAAAGTAGAGCCGGCGGGGGTGTCCACGCCCAGGGGCGCGCTGACCGGACGGTTGGCAACCCAGCCCTCGATGCGTGGTGGAGGAATGCGTTTCGGCGGCTTGGTTGCTGATCGATGCATGCTACTCCTGTTCCACGTTATAGGGCGTACCTGCAATATCGGCACCCCGCTCAGATTGACTTGAGGGAGCGGCCATGGACTTGTCCCGGCGCCTGGAGGCCCTGCTGGAACTGGCGGAACAGATCGGCATCGACGTCCGCGCTGAAGCCATGGGTGGCGGTGGGGGAGGGCTGTGTCGCTTGAAAGGCCGGCGGGTGTTGTTTGTGGACACCGCCGCCGACTTGGCCACGCGCTATGATCGTACGTTGGCGGCCCTGGCCGGCCTGGAGGAAATTGACGCTCACTATTTGCTGCCGGAAGTGCGGCAGGACATCGAGCGGCAGAGGCGGTCGAAAAATGTCTAATGTCTAAGCCTTAATGTCTAAAGAAGCCCCAATGACGAAATGTCTGAATGACTAAAGGTCCTGCCCACGGCTTAGTCATTAGTCATTGCCGACCAAAGCCCAAAGGCCGCAACTCGGGAAACTGACCATGAGTACTCCAGTGATCTCCATCGCTCTGGCGTTGTTCACCGCTTTGGCCGGCGCTGATTGGTCCCCGAACGCTTTCGATTACAACCGGCCCCCCCGCCTGAAGGTGCAGGAGGTCGAAAAGTCCGGGGGGATCAAGGTGGCCCGCGCCACCCAGCAGCATCTGGTCTTTCGCAATGTGGCCGGCCAGGAGGTGCCCGCGCTGTTGACCTTGCCCCGGGGCCGGGCGCCCTTTCCCGTCGTAGTGCTTGTTCATGGCTATGCCAGCTCGGGCGAGCACATCACGCATTATCTGGCCCCCGAACTGGTGGGACGCGGCTTCGCAACGCTGGCCATCGACCTGCCCATGCACGGCGAGCGTCCCGGCCCGCCCAAGTCGCTCTTTGCCGAGGGCGATCCGAAGAAGACGCACCGTCAGCTTGCGCAGGCGGTTATCGACCTGCGTCAGGCCATCGACCTAGCCGAGTCGCGTAAGGAATTGGATACCTCCGGCGGCGTTTTCCTGGTTGGTTACTCGATGGGGAGCTGGCTGGCGACACTGACCAGCGCGGCGGACCGGCGCGTTTCGGCCCTGGTGTTGATGTCGCCCGTGTCCGAGGCGGTTCCGGCGGATGCGCGGGGCCGCCGGCAGGAGCGCTCGCCCCAGAAGCCGCTGCTGGAGCGGTTTCCTGATCTTCGGCCCACCGAGGCCATCGCCCGTTTCGCGCCGCGCCCGGTGCTCATCCAGGCGGGCAACCTCGACCTGTATCTGCCCAAGGAACCGGTGGACGCGCTTTTCGCCGCCGCGCGCGAGCCCAAGGAGCTGCGCTGGTATGACTCCTCCCACATCCTGCCCCCCCTGGCCGTCGAGGAAGCCACCAACTGGCTGCTGCAACAGCGAGGCAGGCAAGCGGGAAAAAGCAGCCGGGGCTCGGGCCAGGCACAGCGGGATGGGCAACCGGCGCGGCGGTAGGACTTAACCGGGCAATCTGTCTTCAACTGTTCTGTTTACCATCGGTAGCCGGCTTTAGCCGGGCTCGCGGTTGATGCCGTTGGCACCCTGTTTGGTTGTCCCAATCGTGAACCCACCTCTGGAAGAGGTGGGCCACCCAATGCACAAGATTCATTTGGAATTCGGATGAGGGGGGCAAAGCTGTTCCTGTTGTTCGGCTTGCTCACGTAGCCTGCAGCGCGTCGATCACGTTGCTGCGTGACGCCCGCAGTGCCGGTACCAGTCCGGCCACCAGGCACACCGTCATCGTAAACCCGATGGCCGCCGCCACCAGGTCGGTGGGAATGCTCCATTTGGCCTCGTAGCCCCAGATGGCCAGGGTGATCGCATTCATGCTGTAGGCCAGATGCAGGCCGAGCCCCAGCCCCAGCAGACAACCCAGAAGACCCAGTACCAGAGCCTCGCCCATCACCAGCCGGGTGATCTGTTCGCGCGTCGCACCGATAGCCCGCAGCATCGCGATCTGCCGCGTCCGGCTGACCACGTTGGCCATCATGAGATTGCCCACGCCCAGGGCGGCCACGATCAACGCTACCAGCGGCACGGCGGTGAACAGGATGGTCGCCCGGCGCAGGTCGCGATCGATCTGCTCCTTCAACACGCTCACCGAGCCGGAATGTTCCGCGGCCGTGCCCGCCTTGAAGGCGATCAGCCGCATGACCAGCTCTTCCCGATACGATCGCCATCGTGCCGGCGCGGTTTTCAACTGCATCCAGTCGATGCCCAGCAGCGCGTCGCGGAACACCTTCAGCAGGGGGCTCTCGCCCCATTGCAGCTTGAAGCCTCCGTCCGTCGCCTCGCGAAGCTGGCTCTCCAGCGTGTTCAGCTCCGCCGTGCGCTCCGGCATGGCCGCCCGCCAGCTCAAAAACAGCCGTGCGGCCTCGTCCGCGTTCATCAGCCTGGGCGGGTATTTTTCGCCAAACAGCGGTGGCGGGGGGGCGGCCTGCGGCTCGGCGGGCAGGTCGAAATTGAACAGGAACATAGTCGCTTCCGGGGCCATGTTGAACGAGCGCTGGAGATCCCGGAAGGTTCCCAGCACCACGAAAGCCGAGGCCATGGTCAGGGCCTCGCCGGCGTTGAAATAGTTCGCGGCGATGTCCAGCGCGGGCGACGTCACTACGCCCGCGATTCGAAGCGGCACCCGCCGTCCGGCCGCACTTAGCGTGATCTGATCGCCCATCTCCACACGCTGGGCGCGCAGAAACTCGGGGGTGACCAGCACGTGCCCGCCCTGGGTAAGCTTCTGCCGGGCGCTCTCCAGGTCGCCCTGCACGAAGGTCAGGTTGGCCATCTTGAAGAACTCATCCGGGTCGCCGGCTACGAAGCGGGTTAAACCGAAATCGAAGAGCCCGCGCCCCACGATCCGGCACTGCAGGCGCTCGTTGACCAGCGCGCTGTTCTTGAGCCCTTGAACGCTCCCCCGAGCCTGGTCGGCCCGGGCCCGGGGCACCGGCGAGGACATGTACATGAAGGCTTCCGGGAAGTCCTTCGGAAAATCCCAGCCCCTGGCCAGCGATTCGCTATAAACGACTACCGACACGACCAGCGACAGTCCCACCATCAACCCACAGCAGATGGCCGCCGATCGCCAGGCCGCCCGTCCAACCTGGTCGGACAGCAACTGGTAGCGCACCCGCAGGACCAACGCCGCCACCCGCACCACGATATAGCCCAGCGTCAAGACCAGCGCGGGCGCGATCAAGGCATACCCGGCATACAACAGGCTCACGGCCGCAACCGGCTTGGACGGATTCAGGAACAACTCGCTGACCGCGCCGCCTCCGCCTCCGTAGTGGCGGATCATGAAGACATGGCCCAGGACCAGCAGAAGGCCCAGTCCGGCCGACAAGACTACCGGCACCACGGAGGGGTGATAAGCCTGAGAACGCAAGGCGGTCAGCGGAGAAACCCGCATGGCCTGCACCATCGGGAACAGCGCGCCCAGCAGGGTGGTGCCCGCGCCGCCGGCCAGGGCCAGCAGCAGCCCCGTCCAGCTCACCGCGAACTGACCGATATATTCGGGCGCGATCCATACGGTCATGCGCGCCAGGCCGAAGCCCACCGGAATGCCCAGCAATATGCCGGCTACGCCCAGCGGGACGGCCTCGGCCAGCACCAGGGCCGCGATCTGAAGCCGGGTGGTGCCCAGGCAGCGCAACATGCCCAGTTGCCCGATGCGCTCCACCATGCCCATGCTCAGCGTGGACAGGATCACGAAGAACGCCGTGAACAGGGCCACCGTCGAGATCAGCAGCAGCATGAACTGCGTCTGCCGCTCGGCGGCGCGGATCTGCCGCAGCTTGGCATCCGACGAGGACACCGAGGCGGGCGCCCGCCGGTATTTCGTCTGCATCATCTGCTGGATCCGCTTGGTCGTCTGATGCAGCGGGATCGGCGCAGAGTCACGGAGCAGCATATCGATGCGGGTCACGCTGGGCGGCGAGCTCTTGCCGGTCAGGTCCTGGATCGTTTTCAGCGGGGCGATGACCACCGGCTTCTGCCGCTTGGCGACTCGATGCATGTCGATGAGCCCGACGATGGTGAGCACGCCCTCGCGCTCGCGGACCGGTGCGGCCTCCCCCGTGGTCACGTTGCGGAGGATGAACTTATCGCCCACGTTGAGCCGCAGGCTCCCGGCCAGCTCGTGGTCCATGACCGCCACGTCGGTATCGCCGACGGTCAGCATGCGGCCGGTGATGTCCTCAGTGTTGAAGGGGCGAAACTCGCTCTCCATTTCGGGCTCGATGCCGACGGCGATCACGGCCCGGCCGGCGGAAGGGGCACCCGGGAGGCTGTCTTCCGCATCCTCAAAGACCTGCCCCCGGATGGTGAGCGGTTTCGGCTCGCCGGCCTGTTGGGGACGTGTGGGGGCGGATGGCTGATCCGCCCCGGAGGCCGCCGGTCCGCTGTGCGCCGCCAGCGGAATCACCGTCATTCCATGCTTGAGCCGCGCGGTGACAGCGGCCACGTTGGGGTCCTTGCGGACCTCCTCCCGGATGGTCTCGGGAATGACCCCATAGAGGCCGTAAAGCGATTCGACGGACAGGTGGCTTCGCCCGATCCAGAACCAGACCTGGTCCTCCAGGGCGAGGCGCACGGACTCGTAGGCGCAGGTGACCCACACCACCACGCCCACACCCAGCGCAATGGCGGCCAGCGCACTGGCCGTGCGTCCTGGCCTAACCCGCCAGTTGCGTATACCGAGCTGCGACCAGTGCCGCATTGCCAGGCTCCATCTCCTCGATCGTGCCGACCAGTCGCCCGTCCTTGAGCACGTAGGCCCGGTCCGCATAAGACGCCGCCGCCGCCTCGTGCGTCACCATCAGAACCGTCTTACCCAGTTCGTGGGCCAGCTTGCGAAGCAGCTTCCAGATTTCTTCGGCCTGAACCGAATCGAGATTGCCGGTGGGTTCGTCGGCCAGCACCACCGCCGGGTCATTCAACAAGGCCCGGGCGATGGCCACGCGCTGTTGCTCGCCGCCGGACAATGCCTGCGGGCGATGCTGCATCCGTTTCTCCAGATGCACAACCTGGATGGCCTGCTCGACCCGCTTTTGGATTTCCGTCGTCGGCGTGCCGTCCACCAGCAGAGGTACGGCCACGTTTTCCGCCGCCGTCAGCGTGGGCAGCAGGTTGTAGGCTTGAAAAATGATGCCCATCCGCCGCCGCCGGAACAGCGTCCGCTGGCGGTCGGACATGCTGGACAGGTCCTTGCCCTCGACGATCACCCGGCCGGAGTCGGGCAGATCCAGCCCCCCGGCCAGGTGCAGCAGCGTGCTCTTGCCCGACCCGCTGGCGCCCATGATGGCCACGAGCTGCCCGGCCTCAATCGACAGGGATACGCCGTTGAGGGCCCAGACCACCTCGTCGCCCAGGCGATAGGTCTTGACCAGATCTTGAACCGCCAGCACGGCGCCGCCGGGCATGGATGAGGCATCGGGGAGAAGCGGGGCGCCTGGCGTGGGTGTGTCTTCTGCCATTATCTTCCACTCTGGCCCGTGTCCAGCTACACTCTCTGAATGGAGGCCGTTATCTCTTGAAAGTCCTTGTCACCGCCGACTTACATTACGACATCACCCGCAGCCGCGAACCGGCCCGGGCCATCGCGCGGGAAATCTGCGGGCTCGATGCCGATGTTCTGCTGGTCCTGGGCGACGTCGCCGGCCGGGACGTGGACATTGTACGGGAGTGCCTGACCCTTTTCGACCCGTTCCCCGGCCGCAAGCTCTTCGTGGCCGGCAATCACGACATCTGGACCCACCCCGGCGAATGCTCGCTGGAGCGTTATGAACGGATCCTCCCGGCCATCTGCCGCGAAACCGGCTTCCACCCTCTGGATCTGGAGCCGCTGGTCATCGGCGAGGTGGGTTTTGTCGGTTCGATGGGCTGGTACGACTTCGGGTATCGCCCGGCCTGGTTGAAGATTCCGCTGCGCTTCTACCGCGAGAAGATCGCCCCCGGCGCCGCCGCCCGGCTGGCCCGCTATCAGCACCTGCTGGCTGAGACCGACGACGTTCCGGAGGCGACCCTGTCCATCGGCGCCCGCTGGATGGATGGCGAGCATGTGCGTCTGCCCATGAGCGACCTCGATTTCTGTCACCGCCTGCTGGAGCGGTTCAAGGCCGGCCTGGCTGCCGTGGCCCTGGTGTGCCGGCAGATTGTGGCCGCTTTTCATCACGTGCCCTTTGCGGCGTTTGTTCCGCCCGCCCGGAACCCGAGTTGGGCTTTTGCGGGCGCATATCTGGGCAGCGAAATGTTCGGCGAGATGGTCCTGGCCGAGCCCAAGGTGCGCTACGCCTTCTGCGGCCACAGCCACCTCGCCGGCCGACTCAAAGCCGCTCATCTCGAGTGCATCAACGTCGGCTGCACCTATGTTCAGAAACGCTACGAGCAGATCGAGCTGTAGTGCTTGAGCCCGAAGCGCAAGCGAGGGACGCCGGGTGGCCCAGGTTCTTTGAACCTGGGCTCGCGATTTCTTTCCGTTGTGGCGATCTGTGGGTAAACATCCGGTTTCGAGCCGAAAAAATCGCGAACCCACCTTCGGAGAAGGTGTGCCACCCTCTGCACGATCATGGTTCGCCCATCCCTCGCTTGCGCTTCGGGCTCAGAGGGGATATGATAAGTGTACCGACACGGCGCGAGGCGAGGCTCCCATGCCATACATCTGGGCAACAATCCTGGTCGTGGCCAACGCGGTCTGGCTGTCCCTGAACTTGTTCGGCTTGCCGGGCAACTGGCTGATGGTCGGCTCCACCGTGGTGGTGGCGTGGTTGTTCTGGGATCAGCGGATGATCTCCGGATACACGCTGCTGGGTCTGCTGTTGTTGGCGGTCCTGGGTGAGCTGCTGGAATTTGTGGCCGGCGTTTTCGGCGCACGGACCGCCGGGGGGAGCAGTAGCGGGGCGTTTGGCGCCTTGCTGGGTGGCCTCGTTGGCGCCGTGGCCGGAACCTTCGTAATCCCCATCCCGGTTATTGGTTCGCTGATGGGCGCCTGTGGCGGCGCGTTCTGCGGGGCCCTGGCCTTTGAGCTGGCCGGCGGGCGGGAGCTGGAGCCAGCCGTGCGCTCCGGCCTGGGGGCGGGCGTGGGGCGGTTCTTCGGCACCGTGGCCAAGCTGGTCGTCGGCATCGGCATCTGGATCGTAGCGGCAGTGGCGGCTTTCTGGCCGTAATGCCGCAGCCGTACCCTGTAGCAGCCGGGCTCTGTACCGGCCGTTTACCTCCCAGCGGCCGGCCTCCGTTTCGCCGTGGCCCTGTGTACCGGCCGTTGATTGCTATGCCGAATGGCCGGCCGCTCCATCGCTTGGCGAGGGGGCCTTGCGTGTACTGCCACGCCGGGCCTGGTAGTACGCCCAATGTTGGAGGACCGCGGCCAGCCCCACCCCCAGCCACGCGACCATCGCCACCGACGGATCATGTCCTCTGATCAAGCTGCCGGCCACTACCAGCCAAAGCAGGAGGTTCAAGACGATCACCCAGTGCAGCCAACGAGGAAAGCGCTCCATAGACTGGCCTCCTCACTACGACTTGCCATAGCGGACACGGCGTCCCGGTATCGGGCCCAAATGCTTTTCAAGAAACCCGAACACCCGTTCCCGATACCCGGTCGGATCTGCCGTGACGATGTTACTGTGCGTGCCCGGCCCGAACCATATCTCCCGCGGTCCCTTGGCCGCGTCGTACAGCCGCTGCGAGTGCGTGGCCGGCATCAGGATGTCGCCATCGCCGTGAATGACCAGCACCGGCCGGTCGCCCATGGCCGCGACGGCTTGCTCGGCCGAGGCCACGAAGAAGTTCGTGCCGGTCTGCAGTGAGGCCAATGCGAGTAGCCAGTCCGCGGCCAGCGGGCCGATCACCGGCAAGCGCGCGGCGTGCCCGCGTACCAGCTCGCGCGGCGACACAAACGGGCTGTCCAGCACCACGGCTTCGATCCGCGGGTCTTCGGCGGCGGCCAGGGCCAATGCCATCGCGCCCTGGGATGATCCCAGCCCCACCACGACACGCGACTGCCCGGGCCGCTCGCGTTTGAGCCAGTCCACCGCCGCGCGCACATCCAGCCGCTCGCGGATGCCGTAGGTGGTTGTCCGGCCGTCGCTGGCCCCATGGGCCCTGAAATCGAAGAAGGCCACGTTGTAACCCTCGTGTGCCAAGGCCGACAGGAACCAGACGAAATTACCCTTGTTGGCCCCCGCCCCGTGGCAAACCAGGATGGTCCGCTCGGCATTCTCTTCGGGAATAAACCAGCCGTCGAGCGTCAGCCCGTCGGCCATCGGAATGCGCACGGCCTCGAATTGCAGTTGGTAAACGCTCGGATCGTGGCCGTCGCGCAGCTTGCAGCGATGCGCGCCCACCCTGCTCAGGAACCCGGGAAAGAGAATCACGGCCGTCAGCGCTGCCCGGCCTCAGGGGATCAGCCGGATCACGCCCGGCGGGTGCGCGCCGCGTCGTCGCTGGAGCCGGGCCCAGCGAACCCATCGCTGCCCCCAGCGGCCCACCGTCCGGCTCCAGATGCTCCACGCCAGCCGCCAGGCGATGGCAAACCACAGGACGACGAGCACTTCCCGAAGCATCACCCGCGCCCCGGCGATTTCCGCCAGGATGCGCAGCGCGCCCCAGATCAGCCCACTCATCACCACCACGTACAGCAATAACGAACCAAGACGAATCCGCCGGCGGGCCAGCCAGCGCCACAACAGAAAACCGGCCAGGAGGAGTGGGGCGAGCAGGAACAACAGCATGTCGTATTCCTTTCAGTGGCTCTGCAAGCATCTTACCATCCGGGCTGGACGAACGGAACGGATTCCACGATGCTTATCCGCGTGGCAACAGACGTGCTTAACGATTCCGGCGACAGTTCGCCCCGTGCGGGGGGCGGGGGGACTGATGCGGGTTTGGTCGACAAACCCGACATCTCCGCGAACGCGCATGCGGGGGGGCGGCGGTCCCGCTACGCGCTATGGACTTTGCTGGTCATCGTCGTTTTCGTGGCGTTCCCGGTCCGCCTCTATCTTGCTCTCACCGCCACGATGATCAGCCGCGACGGCGCGACTTTCATCTGGTACGCCCAGGGCCTGGCCCGCGATCCCGCCGCGGAAATGCGAACGCAGGCCCAGCACCCGCTCTATCCTGCTCTGGTCCTGGCCGCTCACACGGCGCTGCAGGCCGTCGGCGGCCTTTTGCGCCCATTGGGCGTGTCGGTGAGCTCGGTGCTGGACGACCCGGTGCGAAGTTGGACGCTGGCCGGTGTAACCGTATCTCTCCTGGGCGGTCTTACCGTCGTGATAGCTGTTTACGCGCTGGCCCGCCTGCTGTTCGACCGGCGGGTGGCCCTCCTCGCGGCCATGCTGGCCGCGCTGGCCGCCGAGTTTTGCCAGCTCTCCGCCGACGTTCTCACGGACATGCCGCACCTGACCCTGTATCTGTTGGCTCTCTGTGCGGCCATCCGGGGTTTTTGTCCTCGCGCGACCGGGCTTCCGACCGCCTGCCCACCCGCGGGCCTCGCGCTGCGCTGGCTCTTTCTGGCCGGTGCGCTGTCCGGCCTGGCTTTTCTGATGCGTCCCGAAGGCGCCGGTGTGGCCGTGGTGGCCGCCGCGGCGGCTTTGGGGCTGACAGGGCCGTGCCGACTCCCGCGCCGGCTGGTCGGCCCGCTGGTTGTTGTCCTGGGCGCCGGGCTGGTTGCCTCGCCGTACATGCTCATCACCGGCAAGCTGGTCCAGAAGAAGTCGCTTCCTCGCTTCTTGCCGGGTTCGTGCGAAGCCGCCGAACCCGCCGTCGCCGGGTGGCAGTGGCTCCTGGAAACCTGTGACAGCCAGGGGAAAAGCTTCCCCTTTGAGCGGATTTCTTTGCAGGCGTCTGGCACTCCCGCAGAGGGCTCATGTGGAGATGATGGTGCTCGCTACCGGGAGCTCACGACGCTGGCCATAGACTCGCGCCTCGATGCAGTTCTCACTTCTCACTTCTCACTTCTCGCTTCATCAACCATCGATCAACACTGCTCACCGACCAGTGGCACACCTTCACGTGCCGCCCTGGGCTCCGTCCCCGCCGACGTGGCCAAGGCCGCCGGGCTGGCGGTGGAACATTGGGGCCGGGCCCTGCGCCTGACGCTCCTGCTGCCGGCCATCGCGTGGCTGTTTCTGCGAAAGTGCTTGCCCGCCGATCGTACCGCCGTCCGGCTGGTGACGGCTGCCGGTTCGCTGCATTTTGTCATTGTTGTGCTGCTGGTTCTTCGTTTCGACTATGCGGATTTGCTCAGCGTCCGGCACACGATGATCCTGGCTGGGCTCACGCTCCCGTTCAGCGCCGCGGGGGTCGCGGCCATCCTGGATCTCGTTCCCGCCCGGCGGCGGGTGGCCGTGGGGGTACTCGTGGTCATTGCGCTGGTTGCGCCCACCGCTCCGTGGATGTTCGAGTGGCGTTACGCCCACGAGGCGTATCTGCGCCGGGCCGGCGAGTGGATCCGCTCCCAGCAGCCCTCCGGTGCGAAGGTCCACACCACGCGCCACCGCGTGGCCTTCTACGCCAACGGCATCCACCAGTGGTCGCCGCTGGACCGGGACAAGGACATCGCCCGCATTCTGGCCGAGGCCCGCGCGCACCATCCCGACTGGCTGGTGTTCGACGTCCAGCGCGTGTCGCGCTACTCGCCCACTTTTCTGCAGGATTTGGAGCAGGCTGCGGCCCTTGGCGAGCTGACCCGCGCACACGTGGAGGAGCAGGCGGTGAAGGGCAAGGTGCAGCGGGCGATTATTTACCGTTACCGCCCACCGGCTTGACAAGGCCGGCTGATGGATGAATGATTCGTGGCCTGTTTCGTACCACGGGGGATGCTCGTATGTGCCGAGACAAAGGGACCAGCAGACACGGGGAAGATCAATCGCTTGTCTCCTTGTCCCCTTGTCTCCAGGTCCCCTTGTCAGTCTGATCCGAAGGAGTCGCCAATGTCACTCAAAGTCCTTGCCTTTATGGCCCATCCCGATGACGCGGAGTTTTCCTGTATGGGCACCATGATTCGCCTCAAACAGGAAGCCGGCTGCCAGCTCGCCATCGCCACTGCCGCCAGCGGCGATTGTGGCACCACCCAGTATCCGCCCGACGAGATCGCCCGCATCCGCAACCAGGAGGCCCGCAATGCGGCCGCGCTGGTGGATGCCGAATACTATGCTGCCGGCTGCAAGGATCTGCTCATCTGCTGCGATGCGCCCACCATGTTGCGCTTCACCGAGATCATCCGCCGGGTCAAGCCGGACATCGTCTTCACCCATCCCCCGATGGATTACATGACCGACCACGAGAACACCGGCCGGGTGGTGCGCAACGCCTGCTTCGGGGCCGGCGCGCCCAATCTCTTGACCTACGATCCCTGCCCCGCTCCGCCGTTCCCCAAGATCCCGCACCTCTACTACGTGGACGTGCCCGACAATACCGACATTTACGGCCAGCCCATCCCGGCTGATTTCGTGGTGGACATCACCGACGTGATGCCGCTCAAGGAGAAGATGCTGGCCTGCCACGTCTCGCAGCGCGAATGGCTGCGCGCCCACCACAATATGGACGAGTACGTGGAATCCATGAAGCGCCGCGGCGCTCAGCGCGGCAAGGAAATCAACCGTCCCTACGGCGAGGGCTTCCGGCAATATAAGGGACACGCATATCCGCAGAACAATATTATCGCGGAGCTGCTGAAGCTTTGAGGGGGGGGTGTCAGTTGTTCGTGGTCAGTGGTCAGTTGTTGGGGCATTGGTCCTTTGGTCAGTTGCTTGGCGCCACCGGCGATACGCGACGGTATCTCGACAACTGACAAAAGGACTACTGACCCAACAACGGACAACGAACAACTGACCACTGACTAAAGTAACGACACCGGGTCCACATCGATGGTGAGATGCTTCCCCATCGGCACCAGCGCGCCCACGTTACGTAGCCGTGACAACGTCTCCATCAAGCGCGATGCGTTCGGACACCGAATCAGGAAATCGTAGCGGAAGTTGTTCCGCAGCCGCGACAGCGGCGCGCTCTGCGGACCCAGCACGTCGGCCGGCATCTTCTCGTCCACGATGTATTGTCGCACCAGGTCGGCGAGGCGGTGGGCCTCGGCGCGGGCTTGCGACTCGGTTCGGAAGGTGAGAATGATCCGCGCCAGCCGGGCGAACGGCGGCCAGCCGAGCCGCTTGCGCAGGGCCATCTCGTGGGCCGCGAACGACTCGTAATCGTGCTTGGCCGCGAACTGCAGCGCCGGCGACATGCCCACCAGGCTCTGCACGACCACCCGCCCGCCGGGATCGGAGGCAGGCGCACTGCTTGCCCCTCCGAGATGGTCTGAGGCGGGCAAGATGCCCGCCCCCCGTGCCCGGCCGGCGCGGCCGGCCACCTGCGCGATCATCTGGAAGGTTCGCTCGGCCGCGCGGAAGTCCGGGGCCGACAGCGACGTGTCCGCGTTCACCACGCCGACGAATGAGACCTCGGGGAAATCCAGCCCCTTGGCGATCATCTGCGTCCCGATGAGCACGTCCAGCTTGTGGGCCAGGAAGTCGCGCAGCACCTGCTCGTACTTGCTCACCCTGGTCATCGAGTCGCTGTCCGCACGAGCGATTCGCGCCTGCGGGAACTTCTGTTTGAGCTCTTCCTCCACCCGCTGCGTGCCCATGCCGAACTTGATCAGCGTGCCGCCACAGGAGGCGTCCCCGCAGCGCCGGGGCACGACCATCTTCGCCGAGCAGTGGTGGCAGATGGCCTTGCCCACCGTCTGGTGAAAGACCATGTTCGCCCGGCAATTGGGGCAGACGATCGGGTTCTGGCATCGGCTGCACACCAGGTAGCTGGCGAATCCGCGCCGGTTGAGCAGCAGCACCGCCTGCTTGCCGGCGTCCAGCGTGGCCTGGAGCTCCTGTTCCATTTTTCGGGACAGCAGGTGGATGTGCCCCGGCCGGCTGCGCGACTCGGTGCGCATGTCAACGAATTCCACCGCGGGCATGGACAGGCCGGCGATCCGGTGGGGCAGTGTGATGCGCTCGAAATGCGCCAGCCGGTCGCAGTTGTGCCACGTTTCCAGCGAGGGCGTGGCCGAGCCCAGGACGATGGGGATGGACGCAAGCTGGGCTCGCTTGAGGGCCACGTCGCGCGTGTTGTAGCGGGGGGCCTGCTGGTTCTTGTAGGTGCCTTCCTGCTCCTCATCGACCACGATGAGTCCCAGGTTCGGGCAGGGGGCGAAGATCGCGCTTCGCGTCCCGATGATGACTTTCTTGAGGCCCCGGGCGATGGCCGACCAGGTCAGCGACCGCCGGGCGCCGGTGAGCCCGCTGTGTACCACGGCCACGTCGTGAAACCGGCTGGCCAGCCGGTCCGCAAGCTGGGTGGTGAGCGCGATCTCCGGCACCAGGAAGATGGCCTGCTTGCCCCGGGCCAGCACCGACCGGATGGCGTGGATGTAGATTTCGGTCTTTCCGCTGCCGCTCACGCCGAACAGCAACACGGCCTTGAACGTGCCGGCCTCAGCCAGTTCGCTAATTCGCCGGATGGCCGCCTGCTGGTCGCCGCTCAACTCGAAGGTGGGCTCGGTTCCCGGGCGGTCGAAGTTGGGCGCTTCGGCTGGCACCCGCCGGGTCTGCATCGAAAGCCGGCCGGCCTTGACCATGGCCGCGACTACTCCCTTGCTCGCCCCTGTGGCTTCGAGCAGTTCATCCAGGTCCATCCCCTCAGGCCGGCCGGCCAGCGCATCGATCACTGCCTGCCGCCGGGGGGAGAGCTTCTTTGTGGGCTTCCCATCCGCCTGTGTGCCACTGCTCTGTGAGCAGTGGTCCTCGGTGGTTTCCCCCGCTGTCGGCCCGGCGGGGGCACATGTCCGCGCTTCGGGATGCGCAAGCCGGAAAGACCGCACGGTCTTGAACCCCGCCTGTTCGCGCACGGCCTCGGGCAGCATGGCCGACAGCACCCGCCCCAGCGGGCAGCAGTAGTACTGGGCGATCCAGCGGCCCAGCTCGATCAGGTTGTCATCCAGCAGGCGTTCCTGGTCCAGCACGCCGGCCACCCGCCGGAGGGCGTTCGTCCAGCGTTCACGGGTGATGGAGGTGCAGAACGCCTCCCGCGGCTTGCGCCCGCGTCCGAATGGGACCAGCAGGCGCTTGCCGGGCTCGACCTGGTCGGCCAGTTCATCGGGCACGGCGAAGCTGTATTCGCCCTCCACGGCTGCGGCCAGAGCTACGCGGGCCACCGGCCCTTCACGAACTTCAGGGGCTTCAATCCACAGCGAAGGCTGCTCGGGAGGGGTGGAAGACACATTGGCCTCGGCGCAAAGAGAGACTTCTGGGCGGCAGGTCTCACTGCCTCCAGTATAGCACAAGTCTCAACGGGACGGCAGTCCTCAGCTGGTGTACGGGCCCCCGGGGTCAGTCAAGCCTCGACATACTCGCAAAGGGTGGTGGGTTCGGGAATGGGCAACCCGTCTTCTCGCATACCATCGAGGTGAAACTGAATGGCTTCGCGTATTTCGCGCTCCACTTCCTCAACAGTAGCTCCCGTTGCCACGCAGCCGGGCAGATCGGGCACGTACGCCGAGTAGTTGCCTTCAGCCTTCTCAATCACTGTTCCGTATCGCATATGGCCTCACTTCAAGCCAGCCTGCTTGATGATGCTGTTCAACGTCCCAGGGGCCAAGTCGTCGTTTGGCTTACCTGGCACCGTGACTCGCCCGGGTTTTGAACTGGCGGTGGCTGCCCCGCGTGCCCGCCAGATACCAGCCGTCCTGCTCGAGCCTCTTGATGATATCTCGTACCTTCATCCCGGACTCTGAACTTCCCCGCTGCAGCTATCGTTATAAAGTAAAGCCTATTCTATTGGGCCGGGCGGGTAACGGCAACGCGCGTGCGCCGGCTTGTATTCTTCCGCCCCGCGATGACAATGGCGAGCCGCATGAGCGAACAACCAGCACAACCCCTTGAGCTCAAGTCACCGGGTTGCGTCGATCCGCCGGAGCGACCCCGGCCCATGATCGAGGTCCATGACCTGGTGAAGGCCTTCCCGACCGCTTCCGGCCCGGAGAAGCAGGCCGTGGCCGGTCTGAGCTTCCAGGTGTATGCCGGCGAGATCTACGGCCTGCTGGGCCCCAATGGGGCGGGCAAAACCACCACGCTGCGCGTCCTCTCCGGCCTGATCGCGCCAAGCGCCGGGCGGGCCCTGGTCAACGGGGTGGACGTGACCCGCGAACCGTTGGCCGCCAAGCGGGCCATCGGCTTCCTGACCGCCAACACCGGCCTCTACCAGCGTTTGAGCCCCCGAGAGTTGCTA
This sequence comes from Phycisphaerae bacterium, assembly GCA_012719955.1. GTDB lineage: Bacteria > Planctomycetota > Phycisphaerae > UBA1845 > PWPN01 > JAAXZI01. The sequence goes on along the minus strand of JAAXZI010000091.1, from coordinate 7,960 downwards.
CCCTATTTCGGCGAGCTGTGCGGTCTTGATCGGTCCACCATCGCCCGCCGCACCGAAGAGCTGATCGATTTCCTGGGCATGCGCGACTTCGCCGACCTGCGCTGCGGGGCCCTCTCCACCGGCCAGAAGCAGCGCACCAACATCGCCCGCGCTCTGGTCGCCGACCCGCCCATCCTGATCCTCGACGAGCCGACCCTGGGGCTGGACGTGCTCACCAACCGCGTCATCCTCGACTTCATTCGCCGCGAACGCGACCACGGCAAGGCCATCCTCTTGAGCACCCATTACCTCGACGAGGCCGAATCGTTGTGTGATCGCATCGGTCTGCTGCACCAGGGCAAGCTGGTGGCCGAGGGGGATCTGTCCGCCCTGCGGGCCCAGACCGGCCGGGAGCGTCTCACCGACATCTTCCTGGCCCTGGTCAGCGATACCCTCGCCCCGACCTTCGACGCAGGCAGCGCCAACGAGGGAACCGGCGAAGCCCCCGAGCCCGAAGCGCCAGCGAGGGACCTTCTCGAATCAACAGCCCCCGAACCGGAGGCCCGCCCATGACCTGGCTTGCGTTTCTCACTGCTCACTGCTCACTTCTCACTTCGGGGCATGCCCGCGGGTGGTTCTCAGATCACAGATCAGAGATCTCAGATTGGAGATCTCAGATTACAGATTTCAGATTTCAGATCCCGGTTCACTGCGGCCTCCGTGACAAGGAGCGCCACGCATGACCCGCCCCCTGACCCGCATCGGCGCGATCTACCGCAAGGAGCTGATCGATATCCTGCGCGACCGCCGGACGCTCATGGCCATGATCGTCATCCCGGTGGTGCTCTACCCGTTGCTCATGCTGGCCTTCCTGCGCGCCGCCGAGAGTGAGCACGCCCGGCTAAAGGCCGAGCGCTTCACCGTCGAGGTGGACAGCGAGCCCGCCGCGGCCGATTTGCGCGACATCATCGACGCCGTCTACGCCGCGGACCCGGAGCCGCCCGAGTTCCGGGCCACCTGGAATGTCGTTGTGGGGCAGACGCCGCCTGGTCGCCTCGGGGACGAGGTGCACCTGCACGTGACCTTGGCCTGGACGCCCAAGCCCGCGCCCGCTCCGGCCCACCTGAGTGCCGAGATCGCCTACACCGAGATCGACGTGCACAGCCGGACGGCCATGAAAGAGCTCTCCGATATCCTCAATCAGTTCGGCGCTATGCGCACCCGCGAGGCGTTGGGCGATTTCCTCGGCAAACGCGTCGCGACCCTGCCGGAGGACGATCCCGTGAGCCTCATCCTCAACCCGGTGGAGGTCAAAACCGTCTCCGCCGCCACCGAAGGGCAGCGCGGCGGCTGGGCCTTGGGCCAGATCATCCCCATCATCCTCGTGCTCATGACCATTACCGGGGCGATCTATCCGGCCATCGACCTGACCGCCGGCGAGCGCGAGCGCGGCACGCTGGAGACGCTCATGGCCGCCCCCGTGCCGGTGATTTACCTCATCATGGGCAAGTTCCTGGTGGTGGCCACCGTGGGCATGATCACCGCGCTGCTCAACCTCGGCAGCGTCGCCGCCACCATGCATTTTGGCGGCATCACCCAGATCCTCACCGAGCAGGCGGTAACCTTCCCGCTGCACGTGCTGCCCATCATCCTGGTGTGTATGGTGCCGTTCGCGCTGCTGTTCTCCGCGATCCTGGTGGCCGTGTGCAGCTTTGCCCGCACCTTCAAGGAGGCCCAGAACTACGTGATGCCGGTGATCATCGGGGCCATGATCCCGGCCTTCGGCGCGCTGCTGCCCAGCGTGGAGCTGAAGGGCATCATGCTGGTCGTGCCGGTGGGCAACATGGTGCTGCTGACCCGCGAGCTGTTCCAGCAGACCTTCACCTGGTCGCAGGTGGCGGTAGTGCTGCTCTCGACCACGCTTTACGCCGCGGCGGCCGTGGCCGTCGCCACCCGGCTGTTCGGCCAGGAGGTGGTGCTGTTCGCCGACGCGGGCTCGTACAAGACGCTGCTGCAACGCCGGTATTTCCGCCCCACGTACCGCCCCAGCGCGTCGCAGGCCCTGCTGGCCGCTGCGCTGCTGTTTCCGGTGAGTTTCTACCTGCAGTCGCTGATCTTTGGCGCGTCGCTGGAAGACTTCCTGCGCAAGCTGGGCATGCTCGCGGCGCTGCAGTTCGTGGGCCTGCTCCTGCTGCTGCCGGTCCTGTTGACGCTCTATTTCCGGATCGACGTGGCCGACACGTTCAGACTCACCCTGCCGCCGGCGCGGGCCTGGCTGGCGGCGCTGCTGATCGGCGCATCGAGCTGGGCCCTGGCCCACGAGTTTCTCCGGCTGCAGTCGTACGTCTTGCCGGTCTCGGAGACGATGAAGCGGTTCAGCGAGCAGATCGAGGCCGGCCTGGGTGACACGTCGCTGTGGCTGATCGTGCTGCTGATGGCCGTGGTGCCGGCCATCTGCGAGGAATTCTTCTTCCGCGGCTTCGTGCTCTCCGGCCTGTCCAGCAGTCTGCGCAAGTGGCCAGCCATCCTTGCCACCGGCGTGATCTTCGGCGTCTACCATTTCATGATCGACCGCATCCCGGTGACGGCCCTGCTGGGCATGATGCTGGCCTACCTCTGCTGGCAGGCCCGCTCCATCTTTCCGGCCATCCTGGCCCACATGATGCACAACGCCGCGCTGATGGTCATCGGCAACCTCCCGCGCCTGGCGGATTGGCTCGGCCTCTCCAGCGCCGCCGAAGGCCCCTTGCCCGCGCGCGTCCTGATCCCCGCCGCCGTGCTCTTCACCGCCGGCCTGGCGATCGCCGCGTCCATTCGGGTCCGTGCCAGGATCGGCGGAGACCATTGAGCCCGAAGCGCAAGCGAGGGATGGATCCGGCGAACGGCCCAGGTCCCTCGCTTGCGCTTCGGGCTCGGGAGTGAGTTGATCGCGCACGTGCTGGCGCCCTTTCTTACCAACCCGCCTCCATTTTCCCCCAGGACATGAGAAAGGCCTGCCCCGCGTTCGCACCTTCCCACGTTCACACTTCCCCACGTTCACACTTCCCCACGACGGTCGTAACTCACTCCACCTCCTGCACCATCACCATGTTGTGCCGCCCGTCGTCGCCGCCGGATCTTCCGATGAGCACCACTTTGTCTCCGGCCGTCAGCGGGCAGCCGGCCCGTTGCATCTCGGACCGCACCGACTTGAGCAGCTCCTCTGGGGAGTCCTTCCGCGCTCCGGCCAGCGGCATCACGCCCCAGTACAGGCACATTCGCCGGAGGGTCACCTCCGAGTCGCTCACGCCGATCGTGGGCACGAAGTGCCGGCCCTGCGACAGGCATCGCGCCGTCGCTCCCGAGTGCGTGAACACCACCATCAGCCGGGCATCGATGATTTCCGCCAGGTGTCCCGCGCAGTGGGCCATCGCATCCGTTATCGCATCCACGTCCCGAGCAAAGCTCTCACCGTCTGAACGGGCGGCCTCACCAGTCCGGGTGGCGGGCATCTTGCCCGCCTCGGTGTGTGTCACTGCTCTGTGAGCAGTGGGGTCTGCCCCGGATGTTGCCCGGGCCACCATCTCCTCCGGCTCGCGCCGATCCCGCATCAGCGCCTCGGTGGCCAGCGCGATCCGTCCCATCATCTCCACGCTCTCCACCGGGTACTGGCCGATGGCCGTCTCGCCGGAGAGCATGCACGCGTCCGCGCCGTCGAGGATCGCATTGGCCACGTCCGCCGTCTCCGCCCGCGTGGGCAGCCGCGAATGCTGCATGCTGTCCAGCATCTGCGTGGCCACGATCACCGGCTTGCGGTGTTGCCGGCACGCGCGGATGATCCGCTTCTGCACCATGGGCACTTCTGCGATGTCGATCTCCACCCCGAGGTCCCCACGGGCCACCATCACCGCGTCCGCCGCCTCCACCACCGCGTCCAGCTCGGCGACCGCCTCGGGCTTCTCGATCTTGGCCACTACCTGGGCCGTGCTGCCCATCTCGTCCAGCAGGGCCTTGAGCTCGCGCACATCATTGGCCGAGCGCACGAAGCTGAGGCTGATGAAGTCCGCCCCGGCCGTCGTCGCCCACCGCGCGTTGGCCTTGTCGTGCTCGCCCAGCGTCGGCACGGAGAGCTTCACCCCCGGCAGGTTCACGCCCTGCCGGCTGCGCAGCGTCCCACCCTGCACCACGCGGCACACGGCCGCATCGGGCGTCTTCTCTTCGACGGTCAACATGACCGTCCCATCGGCCAGCATCACCCGGTCGCCGACTCTCAGCTCATCAATGAGCGGCGCATACGTGGTGGTCAGGTCGGTCGGGCTGGTCGAAACATTCCCCCGCACGAAGCGCACTTTTTCCCCCACGTGCAGTTCCAGTTCGCCCCCGACCAGTTCTCCCAAACGCATCTTGGGCCCGGCCAGGTCCACCAGGATGGCGATAGGCACGCCCACTTCCGCGCCGGCCTTGCGGATGGAGTCGAAGCGGGCCTGGAAATCCGCCGGCTTCCCGTGGGCGGTGTTAATCCGGAACACATCCACTCCCGCACGGATGAGCGCCAGCAACCGCTCATGCGCCTGGCAGGCCGGGCCGACAGTGGCTACGATTTTGGTCTTGCTGGGTCGTTGAATATAGCATGCGGTACTCATGGTGCGTCGATTCTACCGGTTTCAGCCCTCAGCGGCGAGTGAAAGCTGAACGGGTGGGCCGGCGCCCCGATCCTGCGTTTGCCGCCGGGTTCCCTCGCGTCGCGCATATTTTCCGTGCCGTGCCTGTCGCAGGCTGGAATTCCGGCATATCATCAACACGGATCTCATGCGGGAGGATTCTCATGGCCGGCCACGACAGGAAAAAACAGCACCGCGAACAAAAACGTCGCGAGAAGAAGGCCTTTCAGCGCCGGGCCGAGCAGGGCGGCAGCCTCTATCGCCGCATCGGCGCTGCCGGCGACGAGGCCGTCTGCTACATCAACAGCGACTGGCGCGAGGAAGGCATGATCGCCCTGCATGTGCTTCGCCCCATCCCGGGCGGGGGGCACGCCGCGGCCAGCTTTCTCATCGACCCGTGGGCCCTGGGGCTCAAGGACGTCTTCGGGCGGCTCGACATGACCCGCGAGGAATTCGATGACCTCTGGGTCGGCACCATGCAACGACAGACGGAGATGGTGCCCACCGATCTGGCTACCGCGCGGCGCCTGGTGGCCGGCGGCGTTCGCTGGGCCCATGACCACGGCTTTCGCCTGCCGCGGCGCCACGAACGGTGGGTCGCCATGCTCGGCGACATCGGTGACTGGCATACGGCCGACATCCGCGACTTCGGCTTCGAGGGCAAGCTCCGCTTCGTCGGCGATATCGAAGATCTCCGCCGCCGCCTGGTTGGCCAGACCCTTGAAGAGTTCACCGCCCGCGACGATGTCGAGGTGGTGGCCGCGCTGCCGTCGGAGTTCCTGGACGACGAGGATTTGGATGACGAGTTCCAGGCGGCAGAGATGAATCTGGATCAGGAGGCGATCGATGCCTTCAAGGAAGCAGTCGAAGACGTCGAGAGTCGTTTGCTTGATGCCGTCCGGCAGTGGTGCTTTGCCAACGGCCTGCCGCCCCATCCGCGCTTGCCGCAGGCCATCCAACTTGTATTTACGTCCATGCTCGAAACGATGGCTATTGACGAGCGAGAGGGTCGGCCCACGCCGGCTGAGGCCGAGCTCCATTTCGAACGTCTTCTCTCGTTGGTACCCCCGGAGTCCAAGATCCAGCTCAGCGAGGCTATGGCTCAGGTGATGGGCTTGGTCCGGAGTGTCGGCGGCGTCGCCGGCATGGTCGCCGCCCTGGGCATCCCGCGGTCCGCCGACGAGGAAGATGAACCCTGAGCCGGAGCGCCTTTTTGCTCATCCGTTTTGCGTGCCGGCCGGGGTCGCAACGGGCTCCGGAGTCGCCTCGAACTCGCTTCCGCACTCCGGGCAGCGCGGCTCAGTGAGTCCCTCCAGACGATAGCCACAGTGGATGCACTGATTGCGGTTCTGCCGTCGCCATCTGCGCCACGGGCCGCGGATGTACGCAACAGTCGGATAGATCATGGCCAGGATGCAAATCGACCAGAAGGGCAGCCCCACGCCATTGGCTATCGTGTTGCCGAACACGACCCGTCGCATGTAGAACGGGCCCAGGCGTGTCTCCGTTTTGCTGGTGGCCAGGGGCGCAGCCGAGCGCAGCGGCTGCGAGTACACCACGTGCAGCGTGCCGCGAACCATGGCCGTCTGCACCTGTCTCTTGACGGTGACGGCGGAAATCCAGAGACCGTCTTCGGGCAGCGCGTACGAGTAGCTGACCAGTCCGGTCGCGCCGGCGACCACGACCACAAGCACCATCAGCGTCACGGTTCCCCTGCGCGCTATGGCCCTGATCATGGTTGACCTCCGTTCGGCCGCTGGCCTGCCGTGACGTCCTCCAGCAGCGACAGGACCGGATAGGCGGCGTTGTAGTGCTTGTGCAGAAAGCGCGGATCGCGCTTGCGATAGAGAATCCGCCCGATGCGATCGGCGATGGGCACCAGCATCTGCTCGTGCCGGCACAACACCGGCGAGATACCGTTGATCGTGCCCGTGGTTTGCCAGTTGAGACATCCGCAGGTGTTGTTGCACCGCTCCTGGATCGCGCAACCCGCGCAGAACGGTTTCTCCGCCTGCGACTGTTCATACAGCTTTCGCCGTGCCGCCTCGTCGATGCCCGTCGAAACGTGCCCGATGCACCAGGGGCTCTGCGGCCCGGCCTGGGGAAACTGCACGCACGGGTACAGATAGCCCTGCGGGTCCACCGAGATCTGCCGCTCGGCCAGCTCGCAGCGCTCCTTGCGGTAGCAGTGGCGATTGATGTGCGACGAGAGCTTGACCTCGAACGGGCTCAGGTAAAACTTCCGTCCGGCGCGCGTCCACTTGACGTACAGTGAACCAAGCTTTCTGTACTGCCTGGTCAGTGTCCTGAAGTTCGCCTCATTCCAATCCGCCGCGTAGTTCAGCGACACGATCAAATAGCGGCAGCCCACGTCGAGCAGGAAAGAGACAGAATCCACGAGAAAGGCGGCGGTCTGCGGATTGACCACCATGAGTACGCTCGCGTACGGCCGGACCGCCAGCAGCATGCGCAGCCGTTCGAGGAGCACATCGAAGGTCGGCCCCCCGTTCGGCAATCGCCGGTGCAGATCGTGGGCCTCGCGGATCCCGTCGAAGCTCATCGCGATCAGCACGTCGTTGCGGACTGCGAACCGCAGAAAGGCTTCGTCCAGCAGCAGCCCCAGCGCTCCGCCGATCTCGCGCGAGGACAGCCACGCCGGCGGCAGGTGCTGCCGCAACAGGTCCGGGTCCGCAGATACCTCCAGCTTCGTCGGGTAGCCCGGCTTGCGGAGCCGGCATACAGGTCTCGCCCTGAGATGAACCATCTGACAACCTCCAGTTCACGCGTCCGACCGGGCGGGTCAGCATCCAACTATCCGTTGGACGCAATCCACCAGAACTTGGTTCCCGTTGGTCATGTTGCGGAATTCGACGTAACGATTGGATGCGTTCTGAGCAGCGCCGAAAGACCAGGTAGTGGCCGAGCACTTCCTTGAACTTGGACGCGGGGGGCTTTGAAGCAGCCTGCCAGGAACTCGTCAAACCAGCCACTCGGCATCTGGACGTACCGGGCGATCCGGGCGCCGCCCCGACTCACTGTCCCCAGAGTTGGCGGTACCTTGCGGTGATCTCCGGCGAGCCCCAGCTTTCCAGATGTGAGGTCCGATAATTAGTAACGACCAAGCCTGGCCGGTCGATCGCCACCCAGGGTATGAGGCCGACCGCAAACCGGTGCAGTCTCGCGAGGCTCAACGGGGCCTCTCCTGAGCCCCCGGGGCTGATACCCGGGTCCTGCGTTCCGGTCTCGATTTCCACCTATCCCTCTGTCCCTCCGTCCCTTCTGTCTCCTTGTCTCCCTGTCCCCCTCCTCTGTTCGGGCTCCCGCCCTGATCACCCTTACCC